>SYLG01000152.1 GCA_005808665.1 Planctomycetia bacterium | reverse complement strand
GTTCCTCGACACCGACTACAACGAAGAGAGCTTCTTCGTTCGGCACGCCTACTTCCTTGGTGCAAACGACCCCTATTCGGCACTCAAGACGACGCTGAAAGCCGAAATCAACGCCGAGGCCTGGGCAACGCTTCACAGCGACACTTCAAGGCCGTTCGGGAAGCCAAAAAGTGGCCGCATCGCGGTAAAAGTCATCAATCATCTGGGAGATGAGGTGATGAAGGTTTTCAGGGTCTAACATCATGGAATTTCGCATTGCCGATACTTTTACCGCCAGCCTTGCACGCTTGACCGGGGAGGAGCAGAAGGCCGTCAAGACCTCGGCGTTTGACCTGCAGGTGAACCAGGCATCAAAGGGTTTGTGTCTGCACCGGATCGACAAATCAAAGGACAAAAATTTTTGGTCAGCACGGGCGAACAGCGATATCCGGATCATCGTTCACAAGACGCCCAACAGCTTTTTGCTGTGCTATGCCGATCACCACGACAAAGCCTATGACTGGGCCGAACGGCGCAAATTGGAGACCCATCCGACGACCGGAGCTGCCCAGTTGGTCGAAATCCGCGAAAAGGTGACCGAGGTTCTGGTCCCGGTCTATGTGCAAACCCTGATGCCTGCGCCAGCCAAGCCGATTCTGTTTGCGGACAAGTCAGACGAAGAACTGCTTGGCTATGGCATACCTTTGGAGTGGTTGACCGAGGTTCGGAAGGTTGATGAAGACAGCCTGTTGCAACTTACCGACCGGCTTCCCGCAGAAGCCGCAGAAGCGTTGCTGGAAATTGCTACGGGCGGCCAACCCAGGGTAGCCAAACCACCGACCCCGATTACCAATCCCTTCGATCACCCAGACGCCAAGCGCCGCTTCCGCGTGATGGCCAATGGGGATGAGTTGAAGGCGGCACTCGATTTTCCCTGGGAGAAATGGACCGTCTTTCTGCACCCCGAGCAGCGCCAGGGGGTGGAACGCCATTACACCGGGCCAGCACGGGTCTCGGGTTCGGCAGGCACCGGGAAGACCATCGTGGCACTGCACCGAGCCGCCTTTCTGGCGCGCACCCACCCGACCGCCCGGGTGTTGCTCACCACCTTCTCCGACACCCTGGCGAGTGCATTGCACACCAAACTGAAATGCCTCATAGGCAGCGAGCCACGGCTGGCGGAGCGCATGGATGTCCTGTCGCTCAACGCCATTGGGCAAAGTCTCTACCAATCGCACTACGGGCCGATTACGCTCGCTGACCGCGAAAAGGTGCGCGAGGAGATCACCGTTTCTTCAAAGGCAGTGGGTGGTCACAAGTTCAGCCTGTATTTTCTGCTCACCGAATGGGAACAAGTGGTTGATGCCTGGCAGTTGGAGACATGGGAAGCGTATCGCGATGTAAGCCGCCTGGGCCGAAAGACCAGACTAGCGGAGACGCAGCGTGTCGTGCTCTGGTCTATTTTTGAGCAGGTCCGGAAGGGGCTGGCCCAAAAAAACCTTACGACCCAGGCCGGAATGTTCACCCGTCTGGCTTCTGTAATGGCCAAAGGCAAACAACCGGCATTTGATTTTGCAGTCGTGGATGAAGCCCAGGACCTTGGCATTTCCCATTTGCGCTTCTTTGCCGCCTTGGGTGCGAACCGGCCGGATGCACTTTTCTTTGCGGGCGATCTTGGCCAACGGATATTCCAGCAACCCTTCTCGTGGAAAGGCCTAGGCGTGGATATCCGAGGACGGTCCCGAACGCTTCGGATCAATTATCGAACCTCGCACCAAATCCGAATGCAGGCCGATCGGCTGCTCGGGCCCGAAATCAGTGATGCGGATGGCAATACCGAGAAACGAAGCGATGCTGTTTCCGTATTCAATGGACCGCCTCCCACCATTCGTGTTCTAAAGGACAAACAGGAGGAACAGGAAACGGTTGCTTCCTGGCTGAAAGAAAGAATTCAATCGGGGGTTTTGCCTGAGGAAATCGGGCTTTTTGTGCGAACTTTTGCCCAAAAAGACCGAGCCATTGCAGTTTCCAACAAAGCCTGCCTTGCGTATCAGGTACTGGATGACCATGTGGAAACCGTTACTGGGTCCATGGCTATTAGCACAATGCATAACGCCAAGGGGCTTGAGTTTCGCGCCGTTGTGGTGATGGCCTGCGATGATGAAATCATCCCGATGCAGGACAGGATCGAAACTGTCGGTGATGAAGCTGATTTGCAAGAGGTCTATGACACAGAACGGCACCTTCTTTATGTCGCCTGCACACGGGCAAGGGATCATTTGCTGGTCACGGGGGTAGAGCCAGGGTCCGAGTTTCTGGACGATCTAAAGACTTGAATGCGTTATCGTTTTTCGTGAAAGGGGGCAATTCAGGAAGCCTGCACTTCCTTGATTACAGGTTCAATCTCCCTTTGCCCCAAAGGCTATCAGCACCTTTTTGACCTCTCCGGTCACGCCTGCCTTGGCGGGATGGTCGCTAGTAACCAGGAGGCCAAGTGTCGTCGAACCACCCCCATACATACCTGCAGTGGCGTTTACATCAGCTCCCGCTTCCAACAACAGTCGGGTGACCTCGGCGAGGTTCATCGGAACCCGCTGGCGATAAGTCTCGACCCCGTTCGACCCCACATAGTGCAACAGAGTGGATCGATGACCGAAACCCGATCTTTGGTGAACCAGGGAAGGGTCAATTGCAAGGAGGCTCCGCAGCATTTCGACATCGCCACGGAGCAAAGTGTCCACCGCTAACTCGAAGGCCGGATCGGGCGGATTGACTCCTCGTGACTCCACATCGGTCCAGTCGGCGAAGCCGTGTTCCCTGGCTATAGTTAGCCTGGCATCGTCCAGGGTGAAATCCCCGGCCATGATTTCGTCCGCAGAGTGGCCGACTAGGGCGGGATGCCAGCAGGTGATATGCGTGACCACCGCACGGTCGCCAGCTTTATGTCCTTCGACAATTCGGTTCGATTGTCGGTCAAGTTGGTCATGAATGGACAGATGTCGCACAGTATCGGTGAACAAATCGTTGTGAAGGCGCTCAACCTCCCTAACCTGATGGCAAACATACACGGTTTGAAATGATTGGCTCATTTGACTTGTACCCTGATTGAAGATCGCCCCATTTCGGCCGCAGGGACTTGGGTCAAAAGAGTTCTTCAAGGATGGGCCAAGAGATCCAATCAAACTATTCAAAATTGGGCATCACCACCAAGGGGACCTTTGGAATGGGGTCGGAGGCCCGAAACTCAAACTTGTTCACCAACAATTTTTTGACCTGATCTTTGGGAAAATCCTCAAGGAATTCTTCGGGGCCAAGCAGGTCTTCATATACCCTGGTCGCATGGTGCATGGGGAAAATAAACCTTTTGGGTTTGATCTGATCCACAACTTCCCGGGCATCGAGGCCATTGATGGTGTAAACCCCTCCCACCGGAATCATCAACACATCGACCGGCCCGATTTGGCGCAATTGATCCCTGGTCAATTTGTGGCCAAGATCACCCAAATGGACGATATTCAGCCCTTCTACCGTAAGGACCCAGGCAGCGTTTCGACCCCGATGCATCCCTGCCATCGAGTCGTGATAGAGCGAAACCGTCCTAATGTTGAAATCCTTGAATGCTTCTTGGACAGGGTTGAAATCCGGCCCCCGGCCTTGCTGCATGGAGGGTCTCAAGCCGTTTAGCACCTTGGCTTGGGCTTTGTTGGTAACCGGTTCGAGTCGGGTGTGATCGGTATGGAGGTGGCTAAGGAGGACCAAATCCGCCTCCATGGTCTTTCGGCCATAAGCCTCAATGGCGTGAGGATCCAGGACAATTCTGACCCCCTTGGGAGTGGTGATTTCAAAAAAGGACTGCCCATGCCACTTTATAACGAACGGGGAAGGCGGGGCGGGCGGGTTTTTCCCGGAATCCTGGCCCAACCCTCTTGGGGCCATCACAAGACCCAGAAAAAGGCAGAAAACGGGGCCAAACAGGGAGCCAATCGGTCGATTCAGGGAAATGCACATGGGAAACTCCCCAAATTGGGGCTCCAAAGGAGTGTGGTCTCCTAAAATCTATGAGGTGCCACCACATTTGTGATGGCCCCGGGGTGTGCCTCTTTGGACAGGATCCCGGGCAGGGCAAGGAGACGATCACTTTGTTATTGGACAGAATTCGGGAACGACACGGCCTAGGCCAGGCTCATACCCACTTGTACGATGCCCTGGACCGATTTGACCGCCGCCATGGTCTTGAACCCCACCGGCTTAGGGCCCAGGATCCCTTTACCCTTCGCCGCGAGGGAGACCGCGAGCCTGCCCGTGAACTCCTGAAACAGTTTGAAGAACTTCCCACGGACCAAAGGCGGAAACTCCCCGCCCTTTCCCATGCCATGGCCAGGGTTCGGGCGGTATGTGGTGACCTTGACGGGGCCCTTGAAGACCTGCACACCTTGGCCAAGGAAATGGCACCGGGTGTGAGCAACATCCCCGCCGAAGGTGAGGACCCTCCCCCGGAACCCATTTTGGCCCCAACGGATGACTCAACCCAGCTCAAGCTTGAAATATTGGGAGTGTCGCTGGACCAGGGCAAGGAAGATGTTGCCCTTGAAGCCCTTCGCACCCTCGGAGGGGAGGCATTTTCAAATTATGATTTTATATCCCTTTTGGGATCGGGTTTTTCCGGTTCCTCGTGGCTTTGCCGGGAGAAATCCACGGGCCGTGCCCTTGTCCTGAAGGCTTCCTATGATTCGGCTCTTGATACCCTGGAGTTACAAAGGGCAAGGGAAAGAGCCTTTTTAAGGGAGGTTGAACATCCCGCCCTTGAGCTTCCCGAACCCGAAGCGATGGCAATCCTTGCCACCGATAGTGGGGTTTTTTGGCTTAGACCCTTTATCAGCGGGGAAAGCCTTTATAAACGCGTTAGCCAAGGAGGTCCGCTTTCCAGGGAAGAATGGTTTCCCATTGCCTGGACCATCCTTTCCGCCTTGAGGGATCTTCATGCCCGGGGCATGATCCACCGGGCGATTTGCCCAAACCATGTCATCGTAACGAACAACGACCCGGACCTTCCCGCCCTACTTATTGATTCTGGCGAAGCCCCAAAACGCACCCTTATCCATGCCCTTATGGCCAACCATGAATCCCAAACGGCTACCCGCCTGGGTCGTTCGGCCGCCAGGCGCATTCCTTTTTTGGCTCCCGAGGCATCGGGGCGACCCAAAGGAACCTCGTGGTTTGGTCCACCCATGGACATTTATTCGTTTGGCTTGCTCGGTTGGTATGCTCTCACTGGTTCCCCCTATCCATTGACCTCACGCAAAGAGGAGATTGACCCAGCTTGGCGCGAGGTATTGGACAAATGCACCCAATGGGTTCAGGGCAGGCGGCCCATGTTGGTAGAAACCGTGATGGAATCGGTGCGCAAACTTGGCCCCCTTGAAGGGACTACATCGCTGGATGAGGGTATCCGGCGAGGGATGCGACGAAGGGCAGAGGAAATGTTGACCCTCCAACCGGAAAATGCGGAAGCCAGGGTCCGGTTTGGCCGAACCCTGGTTCGCTTGGACGAAACCGAGGTTGCCCTTTTGGAGTTTCAAAAGGCCCTGGAATTGCAACCTGACCTGGCATCTGCCCATGTGGGTCTGGGACTTACCCATATGCTTCGGTTGGATATGGATAAAGCTGTGGATGCTCTCAACGAGGCCTCCCGATTGGAGCCTGATAGGCACGAAATACATTCCCACCTGGCCGTTTGCCTGGGTAACCTTGGGCGTTATCAGGATGCCCTCAATGCCTATGAAAAAGCCCTTGCGCTTGTTCCTGCCCATGGGGGGATTCGATGCGACATAGGGGAAACCCACTTGTCCCTAGGCCAACCCTTGGAGGCATTGGTCCATTTTGCGATGGCCCTGAAAGCGGACCCGGCAAACATTCGGGCAAGGTGTGGGCAGGCCAAGGCATTTTTTTCCCAAGGGGAAAAGGCCAAGGCGATGGAGTGCTTTGAGGCCGCCCTGAAAATCGAGCCCAATTCGCCAATGGTTCTAAGCGAGCGGTCCCAGGAACTTATTCATTTGGGACAATACGAAGAGGCATTGATTGATATCCGCCTGGTGTTGAGCATTGCCCCAATGCCTCGTGCCAACCTCAGGCTAAATGAAGCCTATTCCCTTCACAAGATGGGTCAGGATGAGGCGGCCCTTGAAAGTTTAAAAGTGGGACTCAAGGACTTTCCCGCATCCAATCCTTTGCGCATCCTTTTTGGCGAGATATTGCTTCGCCTCAATCGCCATGCGGAGGCCATCGAAGCAATAGCTACCCTCGTGGACGATAAGCCCGGATCGGCTATTGTCCATCATGTTTACGGAACCTCCCAATGGGCTCTTGGAAACCCGGCCGAGGGATTGCATCATCTCGACAAGGCCATTGAGCTTGATCCAACCATGGGGAAAAGCCGGTTTAACCGGGGGCTGATTCGTTCCCAGGCTGGGGAATACAAGGAAGCATGTCTGGATTTCGGTCATTTGGTTGAGGCCGATCCGGAGGATACTGCCTGTCGGTCAAACCTTGCCAACGCTTTGGCTGACCAAGGCCGTTTCGAAGAGGCTTTTGTCCATTTCGAAACGGGGTTAGCCAAGAACCCTGGCGATCCTCATTTGCAAATGGGGATGTCACGGGTCAAGGCCATAAGGGGTGACAAGGAAGGTGCTCTTGTCCTGTATGACAGCATCCTTGGGAATCATCCCGATTTTGTCCTGGCCCTTGTTGCCAGGAGCCAATCCCGAAACGAATGCGGTGAAAATGCGGGCGCCTTGGAGGATATAGAGCGGGCCATTGTCCTTGAACCAGAAAACCCTGGCTTTCTTGCCGTCCGTGGGGCCACGAGAGCCAACTCCGGGGATGTTCAGGGAGCGGTCGCTGATTTTGAATTGGCCCATCAATTGGCACCCAACCAACCGGGTTTTCTCCATAATCTGGCCATGGCCAAACAAACAGGCGGGAATTTTAAGGGAGCGGTGGAGTCATGGAGGCAGTTTGTTGACACCTTTGAGGACAATGCCCACGCCAAACTTTCCCTGGCATCCAACCTTGCCCTATTGGGCCGCATTCCGGAGGCTTTGGACGAAACCTCCCAGGTGATTCAAAGGTTCCCGGAAATGGGCGAAGCCCGAATGGCCCGGGCGGATATTGCCGTCCTAACCGACAATTACCCTTTGGCACTCATTGACCTGGACCGGTTTCTGAAAAATTGGCCCGATGATATCCAGGGCCTTCTCAAAAGGGCCCAGATCCTGAATCGGGTAGGCTTGCATGAAGACGCCCTTGAGGATGGATTCCACGCCCTCCATCTGGACCCGTCCATGCCCCGGATTTTGAACAATCAGGGATGGACATTGGCTGTCTGTCCCAGGGAATCCCTCCGGAATCCAGGCCTTGCCCGGGAACTGGCCCAAAAAGCGGTGGATTTAACCGACGGCCTGGATTTTGGGATCCTTGATACTTATGCGGTCGCCGTCGCTGCCACGGGCGACTTTGAGGAGGCTACCCGGATCGCCCTTGAGGCCAGGGCCAAGGCCCCAAGTGCCTACCGGAGGCTTTTCGAAAGGCGGCTGGCCACTTTTGCCAAAGGCCTGTCCCATGACTTTTTGGATGATGAGGATCCAAAGGGTGCTTCGGTCCCAAGCCCGTCCTTAGGAAAGAAGTTGGATGAGGTAATCGAGGAAAGGGAGGTTGGGATGGAAGCCAACAAATCCTGCGATCCCAATGTAGGTCCCCAAACCCATGGGGATAACAGCCACAAAGAACAATACCCACCGTTTGGTCAAGGCGGTAATCCCCATGAGAGCCAAGGATAGGGCAAGCAGGGCATCACACATATCAAACTTGTCATCCTCCGAATTGAGGGCATCGTACTCTGTGGTGGCAGCCTCTGCCGCCTCTTTTTGGGCGTCCATTTTCTTTTCCTGGGATTTGGCCATGGCCGCATATTTCGCGGAGATGTCCTGGCGCTTTTTCTGGTTTTCGGCAGTCTCTCCTGGCCAGGCCACTGACAATTCGTCGGCGGTTGCCTCATAAACCGAGGCCCTGATATTGCGTGCCTGGAACCAGCTCCAATTGTCGTTGTGTTCCACCTGTTTTTGCTGCATCTTTTGGACAATGTTATTGTCTTTGACATTGGCAATAGCCATAAAGGTTGCGGAAAACACGACCATAAGCCCTACCCAATTTTCGATGGAGGATTCTTTCTTTACCGGGATTTCGTCTGCCATTGGGGCGTTCCTTAAAAAGAGGGTTGGCAAAAGGAATTAGCGAATGGAAGCACAATCCAACTCGACATGGGCGATGGTTTTGCGTTTCCAGGTATAAACAATATGGACCTTGCCATCCGTGGCTTGAATGACCGCCGGATAGCTGAATTCCCCAGGTTCGGTTTCAAAGTCCAATACTTTTTTCCATTGCAATCCATCGGTGGAAAGTGCAACCGAAAGTGGCGTTCTTCCTTTGGAAACCGGGTTGTAAACAAGGAGGTGCCGCCCATCTTTCAGGGTAATGGCATCGGTTCCCGAGTTGGGATTTGGAACCTCCAAAAGGGAAATAGGCGTCCAGGAATTGCCCCCATCATTGGAACGGGTCATGAACAATTGTTTCTGGCGGGACCGGCCCAGGGCAAGGTATTTTCCACTCCCCAAGGTGAGAATACTGGGCTGAATGGCGTCGATAGGTGGGTTCCCCGCGGATGGCACTATCCGTGACCAGGTTGTAAGTGCGGTATCAACCCTTTCAAAGTGTACTCGCCAATGGCTTGGTTTTACAGGGGTTTCTGTGCTTGATGGACAAAGCAAATCCCCATTGGGCAAGGTAATCGGTTTGTTTTTTACCGGGCCCAGAAAACCATTGGGCAATCGGGTTGCCTTGGACCAGGTTTTGCCCTCGTCCGTAGAAACCTTATGCTCTCCCCACCAGGTACTTGGGGAAGGGCCAACTTTGTAAAAGAGGACAACCTTTCCGGGAACACGGCACAGGATTGGATTCCAACAGGGGTAGCGCTTGCCTCCTTCCTGTAAACCATTTGCCACCTCGATTGGTGGTGACCAAACTTTTTTTTCCTGGCGCAGGACCCAGATACCCACATCGGGATTATTTTCATGTGTCCCTCCAAACAGGGCTGCCAGGAACCCACCGGGAACCTCAAGGATTGTAGAAGCATGGCACTCGGGAAAGGGAGCTTTTTCGTATAGAAATTCCCGCAAAGTGACGGGACTTTGTCCAGTCAATAGGACCAAGGGTGCAAACCAGGCAAGGAATGGCATGATAGGTGAGTTCCCAGGGGGAAATGGAATCAGGGGCCAACGGACCAAAGGTATTCTAGACCACGCAAATAAAAATGACGATCCGAGACGATCGGTGAGGCAAAGAACTTGTCGGGAAGGGTGTTCTTGGCCAAAACCTTGAAATCGCGGCCGGCTTCCACAACCCAGGTGTTACCCTCATCATCGGGGAGGTAGATTTTACCATCGACGATTATGGGCGAGGCACTGTGATGCTTTCCCAGTCGATTCATCCAAAGTCGCCTACCCGATTGGGCTTCGATACAACCCAACCAGCCCGGATCGGAAACGACAAAAAACAGGTCTTTAGTGGCAATAGGGGAAGGAACATAGCTTGCCCCTTTGGGTCCGTTAACGGAATGGGGAATGTGCCACGCCACCCTATCGGTTGCGGTGATGTCGCCCCGGCTATCGGCTCGTATCCCCATAAGGTGGTATTCGGGAAAACCGGTGGTCAAAAAGAGGATCCCTTCGGTGTGTACCAAACTGGCGACATATTGCTCGGTTGGGCCATTGTGCATCCAAAGCTGTTTGCCTGTGGCCGCATCATATCCAGCAACACATTTGCTTCCTGACAATACCAGTTGGGTGATCGAAGGGTCTTTCGGATCGGGTAGTAGCAAGGGGGTGCAGTAACTGCGGGTTTTGTTTGGTCTTTCAATGCGCCAAAGGACCTTGCCCGTACTTTTTTCGAGGGCCACCAGGTAACCAGAAGCATCCTGATCCCCGTTGAGGATGATGGTGTCTTTGAAGAGAATTGGTGAACTGCAAAAGCCGTGTTTGGAAAGGAGGGTGCCTGGCGTTGCCTCCCAGCGAAGGTTGCCATCAAGGTCGTGGCAAAAGACCCTCATGTTGGGATAGTCCAGAAAAGTAGTGAATAGAAGGTTGCCATCGGAGGCTGGGGTGGCCGAGGCAAAACTATTGAGAGGGTGGATGGGTTCGAGTTTGGATTTCAGGGGAGATTTTTGCCAAAGGATGGCCCCGGATTTCCGATTCAAACAGAGGATCAACCTTTCGCCTGTTTCCTCTATACAAGAGGTAACAAAGAGGCGATTTCCCAAAGCAATGGGGGAAGAATGGCCCTTTCCTGGGAGGGCTGTTTTCCAGGCCACCTGCTTTGACACGGACCAATTTATGGGTAGGGAGGTTTCCTGGGATGATCCATCCAGCCTGGGCCCGCGCCATTGGGGCCAATCCTCGGCAACAGCTTGGGACCAACCCAAACCAAGGGCGATCCAAAGGGCAAATGTCCGCATATTGAATTGGATCCATAGGTGGGATTGGGCGGGTGGAATAGGAATCCTATTCGAGAGTGTGGTCAAAGCCCAGAGGACCCAAAGGTTCAAAATCTTCACCATTACCGGGATCAAGCCAGACGCCTTCCTCTATGATGTGACCGATTTTGTGGAGGAGAACCCCTTCCAAAGGCTGGATTGCCATGAGCGTTTGGGCGGATTTTTCGGGCATGGCGATAAGGAGTTCAAAATCCTCACCGTCCGAAAGGGCATGATCCAAGGCAGATTTTCCGGTTTCAAGGGCCAACTTTTGGGCCTCAAAGGTGAGGGGAACGGAGGGCCCGTGAAGGACGGCACCACAGCGGCTGGCGCGGCAAATTTGGTGGAGGTCGCGGGCCAAACCATCACTAATATCCATCATGGCATGAATGGGGGCCAACCGGTGGATTTCAAGGGCCTCGGGAATGCGTGGCAAGAAATCGAGATGTTTGCCAAGGATGCTCCCCCCAAGTGCACCTGTGGTGAGAAGCCAATCCCCCGGGCGGGCACCATCCCGGCGCACAGGTCCCCTCTCGGTAACCTCGCCAAGGATAGTAACACTAATGACCAAAGGGCCTTTCCAGGAGTTGGTATCCCCGCCTACAATGGGTACCCCAAATAACGATGCTACCTCCTCCATGCCCCGAAAAAGTCTTTCGGCCAAATGGCGACCACCCTGCCTGGGAAGGCCAATGCTAACGACAGCGGCAATCGGTTTGGCAGCCATGGCGGCAATATCGCTCAGGTTGACCGCCATGGACTTTCGGCCCACACGAATGGGGCCAGCTTCGGCCAAACGAAAGCAACTTCCTTCGAGTAACATATCGGTGGTGATGACACAATCGGCTTGGTGGATACCCCACTCGACAATGGCGGCATCATCGCCTGGTCCGAGCAACATGCGTTTTGAAGGGGAACTTCGTGATTTGATCCAATTAATAAAGTCGTGTTCGCCGCCCAAAGTGGGAGTTTGCAGAGACGCAATCGTCATGGCGTCATCTCCGTGGGAACCGGGCAATTTGCATCCTGAGGTTTGCCCATTTGTACTATATCATGACTGAGTCCAAAGTTCAATCATTATCTGGACAAGATTGTCCAGATAATGATTGCCACCCGTAACCTATCAGGAAGGCATCGGTTAGGAAAGTGCCCGTGCCTCCATTGGAAACCCCTTGGGCAAAATGATGAAACCCGATTTGTCGCAAGATTTACCAATAGGCGATCCTGGCCCGCTGCAAAAACGCCTTTGCAATCCGGAAGATCCGCGTTGCCGTGCCGAGATTTTAGCCCTCGTTTTTGCTGACCCGTTGACTCTTTGGACCGCCGAGGAAGGGGGCAAGTTTTGCATTTGGGAGACCCATCCGAATCCTGTCGGCCCCGGTTATGGGCTTTTTCCCACCCCCAAATTCCAAACCAATCTTGATAACCCAGGGTTGCTGTGGGCCCTCGATCCCCTTTGGAAAAGGGGATTCTGTGGGTCGGATGAACTGACTGCCTACCAGTTACCCGAGGGTAAACGATTATGGTCTCGTCCTTGTCCTAGCTGGATTACTGCCATCGCTTTGGGCCAAGGCCAACAACCCTGGCACCCGGGAAGGTTGGTAACCGGCCATGATGATGGGAGTTTGTTGCTTTGGGACCTGTTCCATGGGCAAAAAAAACCCGAAAGGCTATCGGCCATCACCCATGGGTCCGTTGTAGCTTTGGCCATTTCTCCCGATGGTAGTTTTATTGCGGTAGGAGGTGAGGACCGAACCATTTTGATCATTGGCCCGGGCGGGGTCCCTCAAACGATTTGCCACCCCAATCAGGGTTCTTCCCACAAAGGACCGATTACCGGGCTATGTTGGGGTGGGGAACAAGGAAAAACCCTGTTTTCTTCCTCGTGGGATCAAACCGTTCGTGTTTGGGATATAATCACAAAACAACCCCGGATTCTCCTGAATAGCCATATGGGACAGGTAACCTCAATGGCCTGGCTGGGACAACCACCAATTATTCCCGGCAACGGCAAAATCGTGGAGAGGGTGGCCGGATTTGTTTCTGCGGACGATTCCGCCTATCTCCATCCATGGGAAACCAGCCATTGGAACCTTTTGGGCGTCCCGAGGGAACTCGATGCCCCGGCAAAAATCCTGGCCGTGTCACCGGATAGTCAATTGCTTGCTTGTGCGGATACGGCACGCCGCATTTCCATTATCCCCACAAGGGATCTGAATGCAGAACAAAAAACAGGGATCCGTGATGCTGCCGATCCAGGATGGGTTCGGGATGATCTGTTCCTTGATCCCCAAACGCATCAGCTTATCCATCGACCGGTCGATGGCTTTGTCCGTTTTTGGCAAATCCAAACCAAAGGTGATGGCACCCCTCCAACACCCCCTTGTACCGCTTTGACTTGCACCACCAATGGAGATTGGATTTGGCTTGCCGAACAGCGGCCCCCCCTCGCCGGTGGAAGCCGCATTCTTGGTTTTCATCGATCCCTTTATGGGCAATGGGGGCTTGCCTCGGTCTTTGAAGCCACCGTGGACCGGATCACTTCCCTTGCCCTTTCGGACGATGGTTCGGAATTGGCAATCGCCTCGCATTTTGGTCCGGAGGTGGAAATACGCTCCCTTCCCAAGGGTACGCCGAAAATGGTCTGGGGATCGGATTGGCCCTTGGAAACCGTGCAGGCCGTGACGGGGACAGCCAACGGCGAGTGGATCATTGGCACCATGGACCCCTTGGCAACGGGACCTTGCCCTGGGCACACCTGGCTAACCGGGCGTGATGGAGCAAAGGCTTTGGATCCTGTTCCGAGCCGTGTCCTCATTCGAAAAAAAGGCACTAACGAGATCGCCCGCCTTGACCATTTGGGACAACCAGGAATCCTGGCCCAAGGCTCATTTTCCACCCTTTCGGAATGTGATGGCCCTTGGCAGGCAATGGCCTTTTCCCCTACCAGCCAACATCTGGCTTTGGGAGGGAAAAACCAAATATCCCTGTATGACTTATCCAGGAAGAAATGGGTTGGATCGGTTGAGACCACCTCGGAAGTGCGGGCTTTGGTTATGGATGGTTCCCCTTCGGCCATTTGGGCCGCACTTCGTTCCAACGAATGCTGCCTGATTTCCATGGGTTCCTGGATCGCTTCGGATCTTTCACCCAAGGGTGGTTAACCGGAAAATACAAACCCCAACCGCTTAGGGGGGTGGTAAATCTTTTGATCCAATGCGGACCCCTTCCCATGTGGAAATTCCGGTGGCCTTGTCAAAGGTCAAAATGCGGTGTTGGCTATCCTTGGCAGCAGGAGCATCCGGTTTGGGTAGCCAACCTGCCATTTCGGCTTTGAGATGTGCTTTTTGGGGATCATTTGCAAGGTTTTTCCATTCCCTTGGATCGAGGATCATGTCATAGAGTTCCTCCGTTCCATCAGCATAATGAATGTATCGGTGGGTTTTCGTGCGAATGGCATGATTGCCCTGGTTGTGGGTGGTGATTGCTGGCCATGGCCTTATCGCCTTTGGATCCTTCAACTGGGGCACAAGGCTGTGCCCTTCCAAACCGGAAACAGGCGGCAAAGCACACCACTGCAACAGGGTGGGATAGAAGTCCAATAGCTCTACCGATTCCTGGCAAACACCACGGGCAATTCCAGGGCCTGAAAATATCAAGGGCACTCTTGTGGACCTTTCCCAAAGGGAGTTTTTTCCCGTGATACACTTTTCCCCCAAATGGTATCCGTGATCACTTAATAAAACAACAATTGTGTTGTTCACCCTTCCGGATGCGTCCAAGGCCTGTAAAACCCTGCCTACCTGGGCGTCCATGAAATGGATGGAGGC
This sequence comes from Planctomycetia bacterium, assembly GCA_005808665.1. GTDB lineage: Bacteria > Planctomycetota > Planctomycetia > Gemmatales > Gemmataceae > SYLG01. The sequence goes on along the minus strand of SYLG01000152.1, from coordinate 17,394 downwards.
AAGGTAAGCCCGAACCAGGGTTTTCCATTCCCGCACTTTTTGGAGTGTGGCAAGCCTTGGTTCCGGCAATCGCCAATGAAGCTTCCAGGCAAAGGGGGGGACATCTGACCTGTCATTATCGAGGATTTCGGGCAGGGTGATTGTTTCTTCTGGAAAAGCATCAAACCATTTTTGGGGGGCGAAACAGGGAACATGGGGCGAACGAAAACCGGATGCCACAAAAAAGGGTTTATCCTTGGGAGCATGGTGGATCGCTTCGATTGCGGCATTGGCAATCCGGAAGTCGCAATGATCCTCATCCCGGTCCGGGAAAATTCCCCAATCCATAGCGGGATGCCTTGGCTCGGGTAGGTTGGCAATGGGTTTTTCGGGGCGGGTGGGACCGGGGGCAGGGCCCCAAACAACAAATTCGGATTTTTCCCTGGCGACCGAACCGTCATGAAAAACTTTGCCACAAGTGTAGGTGTAATAGCCTGATCCCGTAAAAGCTTGGGGGAGAGTTTTGGCCGCTTTGGTCGCTTCCACAGAACGAATTCCGGGAACCAATCCATGGATGCCTGTTGTGGAAGGCCTAAGGCCCGTCAAAAGGCTTGAACGGGAAGGGTTGCACAATGGGGCTTGACAATGGGCGTTGGCAAAGAGGACTCCCTTTGCGGCCAACCTATCGATGTTTGGAGTAAGCGATTGCGGGTGCCCGCCCAGACACCCGACCCAATCATTGAGGTCATCCACCATGATCAAAACAACATTGGGAGGAGCGGCGTGGATTGAACCCTGCCACGAAATCAGAATGCATAGCGCGATTAGGCTGCGAATGGGGAATAGGATTCGAAACATAGCCGAAACTCTCCGAGGGATTCCCACCGAGCGGATAGGTCGGGGCAAATCCACCCCAAGATTAAACATCAAGGATTTCGCCGCCCCGAGGGATGTTATAAGCCCATAATAGTTCGGAGGAAATGGTGGGCTTTAATCCCCGAACACTCCCATCCGTCATCGCCACTTTTAATCCGGAATTTTTGGACTGCTTTGGGAAATTAATCAAGCTGTCCGGCGATTTCACCTCCCGCTCTTGTTGCCAAAGCAGATAATTTGTCAGAAACCGTGTAAGGAAGGAATCGAACCGACCCATCACAAAACGCGAAGTTGGCTCCTCCTGAATGCAGGCTCCAGTAGTGTAAAGAGTCACAAATTTCGGTCAATTTTCCAGCCCGGAAAGGGTAGGTTCCGGCCGGGCAATAGTACCCAGGCTCCCAAATACTAATCCGGCTGGTATTGTTAGGAATGGCAAGAACCCCGGCTCCCTGATTTTCATTGGAAAAAACATACCACCAACCATAGGCAAAATCGGGACTAGGGGGCCTCTCTCCAATCAGGAGGGTGGAGGAGGTTCCGTCAAGGATATCCGCAATCCGAATTCTGGAAAAGGCGAACAAGACTCCATCGGAATAAAGTAAAGGACCGGTTCCCGAAACGCCCAAATAACTGGTAGATGCGACAAGAGTCCCCTCCAAATGGGGGGAGGTGACCCTGTGAATTGTGCCAAGCCTCCCGTCCGCCGGACAGGTGTAGGTGCGTATCAGGGTTTTTAATCCCCTATGAGGTTGCCCAAGATAACGAAGGGGCATTTCCTGGCAATCGGAAATCACCCTATTCCAAACACCCTCTTGTTCAATGTAGGGAAGCAAATGAACCAGCCAAAGGAGGCCTGAAAGGGGATCTCTTTTTTCCTGATTGCCATGGATGGGAACCCCTAAGGCGGATCGGGAAGGGGTTGAATAGATGAGGGGATAAATTAAGTCTAAATTGCCAATGATCCCTTGGGGTAGGGTGCCATTGGCCTGTTCAAACTGGAGGGTTGCAAGAGCTATTTGCTTGAGGTGGTTTTGGCATTCGATCCGTGCAACCGAAGATCGGATAGCTTGGATACCGGGCAATAGAAGACTAACGAGAACCCCGATAACCGCGATTACAATAATCATTTCCAAAAAAGATAAACCTGATCGCTTATTTTTCACGATTCGCATTGCCAGGACCTCTTTTTAATGTTTGGTACATCGGCCCGCCAGGCACCAGAAACCAAAGGATACGGTCAGGAAAATTCCCGCCAAAAGGACATACCACCCCCACCAAGTCCCCAGGTTGTCCTCTGGGGTCTCATTTGGCAAGGCGATGTTATAATACGCCAAAGTCAATTCCGCCGGATCCAGAGGCGACGCCGGAAGGGGATAAAATTCGAGTGTTTCCGAACTTAGTTCTTCCCCAGTTGATCCATTTAAGGCAACCGCATGAATCCTTTGACAGCGAAGGGAATCCGTCTCCCCAACCATTTGTCGGGTAAACTGGGATTGATAAGGATAAGAAACTATCCTGGGGTCTATTAAGGTCTGCTTCCATTGGGTAACCGCGAAATGGTTTTTTGGGGAAAGGACCATTACTCCAGACAAAGGAAGATTTGGGGATCCGTCCTTGCTGGGGACTTCCCGTTGGAAACCCAGTTCTATTTGTCCATCCTGGCGGTCCGATACGGACTTGGCTTGAAAAGTGGGATCGTTCAAAACCTCCAACAAGGTTTCGCCCGAAAAGGTGCAGATCAAGGGATGAGCCGCCGATGCCATAAACCCTAAAGAATTTTTAAAGAGGCCAACCGGGTTGGTGCGACTGGCTTTCACCAAAACCCACTCACCCTGTTTGGAAGACTTTTCCAAAACAACAAAAAAGTCGTTGGAGAGTAAGAACAAATTATTTTTCAATGAAATAAGTAGAGATTTATTTTTTTGTTTGATGATTAAGTCATCCTCTCTTAGTACATTTCCTTTGGATGTTAGTTTGTAATGGCATTTGTAAACCGGAGTCGCAATCTCGACTGCCGATAATTCTTTAAGGCCGGCATGAATCTTGGCTACGACCGCTCTAGGGGATTCGGCGGATACCGTTCCTAGGGCAAGGAAAAACAGGAGAAACCCCAAGGCGGCCTTTTGCCCCTGTTTTGTTCTTGCCACTGCAATTTCCTTTCCAAAAAAAACTTTTATTTCCAAATACAATTAAAAGGCAAGCCAATAAACTTGCCTTTTTGGTAAACTATCGCTGATAACATTGCCGCTATTAGGAAATAAAATCCTACCAAAACAAAACACATTTTACGGAAAATGACTAAATGGTTATCTGTCCTAACACAATTAGCTCTGCCTTTGTTATCATCTAGATCTAAATGAATCGTTTATTTCCCATTATTTTTACATACGTTTTTAAGGTATTTTTTGCTCACAATTCCTGATATTTTGCGGCGTATGGCTTCACTTTACATAAGTTGGATCGTTTTATCAAGGGAAGGGTTTGGAATTTGAAAAATATTGGGGAGTTGACCCTAGATAGCATGAAATATCTATGGCCAATACAAGCCGATCGCGTTAAAAAATGTTACCCAGCATATCGCGAATAGAATACGAACCCTGGTAAAGACTCTTGTTGGATTCCCCTGTACGGATAGGTCGCAGCAAATGCCCCCAAGTCAGGATAGGAGTCCGGCTTTGACCAGGTAGCTTTGAAATTCTACAGTGGTGATAAGGCAGGGGTGTTTGTATTGTTCCTGAACGCCCCGGGTTTTGGCGAGGCGTGCGCGGTCCCAATTTGCCCAATAACCCTCCGGGAGCAGGTTCAGGGAAAGCGGGGCAAGTCTTCCTGATTCCCGTTTGGAGGCATATTCGATGTTCGTTTCGCCAAGGATGTTTTCCATGTGGCAAACGACCTTTTGGGCGGTTTCTCTCGAATCAAAATTACCTGACTCGACAAAAAGACCATAATTGGGATGGTGATCATCCCAACAGGGGGCAACACTATATGTGCCACTTTCAAGGCCAAGTTCTCTTAGTGTTCTGTCCATCGCCCGGGTGACATGGTGTTCCGAGAGTTTTTCGCCCGTAAGGTTCGAGAAATAGGCACCCTTGTTCAGGAATTCCAGGAGCGGCGTACGCCCCATAAACCCGGTGCAACGCACCACATCATGAATGTCATAGCGGTATAGCCCACTGGCGGTGGTGAGCAGGATCCGGTATTCCTGCCCGGATAAAAGCTCATGACCCTCGAGGCAGGTTGCCTGGGGTGATTGGGGATCCTCGCCGTTTGGTACGAACTCAAAAAAACTGCTGTGAATGTCAAGGATTCCTGACGAATTGTTGTCTTCGATGGGAATGGTCATCCGGCCTTCGCTGGCAATGAGGCCGACATCCCGAATGGGCATCGTACCGAAATAACGGGGATATTGCCTTAGGTAGGCACCCATGCTGCCGCCGGTCCAGTTTCCGAGAATACAATGGGCAGGCCAATAGTCTTTGGGATACAGTGTGCCGGATTGACCGATAACTTTTTCAAGATGGCCAACCCTTGTGGGATGTTTAATAGCCAGTTGGCGGGCCAATCGGCTATGAAGGTCGGGGGGGATTATGCACCTTGGATTGAGTGTGCCATCACGAAGGTCCCTAAGAAGATCTTCTTTGGCGTCATTACCTGCCCGGGCCAGGTTTATCATGGTGGAAGGATTGGCGGCGATGATCATGCTGACCGGCCGGGTTAAACCCAGCCTGAGGGCCAAATAATATTTTGATCCGATGTCCTTTATCTTTCCCGAGTCCGACGGAAGCACATAAAGGCGGCGAACAATGCGTTTTTGCATTGTGGCGGTTAGCCCGGTTACGGCACCGCAGGGAATCCCTGAGGGAGTCGTTTCCTCCTGCCAATCCCCGGAAAATTGAAGAATCGGACGCAAGGAGGAATCGGGATGATCGGAGTAGGCTTTGACTCCCCAATTGTGCCAACCCGCCCGATAGGCATGGAGGTACTGATCGTTTACGGGAATGGTTTTTCTGGTATTCGTTGTTCCCGAGGTGAGGGCAAACATGTGAATCCGTTTGTCGGCAAGGAGGGCCCTGGTATCGCCCTGGCGAACACGGGCCATGTAGGGTTCCACTCTTTCGTAACCCGCAACCGGAATTCTTTTGCGAAAATCCGCGAGGGATTGGATGCCTGAGAAACCATGGTCTTTGCCGAAATCGGTATTTCGGTTCCTGTGCAGGAGGCTGAAAAGGAGGGAATGCTGGATGGGATGAGGGGCGTTTGTCGAATCGAGAAAACGGCGGAGTTTGCGGCCAAGGGACCAATTGAGGAATTTGCCTACTGAAGATCGGATAAGAGAATCAATCAGGTTGGAATTATCAAACTGGGCCGAAAACTCAGGACGATGAGAGGGCATTACCTGGGTCCTTATTGGGCTTGGAGAGTATAGATTCTGAAATTATTTGGCCATTGGTTGCATGTGATCCATACACCAGATAGCGATCAAAAAAGCGCCGAATGCGGGCGGGATATTCGATTGGCTCTTTTTGAATCCCCTCGTTGTGCTTGGCTTTGTCGATGATCCAGATTTCGTGATGTTCGGGTGTTCCCAGCTGTTTTTTGCCACCTGCAAGGTGGAAAATCCTTTCGGCCACCAGGGGCTTGATATAACGGTCATCTCCGCCATGAATCAAAAGAAAGGGTGTTTCCCGATACTGGGCAAGGTGATTTTCCAGGTAGGGGATGGTAAGCTTGTGACTTGCCTCAACCTGGTGGATCGCACCCTTTGCGATTAGCCCCCATGTCCAATTGGGCAAATGATCGTAAATCCAGCCATTGTCCTTGACATAAATGTGGATCCACTGGCGGATGTAAGGAATCATCAGGGAATAGGTGGCGTAGATACCATCGGTGACAATACACTTGACCATCGGGTTATCCCCGGCGGCAAACATGAGGGCGGAACCACCCCGGCTAATGCCGAAGATGCCGAATCCACCGAGTTTCAAAACCTCCGGACGGCGGGCCAGGTAATGAAGGGCCGCCTTGGCATCCTGAACTTCAAACCCGGTAACCCAGTGGAGAGGCTTGTAGGTTGGGAGGGAATCGCTTTCGCCCTGATTTCGTGGTTCAAAGGCGAAAACAGCATAACCCGAATCGAGCAGGTCCTGACAATAATGGAGGCAGGACCACCGATTGGAGCCAAATTCGATCCCAAATAAAATGACACCTTTTATGGATGCTCTTGGTGGAATCCAAATGGCGGCGAGGCTTAAGCCATCTTCGGTCTGGATGCGGAAATCTTCAGCAGAATCGTCCGGTTTGGCCTTTGGCACCTGAAACAATGGGGATTCAAGAAAGATCCGGACCACATAGTGCATATAAAGGATACGGGCCCGGATAATACCATAGCCCACCTTGGCTACCGTTACAAACGGTGCAAGGAAAACCACGCCAATAACGATCCAAACCAGTGTCACAATAATTTTGGAACCCGGATTGGCTCCGGACTCCGCCCAGGGATCGGTGGATTAGTCGGCAAACCGCTTTACCACAAGGGATGTGTTTTGTCCGCCAAAACCAAAGCTGTTGCTGAGGCAACAGTCCACGGTAGCTTCCCGTGCCTGATTGGGAACATAGTCCAAATCGCATTCCGGATCGGGCGTGTCATAGTTTATCGTCGGCGGGATCACCCCATTACGCATGGTTTCCACGCAAAGTATCATTTCAATGGCACCTGCCGCGGCAATCATGTGGCCAAGGCAACTCTTGGTACTGCTCATCGGGACTTTGTCCGCGTGTTCCCCAAATACCCTTCGAACGGTCAGAGATTCCACCCGATCATTGACTTGGGTGCTTGTGCCATGGGCATTGATGTAGTTTACCTGGGTTGGGGTAATCCCAGCGTCGGCAAGGGCTCCCTTGACACAGGCAATAGCCCCCCGACCATCCGGATGGCTATCGGTTACCCGAAACGCATCGGCGGTGGAGCAATACCCGACCAACTCGGCGTAAATGTGGGCACCCCGTTTTTTGGCGTGTTCCAGCTCCTCGATAACCAGCATGGCCGCACCCTCACCAAGGACAAATCCATCCCGGTTGAGGTCAAAGGGGCGGGACGCTTTTTGCGGAGATTCACGACGGGTGGAAAGGGCGGTTAGCAGATTGAACCCGGTTATACCCATGGGGTGAATCATGGAGTGGGAACCGCCGACGAGCATGACATCGGCATCCCCACAACGAATCAGTTCCATCCCTTCACCCAGTGCCTGGGCACTGGCCGCACAAGCGGTAAGGCAATTGAAATTGGGACCTTGCAGGTCGAAATAACTGGCAAGGTGGGCGGGAGTTGTGTGGAATTCCTGTTCCGCCTCATGGAGGGGATTGAAAACGGTCAAACAGTTTTCGCTAAAGCGTTTGGCATCGGCTTTGCCAGTGGAATCAAGGGCATTGACGATGTTTGTAATGAGACCATCAAAGTCGGTGATGCCTTCACCCGACCCCAGATAAAGTCCAAAACGGGTCCGGTCCGCTTTGCTCCCGCACGGGTCATTGGGGCGAAGTCCCGCATCGGCCAAGGCCTGTTCGGCAGCAGCGGCACCAAACTTGCCGTTGATTCCGCAATATTCAAACCGTTTTGGATCGCTGATATACCTTGCGAGGTCAAACCCCTTGACTTCCGAGGCAAAATTGGTGGGAAAGGTACTGGCGTCAAAGTGGGTTATGGGGCCAACACCACTCTTACCCTCCAGGCAACCCCGGTAGGTGTCAGCAACATTTAACCCAAGGGGCGTAATCGCCCCCATGCCTGTTATGACGATGCGCCTATTGGATCGCATCATGTGTGATTGCACCATGATGACTTGCTTTCCTCCGGGAACGAACCCTTTCCATCGGGTTGCCCAAAAATGTCCTGGCCTAATGAATCGCCTTGAGTACTACCACGCAAACCTGGCCTAATTGGGAAAGACTTACCTTGACCACACAAGGTTTTTCCATCCTGGTAGCATGGCGCGAGGTTACCACGATGCCACAATCCGGATTGGGACAATTGATTGTGGCGGGGCGGATTCCCGTCGAAAGGGCCAAGGCAGCGGTGGCCAATTCGAGAATGCCCGAGGCACAACCCATGTTTCCGGTTTGGCCCTTGAGGGCATGAACAGGAATAGTATGGCCAGCAAAAACTTCCTGATAGGCGGCGGCTTCCCAGGCATCCGTAACCGGGGCACCCTGACCATGGGAACTTATGTGGTCGATTTCACCGGGGCTGACTTGGGCCCGTTCCATGGCTTGCCGAATCACCCGGGCAAGGCCTTTGCCGTCACGGGCCCGGTCAAAGCCGGCCGAAAAGCCACCAACCTCCGCGAGAATCCCGGCACCCCGTTTTTTGGCGTGTTCATATTCTTCCAATACCACCACGGCAGACCCTTCGGAAAGCACGGTACCATCGCGGGCCTGATCGAAAGGGCGATGGGCCCCTTCCGGGTCATCGTTTTTTTGGGAAAGGGTTTCAAAAAGGCATTGTCTTGAAAGGCTTAAAGGGTTGACTTTGGATTCTGCGCCCCCGACAAGGAAGAAATCCGCCCGATCCCGCTCCAGAATCCGCAGGGACTCGCCAAACGCCATAATCCCGGCGACATCGTTTTCGGTAATGGTGTTATTGGGGCCTTGGGCATCATGAAGGATGGAAACCTGGCAGGCGAGCATATTAGGAAGATATTTGAGCATCCAAAGGGGCTGAATGGCGGGGATTCCCTCAACGCCCCATTTTTTGGTATCGACAACCCGTTCTCCGGGAATGACACACAGTTTTCCCGGTTCCGCCAACTCGGGAAGTTCGCTTGGGATCATGCACGAACCGTAAAGGACTCCGAACCGGGTTTTGTCGAGAGTCGTTTTGTCTACCTGGCAATCTTCAAGGGCAAGCCAAGCCCCTGCAACCGCAAGCTGAATGGGCCTGGCCATCATTCGCAACTGTTTGCGGTCCTTTTTTTCCATGTACATCTTGGGATCGAAATCCGTCACCACCCCGGCCACCTTTACGGGAAGGGAGGATGTATCGAATGTCGAAATAGCCTTCACTCCGGGAGTGCCTGCCTGGATGGCCTCCCAAACCGGCCCTCGGCGGATACCCAAGGGGCTAAGGACACCCAACCCGGAAATGACAGAACGGCGCCTGTTTGACATGACTTTCGTGTTCGTCGGTCGGCGAACCGGCCCGCCCCCCATCGTTGTGAATCAAAAGGTGTGAATCAGGCACTTGCAGGGGCGGCTACGGCGGGTTTAATCACCTTGCGCGCCATGTCCAACATGTGCTTGAGTTGCCCGGAGAACACAAAGTTGTGATCGCCGAACATTTGTTTGGACCGGGATTGATCGAGGTGGGCGAAAAAGATCTCTGCTTCTCCTACTAATTCACTATCCACCAAAACCCGGCCAACAACCGAGGCACCCTCGGGCGCCAAATGGAGAAGCTCCACATCATAGTGAAGCGTCTCCCCAGGGATCATCTCGCGCTGGAAGGTGGCCCTAACCACCTTGGCCAGAACCACCTTTTCGCGAAAGTCATTTGCCTCACCAACCAGGATTCCGCCGGTTTGGGCTAGCCCCTCGACCATTAAACTGGCGGGCATAACAGGCCAACCAGGAAAATGCTCGGCAAAATGATCCTCGGCATGGCTTAGTGTGCGCACAGCGCGCGCCCTCTTGCCAGGCTCGAACACCTCGAAACGGTCAATCCAGATCCAACGCATACCAACCGGTTCCTGGTTGAAAACCCCGTCAAAAAACCAAATCCCACCACCAAGGTACACCCATTCATTGGGTGGGCCTTTTTTGGCAAAGGTTGGCCCGGAGGCGGTTACTTCGCTTGAAGCTTGCCAGCAATATAGCGGGCAATGAGGTCCACCGTGAACAATTCGCTCAGGTCTGTGGCCTGGGGGTTTTGTTCAAAGGAGGATAGGTCTGCAAAAGGCATTTTTTCCCGCAGTTCCTGGAGGCCCTTGGGGGTAACCTTGCCGTCTTTCACAAAGTCTGCATCGCCCTGGAAGATGGCTTCAGGAAAAAGCTCGTTCCGGGGGATTTTGATACCAAATTCACGCTCCAGCCGGAAAACGATATCAAGAAAATCGATCGATTCCGCACCAAGGTCGCCGTTTAGGGTCGACGAAGGACTGATTTCATCTTCATCCACATTCAGGGCCTCAACGAGGGTTGCAGACACCTTTTTGAAAATTTCTTCCTGCGTAGGCATGGCCAAATCCTCTCAACAAAAAACCTCGGCAACGGATGCCGACTTACCCAATCCAGGGACTCCCAAAGAGTCCACACCTGACCCGAATGCGGATCCTTCCACAATCTGGCCCATTCCATCTTCGTCCCGCAACGCACGGAACAAAAATCATTTACCCGCAACCGGTCCGAGGCTTAAGCCCCCATCCACGGTTAGCACTTGACCTGTCATGTATCCGCCGGCTGCACTTGCCAAGAACAAAGCAACTTGTGCTATATCCTCGGGCTTACCCAACCGCTTGAGCGGGATCATCTTCTGAATCGTGTCCCCTGCCTTGTTTCGAACGGCGGCACTCATGTCCGTTTCGATGAATCCCGGGGCAATGGCGTTAACCGTTACCCCCCTTGGGGCAAGTTCCACGGCAAGGGCCATGGTGAAACTGTTGATCGCTCCTTTGCTGGCGGCATAGTTGGTTTGGCCCATATTCACAAATTCGGCCGCAACGCTTGAGATATTGATGATCCGCCCAGCCCGCCTACGCATCATCGGAAATCCGACTTGGTGGCAGCAGTTATAGGTTCCAAAAAGGTTGGTCTGGACCACCTTGGCCCAATCGGCAGGGTCCATCCTGACAAACAGGTCATCGTGAATGATTCCGGCGTTGTTCACCAAAATATCCACCGGGCCGACCTCTGACTCAATCGTCTCAAAGAGGGCCTTGACTTGGGCCAGATCCGAGACATCTGCCTGAAAGGCCTTTGCCACCCCACCCTTGGAATTGATGCCGCTCACCATTTCCTCGGCAGCGGCTTGATTGCCACGGTATACAGCAGCAATTTTTGCACCCTCGGCAGCGAAAAGCTCCGAAATGCCACGACCAATTCCCCGGCTGGCACCGGTTATCACCGCAACTTTATCCTTCAAACGCATCCTGAATCCTTTTCCATTTTACTTTCGTTAACCCAAAGCGGGTTTGGCTGTCCAGATCAACCCGGCCCTTAACCTAAGGCCCTTAATCAGGGCTTCATCCCTTTGGGCCCCATCGGCCAGCCCCGGGTTGGAATCGCACAAGTTATAAGCCGCCACCGTGAAACGGGCATTGACGGTGGATTGGCCGTTTTTGCTCCCGGATCCTTTGAAAGTGGCACCCGTTTCCGTGCGTTCCAAAAGCTCCACCTTGACCTCCATCCGGTTTCCGGGATCCATGAAGGTCCCGTATTTCACATTCCTGGCGTCCCTAAGCACGATCATGCTTTGCCTGAAATCCTCGGAAAGCCTAAGGAGCCACGCCCCAGCCTGGACCAATGTTTCCAACATAAGCACCCCTGGCATGACGGGAAACCCCGGAAAATGATCAAACAGGTACTCTTCCGCCATGGTGAGATTCTTGTAGCACACAAGCTTTTTCCCAGGCTCAAGCGAGGTGATCCTGTCAATCAAATGGAATTTCACTCCGGGGCCGACCTCCAGACGGCTTAGTCCTGTTTCCCAAAACGCAATTGCATATCTTAGCAAAAGGTTGTTGGGTGTACAATTGAAAGCGTCGCAGTACATGAACCTATGTACATGTCGCCTGGAATTGTCCAATGGTTCCTCCACCCTGCACCAAACTCAATCGGTTTGCAATCCCTTCACCCTTTGGGGACTGGGTTTGATAAGAAATCTTTTCCAGATAAATCGGTTGAAACAGATTCGTCGGCCTTAGGGATCGATTGGATTATGACCTTGCCTTCTCAACGCAGCTGGATTTTGAACCTTCGGAGGTGCTTTATGAGGCGTTTTCCAACTCTTGTAACCATGATTTGGGCCATTTTGGGAGGGGTTTTTACCATGGTTCAAGCAGATGAAGGCATGTGGCTATTCAATCAGCCACCCACAGAATTATTGAAGGCAAAATATGGTGTTGAGCTATCTAAAGATTGGCTTGGCCATCTCCAAAACGCCTCCATTCGGTTCAACAATGGCGGGTCGGGAAGCTTTATTTCCTCAAAGGGTTTGGTCCTTACCAACCACCATATTGGGGCCGATGCACTCGAAAAACTGTCCACCAAAGACCGGAATCTCTTGAAAGCGGGGTTTCTGGCCCGAAATCCTGCCGCGGAAATGGTTTGCCCCGATTTGGAACTGAATGTTCTGGTTTCCATCGAAGATGTCACCCAACGGGTAGAATCTGCGGTGAAGCCAAACCTTGCCGCTGTGGAGGCCGCTGCCGCTCGCAGGGCGATCCTTGCCGAAATTGAGGCCGAGTCCAAAAAAGCCACCGGCCTTCGCAGCGATGTTGTGACCCTTCACCATGGGGGGCTCTACCACCTTTATCGATATCATCGCTTCACAGATGTTCGGTTGGTGTTTGCCCCCGAGGCAGCGATTGCCGGCTACGGAGGGGATGTCGACAACTTTGAGTTTCCCCGTTACGACCTCGACTTTTGCCTTTTTCGGGTTTATGTCGAGGGAAAGCCCCACACTCCGGAACATTTCCTCAAGGTAGCCCCTCTGGGTGCAGCATCCGGAGAGCTGGTTTTTGTTTCTGGCCACCCCGGTGCAACCCAGCGCCTCGAAACCTTGGCGAAACTCAGGTACCGCCGCGACTGCCTCATCCCCTATAGCCTCGCCCGATTGCGAACCATGGAAGCGGCCCTCCTCCAATACAGTGCCACCGGGCCAGAACCCGCAGCCCGGTCCGCCACCCTTTTACATAGTTATGCCAATGCCAGAAAGGCCCTATCTGGCCAACTCCAAGGGTTGTTGAATGCCGAACTCTTGGCAACCAAGGCCCAACAGGAAGCAAACCTTGTAGCCCATGCAAAAATCCAAACACCGTGGCAACAGGCGGCCCAAGCGGTGGAGGCCTTCCGCTCGTTTGATCGGTCCTATTTTTTATTGGAACTGGCCCACGGAACGGACAGTGAGCTATTTACCATCGCCAGGCATGTGGTCCGGCTGGCCACCGAAAAGGGCAAACCCAATGGGACCCGATTACGGGAATACCGCGACTCCAACCGGGAATCTTTGGAATTGTCACTCTTTTCCCCGGCTCCGATTCACAAGGGATTGGAAACGATCCGGCTGGGAACTGCCCTTTCGTTTCTGGCAGAACAATTAGGCGGTGAACATCCGGTGGTTGGGATGGCATTGGATGGGGAATCCCCCATGGTTCGGGCAGCCGGGTTGGTGGAGAAAACCAGACTCGCCGAAGTTTCATTCCGAAAAACCCTTGCCGGGCAATCGGCGGAATCCCTGGCCGCTAGCGATGACCCGATGATTCGCCTGGCCCTGGCTCTTGATAAAACCACCCGGGAGAATCGCATCCGGTATGAGGCGGAGGTGGAGGAACCCGAACGACAAGCCAATGGAGCCATCTCGAGGCTTCGGTTTCAACTGGCCGGGGCCAATCCTGTTGCCCCGGATGCAACCTTTACCCTTCGTTTGGCGTTTGGAACGGTGAAAGGTTACGAGGCAGAGGGAAAAACCCTATCCCCTTGGACAACAATGGCAGGGCTTTGGGACCGCCATGCCCTCTTGGGAACCCGGGAACCCTTTTTGTTGCCGCAAAGATGGTTAGATGGCAAGGCAAACATCCCTCTTGAAACACCCTTTAACATTGTTTCCACCGCGGACACCATTGGAGGCAACTCAGGCAGTCCGGTGGTCAACCGGAAAGGGGAACTGATTGGGGTCAACTTTGATCGCAACCGCTTTGGGTTGGTGCGCAATTTTGTCTACACGGACCTCCAGGCCCGCCACATCATGGTAGATATCCGGATCATCCTTGCCACACTACAATCCTTGTACGGAGCAGAGTTTTTGGTCAAAGAATTGGGTAACTAATTCCTACCAGGTTTAACGACAAATAGAGGCCAAGGTTGGTGCCTGCTTTCGGTTGGATATCATTTGAGGGGGAAAAATGCCCTTGGAACCCTTAACGAACCAATCATCGCCAAATGGCCAGGACAATTGGGCATACTCCATGGAATTCGCCCGCAAATCTTGCAATTGACGGCGATTATGATTAAAATATGTTAGTATGTCCATTTTTTAAGCCACCTGCGGATTGGCCTTCAAACTAGATTTTGACAGTGCCACTCTTAGGGAATAAAAGACATTCGCCGATGGGAAAAAGGCAGGGTGTGTAATACCTCCCCTCCTAACACCGTTATTTTCACGGGCTCCCCAATGCCGATCATCTCAATGTTTTACGGGATTATCATTCGGCTTTACTTGCTTGATAATCAACATCACCACCTTCCACACATTCATGCCAAGTATGGCGAGTTTGAGGCTTCCATTGGTCTAGGCGATGGAGAAGTGCTTGCAGGAGACCTCCCTCGCAAACAGCTTAGGTTGATTCAAGCATGGATTGAACTCCGCCGTGATGAGTTACTTGCCAATTGGGAGTTGGCAGTGAACGGCGAAAAACCCTACAAGGTTGCACCGCTTTGAGGTTATCATGTACTGGGATGTAAAAACGGTTAAGCCCCTTCCTGACTATTGCCTTTACCTGGAATTTCAGGATGGCCGTAAAGGGACTTTTGATATGAAGCCGTTTCTCAACCGAGGTTTTTTTCGGGAGCTTGCTGATATTCACTACTTCAATCAGGTAGGTATTCTTTTTGGTGCAATAACCTGGCCCAATGAACAAGATATTGCTCCCGAAACATTGTTGGCGGGATTGAAACCGTATGATTTACCTGCCTTGCTTGCCAAGTTACCTTAAAAAAATTAAAGGGATCCTTTTTGGAAAGGATCCTTCCAAGGAATGAAGGGATTGAAAAGGGAGAAAAAGGATCGGTTCTCCTTTTTTCGATCCGAACAACGGTTGATTTCCAGAACAAGTTTCGATGCGTTTAACTGGCTAGGGGGGCGAACCCTTTTTAAGGTTTTCAGCCCTTTCCAGGTCAGCGTTGGCATCTTTTAATTTTCCTAGTGACTTAAATACATGCGCACGTTGGAAATAGAATTGCTCATTTGTATTGTCAATTTTAATTGCTTCGTTGATTTCAAATAGAGCCATGTCAAATTGCTTTAATTCTTCATAAATTAAAGAGCTTATCCATAATATACTTGCATTTTTTGGTTCAATTTTTTTTGCTTCATTGATATCATACATTGCTTTGGCGTATTGTTTTAGATCTACATATGACATTGCTCTACAAACCAAAGGCTTTGCACTTCTTGGATCAATTTCAATCAATTTGTTTATATCGTTTAATGCTTCTTGAACCATATTTTTTTTCCTAAATTCATCAGCTCTACCAATGTATGCGTCAAAATTGTCCGGATTGATTTCAATGGCTTTTGTAAAATCAGCCCATGCACTATTTATATTTCCTATTGGATTAACAGCTGATTTTGCCTTTTCAATTCCTCTTTTCACATAGGCTTTATCATTTTTTGGGTTCAATTTGATTATCCTATCGTAGTCCTTCATTCCCTTTTCGCTTTCTTTTAATTGGCAATAGGCATCTCCCCTAAGTAAATATATTTCACTATCATAGTTGTATGAATTGATAAGGTGGTTGCAATCGTCAGCCGCCTGTTGAGGACTATTGGTTTTTAGATACGCTTCCGCTCTGTTTATATACGCTTTATAAAAATCTGGTTTATAAGTAATTGTTTTTGTATAGTCATGGATTGCTTTTTTGGGTTCTTTTTGAATTGTGTATGCCTTTGCACGCCTGTAATATCCTTTGTAGTCGGTACTGTTCAATTCAATTGCCATTGTAAAATCCACTATTGCCTTATCATATTCCTTGGTTTCTATGTAGGAATCACCTCGTACCAAATAGGCATCCAGGTATTTTTTATTGTGCTTTATTGCATCTGTATAATGCTGGATGGCGATTCCGTGCTGTTTTTTGTCCGTTGCTTCCTGGCCTTTATTGTAATACTCCATCCATTTTTCCTGCCCTGAAAAGGCCAGCCATGCGATTATCCCTGAAGTGGCAATCAATAAAACCAATCCTGCTGCGACAAGTCCTTTTTGCCAGCCAAAGAAAGCTTTTTTCGTATTCTTTTTTGATGACTTGTTTTTTTTCGTTTTCTTTGGCTTTTGGTATTCCTCGTTTTCCTCCTCGTCCTCCTCCTCGTGTCGATCGGTTGGAATGGATAAAGGAGGAGGGACAGCTTCGATTTTGGGTACCGGTTTGGACATGGAAAGGGGCAAACCCGGCATGGAGAGGGCTTTCACCCAATTGCCATCCCCCATTTTGACAAGGGTTTCCCCTTGAATCACCCCTTTTTGGGCCAGCTGTTTCAAATCCAAAGCCGTTATGGGACCAATCTCCTGGCTATTTGGGTTTTTGTAATACCATCCTTTTAACATTGTTTGCCCCTTTTTTAGTCCTTTGGAACCAGTAATGCGGCACCCTTTTGGGTTCCATTCCCCGAAATCCGTAATGGTTATTTCAAGGAACCAGGGCGATTGGGATTTGTTTTTCCTTTTCGCTTTACCCTCAAGAGCGTAGCTCAGAGCGAAATGTCCAAAAAATCTCCGAATTTTTCCGTTTTTTGGAAAAAAGAGGGTTTCCAACGGTTGGTTTTTCAAAATTTGCAGAAAACCGGGGCCGATTCGCCCGCTTTTTAGAATACCAAATGGTTTAATTGGCTTGGGGGCCCTTTTATTGGGTAACCGGGACCTTGATGGGTGGGTAGGGGCTTTAAGTATCCCTTTCTGGGCTAAACCTTTCAGAATCGAAAAAAAGGTTTCAAGCCTTTCTCACTCTGCCATCGTGTCCGTGAGGTTATTGGCGTCTAAAAAGGTAGGCTTTTTCCTCTGGTTCTTTAGGAATCCAAACGGGTGGCTAACCTACAGGGAATGATTCAGGTTGAAACCGGTTCAAGCGACACACCAAAGAAATCGGGCTTGCATCCGAGTTGGGGTTTCTTTTTGGGCCAACTTGCCCCAAGAGGAGTCTTGGTTCGTTGCAAATGGTCCAGCAAAAACCACATTTCCACATCAAAGTCAAGGGAATGAAAGATTTTTTCATGAACGACTAATATAACTTGCTAGAGGGTAGTTTTTTTGCCCAAAATTGGCCCTCAAACCACCAAGGAGTTCAAAAACTTGAAAGCGATATTTACCCTGGTTTTGGCCCTTTTTAGTTTGGTTACAGGAGGAAATGTGCAGGCGGATGTAGTGGGACTTTATACAGACGGAACGACCACAATTGGTTCTCAAGCTTATGCAAATGGGGTATGCGTTCACGGGATTTTGAGATTTTAGTTGACACGAATGGGTCTTTCCAGCGATACCAGCTGGCATGCAGTCACCCGACATACTTTTGGAAACGGTACACGATCTCGAGACTTTACTCAGATGTGCCAGGGAGGAG
>SYLG01000151.1 GCA_005808665.1 Planctomycetia bacterium | reverse complement strand
GTTCCGGACCGCCATAACTGCACGAACACGCACATCAGGTGTAGAATATCCACAACCATCCATGCCCCTTTACCTCCTGCCAAACTTGCAGCTGTCGTCAGCTGCTTATTGTAGCAGAACCTTTGCGGTAGGCCATAGCAAACAGGATTGACCGGTTGCGGAGTTTGCGTTGGATTCAAAACACTTCCCAAACCTATGTGGGACCGTTTTGGCAAAAAGGGGATGAACCGGTTCCAGGTTTGCGATTGGAGCAGCCTCTTGGACGGGGAGGGTTCGGAGAAGTTTGGCGGGCGGTGGATCCGGAAGGAAACAGGGTAGCCATCAAGTTTGTTTCGTGGAATGAAAAACTGGCCGAGGCGGAATGGAATGCCATTTCGAAAATCCGTGAAATCAGGCACCCAAACCTCATAGGGATCCTTGGGTTATGGAGGACGGAAAAGGCGTTGGTTGTGGCGATGGAGTTGGCGGATTCCTGTTTGTGGACCTGTTGGCAACAGGAGCGACGGACCGGTCGCCTGGCTTTGCCCGAGGCGAAGGTTCGTGAATGGTTTGTCCAGGCCGCGCAGGGAATCGATGCGTTGCACAAGGTGGGATTTGACCATCGGGACATAAAGCCAAGCAACCTCTTGCTGGTGAATGGGGTGGTCAAGGTTGCCGATTTTGGCCTTGCGAAAATCCGTGAACGAAGCCTGGCTACCCATTCCAGTGCGTTGAGTATTGCGTATGCGGCACCTGAATATTTTGATGGAAAAAGTGCCAAGACCAGTGACCAGTATTGCCTGGCGGTAACCTGGTGTCAGATGCGTGGAGGTTTTTTGCCCTTTGAGGGAACGCCCGCCAAAACGGTTATCGGGCATTTGCGTGGCAAGCCGGACCTTTCCATGATACCCCCAACAGAGCGTCCTGCCCTGGCCAAGGCCCTGGCCAAAGATCCCAAGGAGAGGTGGGAATCGTGCAGCCAATTTGTTGCCAATATTGGCAAACCGGTCAAACAAAGGATGCTTTCAAGGAGACAATGGGTGGTTGGCGGCCTTGGTGCCTTGCCATTGCTTGGCTATCTTGGTTACCGGATCGGGTATTCCAATGCGTCAAATGAAATCGAGGTATTAAACAAAACTTCGTTACCCTCTGGTTACAATTCGCCAAGAATGATCCGGTCAGGATTTTTTCACCCGGAAAACAGGGGTCCCCTGGTAGATGGGTCGGGAAAAGAATTTTTTTTCGGGGTTGCGGGGACCAAGGGAGTGGTCCTGTTTCGCCTGGATACCATGGAAGTTGTCAGAAAAGTTGGTTTGGGTTCGTCGGCCTGTATGGCGTTTCACCCCCTTGAGATTCCTGTTTTTTATTGTGCCGATAATGATGGCGGGACAATGGAGTACCATCTGATCAAGGAAAAACCAAACCAGGTTTTAAAAAGGAATAATTTGGATATCAATGATATTGCCACAACATTTGATGGGAAATATATCTATTTGGCTAGTTGTGATTCCAGCATATACAAGTATAATCTGGGAACAAGTACGCTTGCGGAAACGCTTATGGGAAGCCGTGGGATCGTGTATTCCCTTGGCCTGAATTTTTCGGGGAAGAGGATGCTTAGTGGCGGGCTGGATGGACAGGTCGTTTTGTGGGACCTGATCGGTGGTAAAAAGGTAAATGAGCGGGATTACCATGACTCGATTGTTTATAATATTTATCCATTAAGCGTTAATTATGAAGCGGTTACCGTGGGAAGGGACAGGAAGGTCAATCTGGTCGACTTTGAGGAAGGAAAATTGGTCCGGAAATTTGCGACCATGCCAGGTGGAGTCTTTGGATCGATGCTTCTTCCCAATGAAAGGATTGGTGTGGGAAGTGAGGATAAAATATATGTGTTTGATGCGACGGGAAAAGAGGTTGTTCGAGCCGCTTTGCCCCATGGACAAATGAGTTGTTTAACCGATGTTACCAATGTTTCGGCGAATGTTGAGTACAGGAAAAAATACAATCGTCATTTTTTGGTATATAGCGATTTGGATTCGTCTGTTTGGCATTGTAAAATGCCTGAGTATTAGAAGGTATCTGTTTGCGGATTTCATCGCAAAACAGGAATGGTAACCCGCATCCTGGTTTTCTAAACCCATTCGTTGGTTGCGCCGTGGTGGCGAGCTTTTGCCTGAAGGGTTCGGGGCAAAACCTGTTTGTATCCAATTCTTTCCAGTTGGACAGGCAGGATGGTTCCCTAAGATTTCCTTAATAGAATACCCGACGGGTGACCTTGCCAATCCGTTAACCCCTCACCTTTGGTCGACAAATTCCACGGTTCGTGCTTTTTTACAAACCTTGAATTGGAAGAGTTACCTTGCGCCATTGCATGCTAATCCTGACGCTGATTCTTGCCGGAGGATTCACCCGGGCGGATATTGTTGCTCGTTATCAGACCGATTACGTGGCCAGTTCCACAGCGGGACAAACACGGACCGACCGTTCCGCGGATGGATGGAACTACCAGTGGAATTCCGCCGGGGCAATCGGCACGGCTTCCAACTATTCAAATCTGGTGTGGAATACCACTGCCACCCTTGATGGCCAAACCGGAGGATATACAGCGAATTCATCGCAATACCCTGAGGTATCAACCGCCAATTATGTCGGCCTATTTGCCAATGGGGTGGGCCATCCCGGAGTGGGGTCAGGTCAGCCCGGATCCGGCGGAATCGACAGATATGCTATTGCCGCCTACACCATCCAGACGGGCGAGGCGGGTTCCGCCACTCTTTCAGATGGGGTCCTTTCGAACACCGGTTCCGCCGTGGACCTTAGCATTTATGTGAACAATACCCTGATCTAATCCTATATCGTCTCGGGATCCACCCCCATAAGTTTCTCGAATTCGCTTGGAAACCTGGGGGTAGGGGACACCGTCTATGTGGCGGTTGGCCCAAGGATCTATGATTACTCTGATCACATCAACCTTAATTTTGATATCGTCACCGTCCCCGAACCGGGAACTCTTGTGTTGTTTACCATCGGCACTATCACTTGTGCCCTGGGTGCCATGAAGAAGCGGCGGCGAAAAACCTAAAGTGCCTTTCCTCTCCCTCTTGGCGGCTTTGGGGGAACCATCAAAATCCAACTCACGCAGAGACGCAGAGTCGCAGAGGAAGAAGTAAGAATTACCGATTCCCATTCCACCCATTTTGTTCTCAATCTCCGCATCTTGGCGGCTCTGCTTTAAATTTTTCCTCTGCGTTCCAGGCGGCTTTGGCGTGAACCATTCTTTAACACGATTTGCAAACAAGGTCGAAATCCTCAAACCGATGGACTTTGGTCCGTTTTCCCTGCCTTTTTCCAAACCAAAACCTGTTTTTCCCCTCCGGTTCTTTGTTATGGAGGGAATCCTGGAATCTCCGTAAAATCACCACTATCAAGGAAACCTTCCGATTAGGAAACACAATGGTCGATCGGGTCCCATTCCAGGAAAAAAGGCGCCGCACCTTGTTGCGTTTGGGGGCCCTTGCCGGGTTGGGAACTGTTTCGGGTTTGGGTTGGGAACCGGGGCGTATTTGGGCCGGAACCCGAATCAAACCCAGAGCCAAAAGTGTGGTCATCCTCTTTGCGGGGGGCGGCCCATCGCAATTGGAAACCTGGGACATGAGGCCTGATGCTCCTTCAATGGTGCGTGGGGCTTTCAAGCCAATCAACACGGTCGTGCCTGGAATCAACATTTGTGAACATTTGCCAAAACTGGCCCAATTGGCCCAACACTATTCGATCTACAAAACCCTTTCCCATGAGGACCTTGAACACGGAAGTTCTTGCTATTTGGCCCTTACGGGACATTACCACCCCCGTAAAACCTCCAATCCCGATCCCAGGGGGGATGATCGACCTGCGGCAAGTTGCCTGGCAAAAAAACTCAAGCCAGAAACGGTGGGCCCTTTCGGAGCCTTTCACCTGAACGGACCCCTCCTGACCCCGCTTACCCCGGGACCTGGTCAATATCCAGGAGTTTTGGGACCGGCTTATGGTGCGATTGGTTTGGGAGATCCCCGCCTGGATCCAGCCACCCTGTTAGGACTCAAAAACCGGATTGAACTACCGAAACTTCGCATTGACGGCCGCCGTATCCTTCAAACCCAGCTGGAAAACATGGCTCACTCTGCCGAAACCGCTCTCGGCACGGGGGAACCTTTTGCCCTTCGTGATTTGAATCTTGATCAGGGGTATCGTTTGCTGGAGCAGCCCAACCTTCGCATGGCCTTTGACCTTACCCGTGAGTCCCAAAAGGTTCACGATCGCTATGGCCGCCACCGCATGGGCCAAGCCTGTCTGTTGGCGAAAAGATTGGTCGAGGCAAATACGCCATGGGTAACGGTGTTTCTCAATCAGTCGATTCGTGGCCAGGATATTGAACCGACGGATGGTGATGCCTGTGGCTGGGACACCCACAACGACCTGTTCGAGGCGATGGAGACCATGCTTTTGCCCAGGCTCGATCAGGCCATGAGCGCCTTGTTAACCGACCTTAAAGAGAGCGGCCGCCTTCAGGATACTTTAGTCATCTGCATGGGTGAATTTGGTCGCTCTCCCCTGGTTGCCTATGAAAAACGGTTTGTGGGCAATACGCCCGGGCGAAAACATTGGGCCGCAACCTATCCGATGGTGGTAGCAGGGGCCGGAACCCAGGCTGGGCGAATCATCGGGGCTACGGACCGTCATGCCGCCTATCCCATGACCGAACCTGCCGGCCCCTGGGATGTTGCCATTACCTGCCTTGAGGCATTGGGGATTCCCGCAGAGGGAAGCGTCATTGACCGTGAGGGGCGGCTACTTACGCTTCCGGACGGCCGGATGATGGAGAAGCTTTGGACAGGCACATGATCCGGGATATTCTTGTCGCTGTTCAGGAAAACCCCAACCCGCCTGGATCTGCCTGGATGGAAACGCTTCCCGGAGATCCCCTTCTCCTGTTTCTGGTCGGCGTGGGACTTGGGCTATGCGGTGTTCCCTTAACCCCTTATTGGGCGTTTCTAGGATTTCGGCTGGGTGGCCCAAAAGGTTTCCTGGTGGGATGGTTGGCTGCCCTTACTGCCATGGCCATCCAGTTTCCCCTTTTACGAAGGCTAGGAAAGGGAGTCTTGGGGCGGTGGCAAACCCAGGCAAGGCCAAGATCGGAATTATGGCATCGTCTCAAGCGACTTGAGGCCAATGGGGTGGGCCTCCTTTTGGCCCGATTGGCGTGGGCCATTCCATTTGTTTTGGTGAACACTTGGGCCGCCATGGGCAAGCTAACTTTCCCTCTGTTTTTGGGAATCAGTTCCTTGGCCATTTCCCCCAACATTGCAGGGGTTGCCTTTACGGGAGATGTCCTGGCAGAGTGGGGCAAAGGCAACGGAACCAGTCGCCTCTCCCTTCTAGTTGTGGGAGGACTTGGCCTCCTTGGTTTCCTTGGCTGGTTAGGGAAAAAATGGATGGAAAAACCAGCGACCCAAGCCATGCTTGACGCCGAAAACGCAGCCTCTCAGGCCAATCAGGGCTGAGGGTAAGGGCCCTTAAAAAGCGAAAACGGTCATTTCCTTTGCTTAAATCATGCTTTCCCGGATAATCACAGAAGTCCCTCCATCCTTCCGGGAGTTGTAGCGATGATTCATAAACTGGCGGCCGTGGCCCTTTGCCTGGGTTTTGCAGGAAATTTTGGCCTGGCAAAAGAGCCCCTGCTATCCCCCGCGGAAAAACTCGTGGGATGGCGATGGCTTTTTAGCGGCGATAATGCGGCGGCCTTTCGCAATTACAAAAAAGACCTATTGGGTCCGGGGTGGAAGGTCGAAAACGGGGAACTCATCCGCAAAGGCGATGGGGCCGGAGACATCATCACCCGGGAGAAGTTTGAGAACTTTGAGCTTTCGCTGGAATACAAAATTTCCAAAGGGGGAAACAGTGGTCTCATGTTTCGGGTAACCGAAGAAGGAGACGCACCTTGGCACACCGGGCCTGAAGTACAAATCCAGGATAATGTCGATGGCCATGATCCCCAAAAATCGGGCTGGCTTTACCAGATGTATTCGGTGGACAACAACCCTTTCACCAAGAAACCGATGGATACCACAAGACCCGTGGGGGGTTGGAATGAATTGCGGTTCATTTGCACCAGGGACATTGTGGAACTCTACATGAACGGAACCCGCTATTGGTCCGCAAAGATTGGCAGTGATGACTGGAACAAAAGGTTGGCCAAAAGCAAATTCGCCAAAATGGCAGGTTTTGCCAAGTCTGCGTCCGGCCACATTTGCCTCCAGGATCATGGCAATCCTGTTTCTTTTCGTAATATCAAGGTTCGCAAGCTGAATGCGGATGGAACCGCACCCGAACCCGTTGACGGCAAAGCCAAGGTGAAAATTGTACCGGCGTTTCCCGGGATTCAATGGACAGATTGGAAACAGGTGGATGATAAAGGCAAGGTTGATCCCTTGCGCCCGATTGTTATCACGCACGCCAATGATGCGTCTGGGCGGATCTTTGTGGCGACCCAACAGGGGGTGATCCACCTTGTTTCCAAAGACAGGTCGGAAAAAGCGTCCCGGGTATTTCTGGATATGTCGAAAAAAGTCAATTATACCGATGCTCAAAACGAGGAAGGATTCCTGGGTTTGGCGTTTCATCCGGATTACAAACGGACCGGCGAATTTTTTGCCTATTACTCCATCAAGGGCAAACCCCTCCATTGTGTGCTCTCGCGGTTTCGGGTTTCCAAAGACGATCCCAACCAGGCGGACCCCGATTTTGAGGAAGTCCTTATGGAGTTTGCCCATCCCTTTTGGAACCACAAGGGGGGCACGGTGGCTTTTGGCCTTGACGGAATGTTGTACATGGCGATTGGGGATGGTGGAGCTGCCGACGATCCGTTTGACAATGGCCAGAGCCTCACGACTCATTTGGGAAAGATATTGCGAATCAATGTAGACAAAAAGGATGCGAATCGGAATTATTCCGTTCCCGGGGACAACCCGTTTGTGAATACCAAAGCCAAACCCGAAATCTGGGCGTATGGGTTTCGCAATATCTGGCGGATGGCATTTGACAAGCGAACGGGGGCACTATTTGCGGCGGATGTGGGCCAAAACCTTTTTGAAGAAATCAACATTGTTCAAAAAGGTGGCAACTTTGGCTGGAATTTCCGCGAGGGATTGCATCCCTTTGGGAAAAAATCCCCCCCGGTGGATGCCCCTTTCATCGACCCCATTTGGGAATATGACCACCGGATAGGCAAGTCGATCACGGGGGGAATGGTCTATCGTGGCAAGGCCATCCCATCCCTGTTTGGGTCCTACCTTTATGCGGATTATGTCTCGGGCAAGATCTGGGCCCTTGATTACGATCAGCGGACGAGTCAGGTCAAAGGAAATCACGCCATTGCCAGTCCCATGTTGACCACCATCACCTTTGGCGAAGATGAGGAGGGTGAAGCTTATTTCGCCATCGTTAGTGGCGACGGTAAGGGCATTTTCAAACTTGTACCCCCCCAACCATAGGACCGTCCAAAAACAGGAATAAGATGCCCTTTACCAACCGCCTTGGCTGGTAAAGGGTCCAAATATCGGTTTCCTGGGCCGGTTGATCACAGGATTGTCCTTGTCCGGCAATCGTTGTTGGGTGGAAAGCACCTTTTCCTTGAGCAGTTTTTGACAGGTTTCAACCTCGTAGCGCAATTGAAGCATCACCTCGATCGAAGCCCGTTCCCTGGCGGCCCGTTCCACCTTCCGTTCCAACCGCTCAACCTGTTCCCTAAGCAGGACTTCTTGGGTAGGGCCTTTGGGATTTTTCAACGCCGTGTGGTAACAGGCGGCGATGACATGGTACGGATCCCGTGGAAAGTTCATTTTTTCGTGATTGGGATTTAAAAGCGAATCCAAATCCAGACGGGCAAGTTCTGAAGCGGCAAAGCGGCACCCTTTTGCCGTGTTGGTTTTGGAGTCAGGATCGACAAATTCCACCCGCATTATCTCATTCCCTTTGGCATTTCCCAGTTTCGAAAAGGGAACCAAAAAGTCATATTGAAGGATCAAACGGGTCATTACCATGCCCCTGCTTTCGGCAAGTCGGGATTGCAAAAGCGTCATGCCATGAAATACATCCCTTTTGGCGGGGGACTGGAAGTAAATTTGATTGTCTTTTTTGGTTCCATTGGGCAAAAACGCACTGAAGGAGGACCTGTCCTGAACCCATTCCAAATCAACCGCCAAGACTTGATAGCTTGCTTTGGCCTCCTCGAATGCCTTTTGGAGTTTTTCTTTGGGTTGGTCCCGCAGGGTGTGGCCCAAAGCCATGGCCTGTTCCCATTTGATCCATTTGTCATCGCAAATGATGCCATAACTTACCCTCAAGCCGTTTTCCACGGCCTCCACCTCCTTGTGAAGGGCAATTACGGTCGGGTCGGTTCGCCCGGGGAATTGTCCGCCTACTATGGGTAGTACCAGAAATGCCCAATGAGCCCCAAGGGACATTAACCCGTTCATCCCAACAAGTCCTCCAACGCTGGCTTTAAGTGTGCAAATTGAAAGGTATATCCTGTATCCAAGGCAACCCGTGGCTTGACCCTGTGTTGGGTGATTAGCCCCTTGGCAACCTCTCCAAGGGCCAGCCGGATCATGGGTATAGGCACCGAACAGAAGGCGGGGCGGTGCATTACCCTTCCCAAGGTCTGGGCAAACTCCTGATTGGTTAAGGCGTTTGGTGCCACGGCATTGATCGGGCCATCGACCGAGGCACACGAAAGTGCATGGAGGATGAGCCCGGTAAGGTCGGCGTGATGAATCCAGTTGGTGTAATTTGTTCCCCAACCCAGGGTTCCCCCCAAACCCCAACGAAAAAGGGGAAGCATTTTTGCCAAGGCCCCCGCTTTGGGATCGAGAACAACACCGGTTCGTAGGGCAACCTGCCTTTGGCCTGGCAAGGTGGGCCCAAATATTTCCCGTTCCCAATCCATGCAAAGGGTCGCCAGAAAATCGTCCCCACCGGGGGAAGACTCATCTACCTCATCGGTACCCAAACCCCCATAAAAACCGATACCCGAGGCGTTTACTACAGGACAGGGATTTTTTGCCTCGACCAAATATTGGCGGATATTGGCTGTGGAAACAAGGCGGCTCGTCCGCAACAATTCCTTGAAAGGAGCACTCCACCTTTTTGCAATAATATTTTCCCCGCACAGGTTGACGACACCCGAGGCTTGGGTGAGATGTTTTTGCCAATCTCCCGGAACAAGGGGATCTCCGGGGACGACCTCGATTAGCTTTTCCCCATTGTTTCCCAAGGCGCCAAGCCATGCCGCCGGGACCCGTTGGGGCCTTCGGGTAAGCACCACACAGGGTTGCCTTATCCGGATCCATTCGGCAACCAACCGGGAGCCCAGTTGGCCGGTGGCCCCGGCAAGAAACATTTTTCGGGGGCTTTCTGCCATTTAATCTTTGATCCTTGTCGCATAAAAACCAGTCTCCCGTTCTCCAAAACGGGTCGTCCCGACCAAGGCGGAGCCATCGGCTGTAAAGATCCACGCCTGAAAAAATTGTTCGGAACGGGGAAACCGGACCGTAAATTGGGCCGTATGGTTGGGCATGGCGACCTTGCCAAACAGGTCATACCGCTTGTTGTCCTTATCCGAGAAAAGCGATCCGGACAGGTTGCCATCCTTGTCCGCTTCAATTTCCATTCTTCCCATTCGCCTGCCATCATCAAAGAGCCGGTAGTGGCCGGCAAACCAGTGGGGACCAAATGGTTTCGAAACATCAATTGCAGCAGGTTTGACCCCTTTGGGAGCAACAACCTCCTGTTTGGCTATCCAAAGCTCAGACCCTTTTTCCTTCTGGATTTTGAGACCTTTCCCCTCGGCCAGGATCACAAAATCCGCAGGCACCCCGGCGGGTACCACTTGTCCAAGGTCCAGGGAAAAACGAAAGCCTGAAAAAAGCCTTACTTCTTTTCCGGTTTGTGTCAGGGCTCTTTCCTCACCATCCATGCAGGTGGCAAATTTATCAACCAACAGGATTGGCAGGGACTTGTCCCCCTCGAGTTTTTGCCGGGCTTGGCTCACCAACATCCGGGCCCACCGCCCCTGTTGCGTTTTGGCAATGAGGAGGGTTCCGGGGGATCCCATAAGACGACCCTCGGCAAGGGTAATGGTTTTGGCATCGAGGGTTTCCACAGCGTCAAAGGAGGCAGATAATCGGGCCAATTCGGACCGAACCAAAAGGTCAAAAGGTTCCTGCGAACGGCCTGTGCCAAGAAAATATAAGAGAAGAAAACCAACCAACAAACCCTTGCGAACCATCAGGAGCCCTCCTGGAGATCTACTCGGTCGATTCTAGTGCCCTGCCACTCAAAGGGATTAGGATAGTATTCAGCTGCAAGGCACATAGTATAAGTACCAACCAAGGAGGGTTGGTACCATGCGGAAAATTTACATAGTCCGGTTGAGTGGTGAGGAGCGGGGGTTGCTTGAGG
>SYLG01000150.1 GCA_005808665.1 Planctomycetia bacterium | reverse complement strand
GTCGGTTCAGGACCCCCTCTGAACCACTCTTTGATCGCATATTACCGCCTGTCGCTCAACCAAAAACAGTGTCTCAACAGGAGACCTTTCACAATGGGTAAATCAGGGCGCATCTTTTTTTTGAAGCCGGGAATTACTGATAATCCATTATCCTAATCGACACCTTGGTTCGACGACCTAACCTAGGTCCACCAATACGGCTTCCGTGCAATACAGGATTGACCCTCGGTCAACCACCCACATTGCATCTTTCTCACTAATCCTTAACATGATGCAATAGTCCTAGATACAACTTTGAACCAGACCCACATGCTAAAATAATGCCTTTCACAGACAAATCCACCGAATAATCATACTAAATAACAAAGAAATAAATACTTTAATAAAAAAAAACGCCGACTAACCTATTATTAAAAATCTACTGACCATATTATATATGACTATGATCTTTAGATTATTATCCAAGAAAATAAAAATTATCATAACCAGAAATTGTAAACTTAAAAGAAAAACTTTAATAATCTTTGGAATCAAGCCAGTCAACTGATTTTTTTATTCCTTCTGATAAAGAGACAATAGGTATCCAACCTAGTTGACTCCGTGTTTTTAGATTATTGAAACGGTATTGACTGTCGTTATAAATATCAAATATCCATATTGGAGTTTGCAACTTACGAGGCGGATCCAGTAAAATAAATTCACTAGCCTTATCCACATCATTGTTTTTAAAAAGCAATTTTTTGATTTTTTTCCCGATTAACGAAAGAAGAAAATTGTTATTAACCTTCTCTACAACATCCTTTGATAAAACCAATGTTTTAAAAACATCAAAAAATGTAGTTTTAGTAACACCGTATTTCTTGAGATAAACCAAATCAGCCCTAGTAATATTACTAATCTTATTTTCAAACTTTCTGATAAGAGGCAAAAGAAAACTTTTCCAGTCCGTTTCACCATCAACACCAATAAAAGTATTTCCAGAGGCGGAAATACTTAAGGCCGATAACAATGCCATATCTACCAAATTATCAACATAAATATAATTTACAATACCATTTCCATTTTCATACCAGCTAAATAAACCTTTTTTTGCAAGTTGATAAGGCAGCTCACAAAAAAGGTAACTACCTGGGCCATATACAGACCCAGGTGCAATTACGGAAACCTTTAACGTTGAATTCTTTTTTGCAAAATCTAAACATTCTTTTTGCATAAAGGCTTTATCCCATCCGTATTTACCTAGGGAAGGTGCCAAAGGCGTATTCTCATTAATATTAGGAGTTTTAAAAGCTGTCCAAACAGTAGCTGTACTAAATACGACCACCGATTCAACATTCTCTAAAAGAGCCGCTTTTAAAATATTTCGCGTCCCTAATATTGTTACATTCTCAGAAGATTTACCTGACGAATCATATGCTAAGTGAAAAATAAAACGAGATCCTTTTACGGCAAGTCGACAACTTTCAAGGTTTAATAAATCAGTCTTAATCATTTTAACAGGGTATTTAGCGATAGCCGAACCTGAACCGAAATTACGAACAGGGACCACAATGTTTAGCATTCCAATTTCGGATAGCCGTTTTATCAAATGAGAACCTACAAAACCTGTTCCACCAGTTACAACTACATTAGATGATGGAAAATCAGGCCGAATAGACTTACCCAAATATCGTGTTTTTTTTCGAATACTATAAGCCCAGTCAATAACTTTTTGCGTTCTGATCGCCTCGTCGGCACTAACCAAATCTTTTGTTATTTGATTTGAAAGAGCAGTTTCAAAATTCCAGATTTGTTCAACAAAACATGACTCAAATGTTGGCTTCCAATTTCCGGATTTAAAAAATAATGTAGGCTTAATCTCAAATGAACTATTATTATTTTCACTAGGGAACCAAATACATGAATCAACCCTATCAAGATCAAGATGAAGACGTCCTTTAGAACCTTCGACAATAATTTTGTTATCTAACCGATGAGTCCAAGACAAATTCAACAGAAATTCTATGTCAACACCTATTTTACCTTTTAATTTACAATTAGTTTCAATTCCACCATTGTAATCATCAAAGTAGTCGTATGGTACAATATCCCCAAACAACCATAGAATTAGGTCGATATAATGAACGCCAAAATTGACTAAAACTCCACCCTGGTCATCTCTTAGAACTGTTTCAGAATTCCAGGACCAATCTTTAACATTACAACCATGTGAAACACTAACTTTCCGTATATCACCAAGCTGACCTGCATTAAGCATCTCTTTCAAAATATTAACTGCGGGTAAAAACCTCCTTACCATGGCTACAGCACACACCCTAGACTGTTTTTTTGCTACTTTTTTAATAAGATTGCAATCATCAGAAGATAGTCCAAGTGGCTTTTCGCACAAAACGCTCAGATTATTTTCCAATAATTCTAAACAAGCTTCCTTATGCAGCGTATTAGGCAAAGCAATTAAAACAAACTTTAAATCATTAAAATTTAGACCGGAATTATAAAAGGAATTATATGTATCACAATTTACATTTACGCTAGGAAATAATAATTTTATTTTTTTAGCGTCTATAGGATTCGGCTCATATACAAGACAGGAATTATCCTTGCCAAGAGCTTTAAATGCAGGCAAATGCAGATCTTTGACAACGGCTCCACCACCGAAAATAATATATTTAATCATTTTTTAAAAAATCCAAAATAGATGATGATTTGTTGAAACACTTTTCCCAATTTGCAATTTTCCCGTACCGTTCAAAATCCCTCCAATTCCAGACAGCATCTTTATATACTTCAGCATGATAGATATTAAAATACACCCCAGCTGTTTTCGCCCAATCTTCACCAACACTTAAGGAATTATTTATTAAACCATCAATAGTTTTTTCACAATCCTTTTTATTAATTGGATCATATGTAAATCCTAATTCTGCGTAATGGACAATTCCAACCGTTATAACAGGGAGGCCCAGCATTACCATTTCCATACCAATACTACTCGTAAAAACAAATCCAATTTGCGCATATTTAACTATTGAATATGTATTTATCTTGTCTTCTGGAAATATTATCTTCACATTTTCTGGTAATTTATTATTATACACCTTAACCAAATCCGCCCCCAATCTTGTATTTGTTTTATGTAATGTTTCTCCGGGATGAATCCTAATTATAAGTTGCCAATTTTGTTTTTCTCTAAAATATTCAACCAGAAAAATGAGCCACTCTATTTGTGATTTGAATGCCCTGCCCATAAATAATGCCGCAGCATCCCACGCCACATTAGTACACGCCAGGGCTATTTTTTTCTCTTTTCCAATTTTCAATTCTTCAAGTATTTTTTCCCTATCCACAACATCGGTATTTTGAAATGCAACTATATTGTCATCAAATTTCCTTGGCTCCATCCTTTTTTCAAGTACCCGATAAGCATCTGGCAGTGACTTTTCATATTGATTGAAATATTTTAGATACAGCTCTTTTGAATCAAACTTCCAAAAATGATTGTTTTTGGTGGTAACAATTTTTCCCGCTTTTTCACCAATCTCATAAGTAACCGCTTCAATACCTAATTTCATAGCTACATATAAACAGATTTTGTTTTCCAAGTTTGCGCCACCTGGAATATGTAATCTTTTTGGCCGTCTATATTTTAGTAGTTTTTTTAATCTTATTAGTGACTCGGTATTTGTAATTATACGATATTGGTATAATTTACTGCTTTCATAACTGCGGTCCGGGTATTCTATAAGGTTTAAATAGCAATAATCAATTAACGATGTTTCAGCAATAACCTCAATGTCATCTTTTTCGAGCACATCGCAATCATTTATTTTAATATTATCAATTAAAATATTGTTTTTTTTGTCTTTTATAAACCAATACGACCACTTACTAAAGCAGTTTTTTTTCAATTCTGGAGTTAGACTTTTATCTGTCCATAAATAAACCGCATTTGCTCCTAACATTCTCGAAAGAGCCACATGGTAGGCAAAATATTTAAACCAAAATCCACTTCCCACACTATTTGAAAAAAAAATGTTTTCCCTGTTATCACCACTTCTAAAGTTGTTTTTTTTTGAGTTCAATATTTTCGCATACCCATGATAAGGCTTTATTTTTCCTATTAAGTATTTTATTGTTGTTTTAATCACTATTTGACTCCATCTAGTTTCTTTCTATATTTTTCTGTATGACACAATCTTTAATTTTACAAATATCAATAATACCACTAGTTATTTATATAATTTTTACCTTCTTTGTTTTATTTTTCATAATTTTTATTTTCCGACAATCTGTTTTTTTAATCATTTACCTATTTTTGTGATACTTAAGGATTAAACATGGCCTTATCTTAACTAAATTCTTAGAATATTTTTTAGGTTTCTAGAACCTCCGCTGTTGGATCAATATAAGGCCAAATTCACCGTAAAATAGATAGATTTGCTATTTTGGTACGATGCCTAGTCCGCCCAGAGTCGGTATATCTGGGCAACCGCGTATGTTTTAGTTTTCCTAGTATAGATAAATTTTTTCTTATTGTTATCCGGTAATCTTTCATGTTTTTAGTAGGCTTTTGTTTTTTAATCTATTTTCATCATTCTTTAAGGACCATTTACTATCATTCCCATATAAAAATTTGTTTTTTGATCCATCTTTTTTTCACTTGAACATTCAATCTTGATTCTTTGCATTTAAATTTTTTGTCTCCCAATTAATTTCCAAGTTATAGGTGTACCTTTTTTAAGAAAGTTTCGAGCATATATCTTTAAAATTTCATAATAATATTTGGGGGGTAGGCCCAAACCAGGTCTTACAATTTTTATATTGTCCTTTGTTAGTATTTCCCCTGCTTGGATGTCTTTAGCCACATAAATGGAGCGGCGGAATATTAAGGATTTTTTTTCTGCTTCGGTGGGTCCATAGGTGATTTGGCCCAGGGATTCCCAAGCCCTCCTGGTTTCTTCCACCAACAATTTCAATTCATGGTGTTCCATGGAAAAAGCACTGTCCACACCCCCTTCGGCACGTGAGAGGGTAAAGTGTTTTTCAATTATAGAAGCACCATGGGCCACCGCCGCCACCGCAACCCCTACCCCCATGGTGTGGTCGGAAAGTCCCACCTCACATCCAAACAACTGTTTCATGTGCGGAATGGTGAGGATATTCGAATTGGCAGGAGTTGCTGGATAGGTGCTAGTACATTTAAGGAGAGTAAGGTCGTGGCAGCCTGATTGCCTAGCCGCAGTTACCGCTTCATCCAGTTCGGCAATGGTTGCCATGCCCGTGGACATAATGATTGGTTTGCCTGTCGAAGCAACTTTTTTTATGAGAGGAATGTGGTTATTTTCAAAAGAAGCGATTTTATAGGCAGGGACATGGAGGGTTTCCAAGAAATCCACCGCCGTTTCATCAAAGGGACTACTGAATGCTAACATCCCCAATTCTTTGGCACGGTCAAAAAGAGGTTTGTGCCATTCCCAAGGAGTATACGCTTGTTTGTAAAGATCGTGGAGATTTTTGCCGGCCCAAAGGCTATTCGGATCCTGGATTTCAAATTCCCCTCCACGCACATCCAATGTCATGGTATCCGCCGTATAAGTTTGCAACTTCAGGGCGTGTGCCCCGGACATAGCGGCAGCTTCAACAATGGCCAAAGCCCGTTCCAGGGATTGGTTGTGATTGCCTGACATTTCGGCAATGATGAAGGGTGGGTGGTGCAACCCTATCTCAAGATTTCCCAATTTAAACATTTTTCAAATTCTTTTCAATAATTGCATCATTATAAAAACAAACCATATTACCTACTATTATCCACGGGTTCCTGGCAACGCATTTGGCCATTCATTTACTGGGAAGCGGGCGAATGCGTATAGGTTCATTGCATTGTAGGTGGCAACCAATAAGGACACCCCTTCATGGGCTTGATTGAGGACAATTGCAAACTCTTCCGCATCGGTACTATATTCGTGTATCAATTTGTTGCGCAAATTGCGGGTATCCAACCAATCCACCACAGAAGTTAGCAAGCCAAATTTCTCCGCTTTGTTCAGATTATCCAGCATACTTCCTAGCTTTTCCGCCAATGCCCGAAGGAGGGAGGGCAACAATTTGTCGCCCAGGGTATCCTGCATCCGTCCAAAACGCGAAACAAAAGCATCCAGGCGTTCTGCTAAAGTTTCATCCAATTCTAACCGTTCAACCCAAGCGGCATCCAGTTTCTCATTGAATATTAGGGCATCGGTCTTTAGCAACAAATCGCCTTGCCTTCGGACGATTTCCAATAGGGAAAGAAACCTTTCGCGGTCGGCAATACCAGGATCAGATGCTATACTATCACTCCAGTTTGACGAGCTATTTTGTGTATCAGTTGTTCCCGCATACCGGGTTCGGTAAGGATAATATCCATTTTTTGATCACCCAGTTGCATTTGCAATTCACTTGTCAACCGGCAAGTAGTAGCCATCCTATTTATTAGGTGATGATCGGTTTCAACCAGGATGTCGATATCGCCGCCTTTTTCATCCAGCCTTGCCCGGGAACCAAAAATCCGAATGGAGGTGCGATTCCCTAGTAACCGAACCACCGTTTTTCGGATGACCTCGATTTCTCTTGGGGAGAGCCTTATTTTTGGGGTCTGGATCATCGGCCTTAATCATGGGTTTATCAAATTGAATTTTGAATTTTGAATTTGCCCAATTTTTTGTGGGAAAATAATGATCGTTTGTAGCAGCGAGGAGTGAGCTCAAGCGGCGACTCCTACAATCGCCAACGCTTTTTACAAGGATTAGTTGGGATTTTTTGAAATTGCCGCAATAATAAATGGCATTATATTTATTAGTAAAAAATTCAAATGAACACCTTGATCAGTTTATTATCCTGCCAACCATGAAAGCCTCAGCTGCATTTTTACCAACGCATGCTCCTCGCCACCGGGCAAGTGCCTCAACCGCCTTGATTGACCGGGCATGGGGGAAATCTCTCATTTCAGAAGCATAAGCTAACAAAGCTTTTTTTTTGGTATCCAAGAAAATGTCTATATTAACAAATAGGTTTGGGACAAATGGTGTAGCTGAATTAGGAGGCCTCCATTCGGTTGAGGAAGGTATCTCAAAGAAAAACAGTTCTTTCACACAAAAACCAGGTTGTGGCCTGCACGCCGCAAGAACAGCCTCGTGGACAACCCGGTGATCCACATTGACATCGCCATAGTGGTGAGTAAAAACCGTAGTCGGCAATGTATCACGAATGGATGCTTCAATTATTTTTACCACATCAAAGACATTTATGGAATCGAGTCGGTTATCAGGAAATTCGCAAATTTTCAGGCTTGAGATCCCCAAAATGTCAGCCGCTTTCTCGGCTGAAGCATTTCGGTTCTGAATCAAATCATCGAATCCTATGTTAGATTCTCTAGAGGATTCACCATCCGCAAGCAACAAAACATGAACCGGTCGGCCCTCAAGGGCAAATTTTGCAATTGTTCCACCACACCCCAATACCTCATCATCGGGGTGGGCAGCTACCACTAAAACAGGAGATTTTTTCACTTCTTTACTTTAATTACTGCAATTGCTTCCACAGTATCACCAACCCTTAGTGCTTTTTTAAATTCAACAAACATATTGCCAGATTCTAAAAATGCAGGAGGATATCCATCACCATCCAACATTCGAATATAATCAAATACACCTTCCGGTGTATTCAAAGCAGCAAAGTTTCCATCACTTGGTTTGCGACGGATAAATTTCGTAATCGGACCGATTTGTGGAGAAGGTGGTTTAGGATTAAGGACTATTTCCTTAATCATTTCTGTAATAATATTTGAAGCCCTTTGAAGAATCTCCTCAGCCGTTCCCTCGAGTGATAATGGTTTTTTCAAATAAACTGGCCCCCCATCCAATTCCTCCTGGCACTTTAGGGCGGAAATGACCGTAGATTTATGTCCTCTAACAATCAGGTTTTGAAGAGGGCTACCACCCCTTCCATACGGTACATCAGTCATATGGAAAATGACGCATGGGTATTTTTCGTGGACAGATTTAGGAATGATCCACGACCAATGAGGAAAAAATATCCACTCTGGGGATATCTTTTCTAATATTTCAGGGACAAGCTCTTCAGGGCTTTTAAATCTTAAAATATTAAAATCGGGAAATTTTTCACGCAATCTAAATTCCGTATTATCATTTCTACAATGAGGAGTCGCTATAATTAAAAATCTTTTAACCATACTTGATTTTTTTCGTTTTTTCAATCACAGCAGTGGCTTATTGTTAATCCACAATTTGTAATTCAATTTTTCAATAAAAATCGTTTGCCATCCATATCAAAAAATGCTGGATATTTATGATTGTCCACAATGCGCAGTAAATTGAATTGTTCTGCAAGGCTTTTAGTAGGGTCAAGCCTACTATCCTTCGCAAAAAGCCGAGGATAAAAAGAGGGAATACCATTCTGGGGTTTACCTTGTTCCTGAATGTCCGGGTATTGTTCTACAAAACTCTGGCAAAGTCGTCGGGTAGAGTCAAATAAAAGTTCACGTCATTCTGAAACCAATTCATACCCTTTCAACTCAATCCATTCTTGCAAATAGATTGATCCTGAATCAACTTCCTCAACAGCTTCCAATAAAGTAACCGGTATGCAGGACGCACCTTCCCGTATCAGCCAACTGGTTGGTGACCAGCCCCGGCCTTTGGGAAGAGCACTTTCATGGACAACCAGATTATTGCGAAACCTATTCCGAATCTGTTGACCAACGATTCGCCCATATCCCAAATAAAAACATAGGTCGCCACCATTTAAATCATTGTGGTTGTGGGCCCATCCAACCCGGAATCCTTTCCTCAGCCAGGTTAATATCAAATCGGGGAGAAAAGGGTTGATCCAGCTTTCCTGGTCGGAGAGAATAACGACAGACAACTTCCTCCCCCCCCCCATTTCCTGATTCAAATCCTGATTCAAAACCTAATTCTTCAAAAATGTGACAGGAGGCGGTATTGGATTTTTTGACTTGGGCAAGAAGGATAACCCCATTTGTGCTTTCCCGAAAGGCAACCATGGCAGTTTGTAACAACTTTCTACCCAATTTCCTGCCTCGAACGCATTGCTCGAGGGAATAGTCAATTTCCCATTCATCATTAACCCGTTCAAAACGCACCTGTCCAATTGGAAATTCGTCCTCGGTTTCCACAATAAAAAACCGATTATTTTCAAAATCGCGTAACTTACTGCGAAACCATGTGCGATGAGTGGATAGGGCAATGGCTTCCGATGAAAAAGCATTTTGGCGGGCAAACGGATCATTGGCCCATTTCAATATCAAAGCTTCATCCTCCAATCGAACCGGTCGAGCTTGGAGTTTCGTTTGTGCGTTGAGCAACAAAATGTCGGCCACTCTTTTGGTACCAAAACCATCCACCTTTTGCCGACAATTAGCTGACCAATCAGGTTGGAGATCGGCCTCAATGACACTTTTCAAGTTTTTTGCAATGTCAGCTTCACTGACTTTATCCTTGTGACCCAACCAGCGTATGCAACCTTGGTGGTGAAGTTCCTCTGCAATGGGTATCTGATTTTCAGCCAGGGTGACGACCAAGGAGGGTAATCCCAAGCAACAACGCTCCCAAGAAGTTGCCCCGCCTGCACCGATAGCCAAATCCGCCTTCACCATTAATGGAGCCAAGCTGGGTAATTCTTCGTGCAGGGCAATTTGTTTCTGGACGCTTATTTGCCACCGAATAGTTGCCGCATGAAGACTTGAAGGGTTTATAACCACATCCAGGGAAATATCCGATCGTCCGAGTGAAAGGAAGGCGGCAATGGTCCTGCCTGTCAGGTTATCGGTATCCGCTCCGCCAAAGTAGACTAAGACCCGACGCACCCGACCTTCCCGTGGCGGCACGCAGGGACAAAATTCCGAATATTGGGATTGCAACAATGCGAATTCAGGGCCCAGCAACCGACCACATTGGGTGGGCAACAAATCTTGGTAACGGGTGTTTCGGTTGGCAACGAGATTTTGATCCAACAACAAATCACAATCGTGTTCCCGATCGGCTAGGTCATCGATTACCATAACCTTTTTAACATTTGGTCGAAGGGCGGTTTCCCAAGATTTGTCCAAAACATAATGGTCGACGATAAGCCAATCAGGTTTTTTTTCTCCAAGTACTGATAAGGTTTCTCTAGCGTCCTGAACCTGGGTAACCCCCAGCCATTGGGCATATTCGCCCCTTGATGAGTCTTTTTCTAAAATTTTCCGATTTTCTTGGGTGGGTTGGGAAAGGTCTAAAACCTCAAAGCCGTTTTTTCGAATCAGGTCGTTCAAATTGCCTGGATGGTTTCTGCAAACAAAGGAGATTACACACCCTCGGCTTTTCAGTTCGGTTGCCAAGGTAAGGCACCTCATGACATGGCCCGTGCCTATTTGTAGGGATGCATCAGTTCGGAAAAAAATGGATTGGGTCAAGACTAATTAAGCCTTTTGAATCCAGCGTGGCAAATGGGTCCTTCGAGAAGGGATTCAACCGCCAAGCCCTCTTCGCACTCTTTTATTTTTGCCCATATAGGGTCAAGATTTTCAATGTACTGATCCACCACTTCTTTTGTGTGTTCCGTGCACACATAAACAGAAGTCGAAGCAAGGTATCCTTTCTTGAGCATTTCCTGGGTGATCAAAGTCTTGTAGGCAAGGGAATTGGGGCTAACAAAGGTAAATCCGGTTAATGCAGGGAGGCCATTGGTAGTGATGGACAATCCGTGCCTTTGTGCCATTTGCTTCCAAAGAGCGGTGATGTAATTACCCATTTCAGTAATCTGCTCCCATGAACGCTCTTGGTTCATCACTTTAAGAGATGCCAATGCGGCCGAGGGACCAATCCGTTCGGTCCAAAAAGTGCTGCTAATGAAGCTTGTTTGGGCGGCCTCCATGACCTCGCGCCTACCAATAACAGCTGTTATTGCATATCCATTCCCAAGCGCCTTGCCAAACATGGCCATATCCGGTTCAACACAATAAAGCTTATGCAATCCTCCGTAGGTTTGTCGAAATCCAGAAGTGCATTCGTCAAAAACAAGGACAATTCCATTTTTCGTGGCTAATTGTCGAACTTTTTGAAGAAAGTTCCCATCAGGGCCAAGATTACGGGACACCTCCATTTGAATAACGCCAATGTCATGTTGATTAACAATTTTGTCGAGTTGGTCCAATTGGTTGTAAAGGAAAGGATGGACTGTACCCCGCAAAGCCTTGGGGACACCGTTGGGTTCCAACCCTGCTAGGAGATGCCCTGCCAGGTTTTCTTCATCCCCCAAATTTGCCGCCAAATACCAATCATGCCACCCGTGGTAGCCGCAAATGGCCACCCCGTCTTTACCCGATGCGGCACGGGCAATCCGGGTAGCGATTGCATTGGCCTCGCCACCGGAGCGCGCCAAACGCACCATGTCCGCCCAAGGATGGAGTTCAACCAATTTTTCCGCCAAATAGACTTCTTCTGGGCAATTGAAAGTGGACATGTTGCCTGCCGAAACGGTGGCTTGGACCGCCTCGTCCACCACAGGATTGCCATAACCCAAAGTGTTTGTGCCTATCCCCATAATGCACATGTCAGTGAATGGATTACCATCCAAGTCCCAAACCTGACAACCTTTGGCACGGCTAAAATAAGCAGGCCAACGGTCTGGAAGGAACATTTCGGCCCGTTTGGAAAGGAGCATGTTGCCCCCGGGGATAACCCTTTTTGCCCTTTTCCAAAGTTTTTGACCGGTCCCTATGGTCGCCCCATCATTTCGCAAAATTTTGCGATTAGCCTCAAATAAATCAGGGGATTTGTGATAAAGCCCTAGCACTTCTTGCCAGGTAAAATCGATTCGGTGGGCAAAATGGTTGAGGATATTTCGAACTACTTCAAAATCTTCAGGTTCATCCACAGTCCAGCGTTGATTGGAATGGTTTTCCTTTTCCCGATATTCCCCCCTTTTTATGTGGGTGGAATTTTTAAGAAACGGGGTGACATGCTCTCTCTCATGGGGGGTTGTTGCTTTATTGTGAGCCTCCTCCAAGGCACTAAACTTGAACACCTCGGTATCCAAACCATCCGGAAAACAATCGTTTGCTGTCGAAAGGTAGTCAACCTTTTGGTGGTTAAACTCTTCAACCACAAGGTCAACCAATTTGGGATCTATCAAGGGACAGTCACCAGTAATCCGAATCACCGTTTTCGGTTGATAGGATTTTGCTGCCTGATAATAGCGGTCCAAAACATCCGTTTCACTTCCCCGGAATACGGGGATCCCAAGCCCGGAAACAAAAACCTCCAATGAATCATTTACTGGTTCTGTGGAGGTCGCTAAAACAATCTGGTCAATGGACTTTGCCAATTGGAGTC
The DNA here is from genome assembly GCA_005808665.1 of Planctomycetia bacterium. Lineage (GTDB taxonomy): Bacteria > Planctomycetota > Planctomycetia > Gemmatales > Gemmataceae > SYLG01. The sequence goes on along the minus strand of SYLG01000150.1, from coordinate 23,776 downwards.
GCTGTATCAAGGTTTGAATCAGCGGAACACCTTGAACCTGGCGCATTACCTTGCCGGGCAAACGGGTCGATCCCATCCGAGCCTGGATAATTGCAATTGTGCACGACTTTGTCATTTGGTAGGCCAAGTTCTTGGATCTAGCAAGCTATCGCTAGGAGCAGTTTTCAATTCATTGGCAACAGCGGTAATAAATCGATTGGATTGGTTGGGTGAAACCGCAAGGGCTTCCTTCCAAACAGCCATTTCATTTGGGGTATCCACACCAATTACCAATCGGTCCAAAGGTTTTTTCGCATTAAGGACGGCCCCGATTAGAGCTGCTTGGGGGGAAATTCCCAAAGCCTTTGAAGCGGATTCAACTGCTTCGGGGAAAATCCCTGACCCGGGAAATCGGGATTCGGCCATTTCAGGAGAATCAAGCAAAAGTCCTTGAAGGAAAACGGACCGAAAATCGGTTCGTTGTTGAGCTACCTTAGCGGCATTTAGTTGGCGAAAATCAAGGGCATTTGCAGGGGCTTGGACAAGGCTTGCCCCCAAGGCATTGGCATGGAGAAGCTCATCCGCCGTGTAAACGCTCAGTCCCGGGTTGGCCCCCCTTTCCCCTGCCCGATTCTGAAATTCTGTCCAATCGGCTTCACCCACAAAGCCATGGACCAAAAGGTCCAATTGGGCAGCATTACGAAAGGGATTACACGCTTTATCCAAAGCCCCTTTGGAAAGGCAATCCAAAGGGGACACTTTGTTAACCACTTTTGCCTGGTTCATCCGATCGGTTGCCTGTAACCAATTGGCAAGCCGTTCCATGGCACAACCGTATCCAGAGGCGGTATCAAATGCTCGAACGCCAAATTGCCAAGCGGTTTCAAAAATGTTCTCGGCTTCCGCAATTGAACAAAGTGACCCACCCTTATTGCGTCCATAGGGGATACCAAGTTGAACGGTACCCAGAGCAAAATCTGTTTCCAACCTTAACATCATTATTGAATTATATTTTTGCGAATGGTAGTTGTCGAAATCCACTCATTGGGATCGTCTACAAATTTGCCTGGATTTGCGTGGCCAGTAATCGTTTGATTATAGGTAGTGTATCCTGGGTTCCATGTAAATGCTTTTGAATAGTCCATCTTATAACTATTTACACCTTCAAGGTGTTTGTAAGGGTGAATTACTTGGTCCCGACTGTGAAAATCCAAAATAATTAGCCAACCTGGATTTCTTAGGACACAATCCGCTTCCGATGAAATTTTAAACAAATCTTCCCTATCGCAAAGGTAAAGGCAAAAGCCAAAAATGACCAGATCCATGGAAGAATCCGGCCAAGGTAACCGATCGGCGGTTCCTACTTCAGCAACAAACCCATTTTTCTTGGCAATTGAAATAGCCATTGGGGATGGGTCCAAACCATAAACTTTGGCGCCTGTACTTTTGAAAAGCCTTTCAAACCTAAGCCCATTTCCACAACCGATTTCCAAAATGGAAGAAATTGTATCTGTGGAAAAAATTGGCTCGCAAGCCTCTAAAATTGGATCTCCTACCAATTTTAGATTATCCTTATTACGATTATACCAAGCATCAGCTTCGGTATTTAAAAAAAGATTTTTTTGTTTCATTTAACAAGCCCAAATAAATTAGTAATAAACAGGCTATAAATTAAAAACAAAATTGTCGGAAATAACAAAAACTAAAATTTTTCTATTAATTTTATTGAGATTCTGCTCTGTTACGAATAAGAAAATGGTTATTCTCAGGTGGTTTTCATTTTTCTTCTAAATTACAAGTACCGATTTAATAAATCCATTTTTCGGGATAGGTCGCCGAAAGGCGGAGATTTTGTTGAAATAGCTAAAATTATTCATGCCATTTTCAACCAACCTCGACGGGATATTTCCAAAATGAGATTTTTGGCAACCTGCCCCAATTCAGGAACAAAGGCATGGGCTTTATCCAAGGCTAATTTGAGAGTTTGGACATCTTCAATATATTCGTGGATCAATTGATTTCTTAATTCACGCATGGCAAGCCAATCAGAAGCTGATTCTATCCAACCTAATTTTTCCGCCAAATCAAGATTATCCGAAAAAGACTTTGGCCTTTCGTTCAATGCTATTAACAACTTGGGAAGCAGTTTATCTCCCAGTATATCTTGGAGTCGACCAAACCGAACCACAAAGGTTTCCAAGGCATTGGCAAGGAGATCATCTGTTTCCAAATCGGAAAGTACCCAAGACATTTGATTGGGTTCAAAAAGAGCCAAGTCCGAACGGTGAAGGAGTTTTACCTGTTTTTCCACAATTCGAACCAAAAACCGCAAGCGTTCCAAGGTTGGATCCAGCGGTTTCAAGCCAAGACCCCGTCCCGGGCCGCCACAACATGGATAGGCAAGGTTTTCAGGTTGGGGGCGGCCAGGACCACATCCACTTTTCTGCCATAGGAATTTCTGGATAGTAGGCTTGCCATTTGGGCGATTAACCAAGGAGCATTTTCTACTGGTTCATTCACGGATATGAAAATATCCCAGTCGCCGCCTTTGGCATTATCATCCAAGCGAGAGCCAAAGACAAAGGCGGTTCCATGGCCTTTGGTAAGCTCCTTGGTTACGGCCCGAATCATGGCCCGATCTTTTTCGGTTAGGCGCATGAAAGATTTGGTTTTTGATCCAAGATCCTAACGGACTGAATGACTCGATCAACATCCACTTGGGTCATCTCCGGAAAAAGGGGAAGGCTTAACAACCCAGCATAGGCCGCTTCCGCATTGGGGCATTTTCCTTGGCCATATCCAAATGACTTTCGATACCAAGGCTGGAGATGGACTGGGATATAAAGGACCTGTGTTCCCACTCCCCTTTGGCGTAATTCATCCATTACTTTGGTTCGGGTTTTGCCCAAAGCAGCAAAATCCAATCGGGGGGAATAGAGGTGCCAGGAAGTCAAGGATTGGTCGGCAGGGTTCCTCAGGGCGGGAATCTGGACCCAAGGAACATTTATAAAAGCAGCGTTGTAGGCGGCCACGATTTCCCGCCGGCGTTCGACAAACGAATCCAGGCGGTTTAATTGGGAATTTCCCAAAGCGGCCTGGATTTCGGTTAACCGGTAATTGTAGCCCAATCCTTGCATTTCATAGAACCATGGTCCTTTTTCTGCGGTTGGGAAGCATGCCTCGGGCGATTCAAATGTCGAGTGATTTCGTTCCATGCCGTGGCTACGAAGGAGTCTAGCCTTTCTGGCATAGACATCGTTGTCCGTAACGAGCATACCCCCCTCGCCTGTGGTCATGGTTTTAACGGGATGGAAAGAAAAGGTGGTCATGTCGGCCCACGGATGGCCCCCCATTTTGTAGATTTGTCCGTTGTGTTCAAAGGCGCCCCCAACGGCGTGGCAAGCGTCTTCGATAATGATGGCGCCTTGTTTTCGGGCAATTTCGGCAAGGGTAGGCATATCCGCAGACTGGCCTGCGTAATCCACCGAAACGACTGCCTTGGTATCCTGTTTCCAAGAGGATTCCAAAACCATGGGATCAATGGTAAGGGAAACGGGATCGACATCGACAAAATCAGGTGTCGCTCCAACATATGCCGCACAATTGGCGGATGCCAAGAAGGTAATGGGGCTGGTAACGACCCTGTCCCCTGGACGGATTTCAGCAACGAGCATCGCAAGATGCAAAGCGGCGGTGGCGTTGCAAACCGCGATGGCATGTTTTGCTCCCACCTTTTTTGCAAACGCATCCTCAAAGGCCTCGATCCGAGGACCAACCGTTAAAAAAGGGGATCGTAAACAATCCACCACGGCGGAGATATCTTCTTCGGAGATGGACTGACGGCCGTAGGGAAGGGTGGCAATCAAACGGGGATCATCTTGTGTTTTTTGAGCATTTCCATGAGTTCAGGACCTGAAATCCATTGTTTATTGGTGTCGCTGGAAAAGCGAAACCCTTCCGGGCAAGCCACTCCGGTATTGGCCATGGGGTGATGATCATGGGCCCCTTCAGATGGTTCCGGAAGGATGGCATAATGGTCATCCATTTCGCGGGTATGGCGGGAATCGTCTTCTGTAATCATGATTTCGTGGAGTTTTTCACCCGGGCGGATTCCTACGATTTCCTGCTTGCATTCGGGTGCCATAGCGGTGGCCAAATCTGTAATTTTCATGGAGGGGATTTTGGGAACATAGAGTTCGCCGCCATGCATCCGAACAAAGGAGTTGAGGACAAAACGGACTCCCTGATCAAGGGTGATCCAAAAGCGGGTCATGCGGGGATCAGTGATGGGAAGGACACCTGTTTTGCGGCGACCGGTAAAGAATGGGATCACACTTCCCCTGGATCCCATCACATTGCCGTAACGGACCACCGAAAAACGGGCTGGATGAGTTCCTGAATAATTATTGGCATTAATGAAAAGTTTGTCTGAACAAAGCTTTGTTGCACCATAAAGGTTTACCGGATTGGCTGCTTTGTCTGTGGAGAGGGCGATCACTTTTTTAATACCCCTGTCGATGGCGGCGTCAATGACATTAATGGCACCATGGACATTGGTTTTGATTGCTTCAATGGGGTTGTATTCGGCGGCAGGTACTTGCTTCAAAGCAGCCGCATGAATGACATATTCCACTCCATCAAAGGCCCTCCGGAGGCGATCCGCATCGCGAACATCCCCCAGAAAGTAGCGCAAACAGGAATATTTGCGCTCGGGAAATTGCTCACGCATTTCAAATTGTTTTAATTCATCCCGGCTAAAGATGACTATGCGCCTCGGGGAGTATTCCGTGAGCAGAATTTCCAAGGCTTTTTTGCCAAAAGACCCGGATGCTCCTGTGATTAACCAAGATGCGTTTTGAAGATTATCTGTCATGGAAAGAGGTGCCAAACTATTGGTGATTGAAAGCCAAAATCAGGGGAAACCTTGCCAAATAAGGACTTACAAATGGGGTATTCCTTCAAACGGATTTTTGGACCCGTGCTAACAAGTAATGTTTTCGGTGGGGATTGTCGGAGGATTTCAAGATACCCAAAAATCACCCTTAACAAATTATGGAGACCTAAACAACACTTGGAAGGGAGTGCATTCGACCTACTTCTTTGCCAAAGTGTTTCAACCAATCCTCAATTTCGTTAGCGAGGGAAATGGCATTCATGCGGTTTTCCTCGAGGCGTTTTGCATCCACGGACAAATCATAGGCATGGACCATAATGTGCCGAAAACCCATAAGGGCCTGAAGAGACATTTTGTACTCAAGGGGATAAAATGCGGGCCGAATTCCCGGAATAGTAAGCCCCAACCGGTCAAGGAGTCCTTTGTGCCATCCATGATTCTTGTCCAGGTGGTTTTCAAAGGCTCGGGCAATTCGCAGAAGCATATTCTCAAAAATGTTGTAGCAACGGACAAGTTGAAAGGCCGAGGCATCATTTCCCTGTTTCGTTTGGGATGCCCCGTATTGGTCTGCCAGTTGAACTGCTTGTTTTAACAAAAGGATATCGGAAAGAAGTTCTGCTTGCAGGGTGGCCCAACCTACAGGGTCCACAACTCCCCTTCTTTCAAGATTTTGTCACGAAGTCGTGACTCATCCAAAAAAACAACATCCACATCCCGTTTTAAAGCACAAATCAGTGCTCCCACCAACTGGGAATGCGATATGTGGTTCGGTTCGGTGGCCAAGGCCAGGTCGACATCGGACCATTCGTTAAAGTCGGAAGGCCTAGCTAACGATCCGAAAATCCAAACCGTTTGACCGGGAAGAATTTCCTTGAGCGTGGAACGAAGTTGTTTTCTTACCTGGTGGCAAAGAGCAAGTCGCTTTGTCTTGATCGATTCCTGGTTAGCAAGGAGCAAATTGCTCAAGAATTGGATCCAGCCGTTTTCAAGGGCAGATTTCCACCCTTGTGTGTTAATTGATTCCAAACATCCTGGAGGCCCAATGAATCCACTTTTTCCCCCAACCAAAGGTGATCGATCACCACGGATGGGTTTTGCAGAATCCCCGCAATATCCCCCAAGTGTTTCCCCGATCCTCCTTCCCGGTAAAACTCCATTTTCCTCAAAATAATATATTCAGGTGGGGCAAGGAAAACGGAACAGGGCCCAATATTTGTTTCTTTCCGATGGGTCAGGGCCCAATGGTGAAGTTCGTCCTGACCTTTGAAATATTAGTCTGCTTTAAACCCGGATTTGAAATCGATCAGGTTACAATGTCCCCGATTGGGGCGCCGGATTTCCACAATTAAAGATTCCAAAGAGGGAAGGTAGTAGGAGTTTTGAGAAAAATCCGTGACCAATTGACCCGCTTGGGCTCCTGTCACTTCAACCACAATATCTAAATCGTTGGTCATTCTCGGTTGGCTGTAAAAGCTTGAACCCACCGAACCAGTAACCACATAGGATATTTGGTGTTTTCGCAAAACGGAATCGATTCGGCATAGAAAATCAAGGATTTCATTCACGCCCAAAAAGCATCATCCGGACCACCATCTGATCCTTGACCGATTGGTCAAGGTTTGGATGGCGGGCGGCGATTCCCGCCGCAGCCAGGGATTTGGCAGTGTGCCAAAAATCATCAAGTTGTTTGGCCTTTTGTGCCATGGACATCCGGGAATAGATTCCGGATTGAATCCTCTCCGCCTCAAGGTCTTGGGTATAACCCAATGCCTGGTGGGAATTGTCCAAAGAGGTGTTACTCAAAACTCGGGAGATCCAAACAAATCATTCCCTGGATTCGAAATGCCTTTCCCGGGTTTGGGAAGCCCATGATTGGGCGTAAATCCCACCCAAGGCGACCAATTGCTGATGATTTCCTGATTCTGCCAACCGACCCTTTTCAATAACCAAAATCAGATCTGCAGCAAAAACGGTAGATAGCCTATGGGCAATAACCAACCGGGTCACCGAGCGATCGAGATTATCAATGGTGTGTTGAACAGCTACCTCTGAGTTGGTATCGAGGGCAGAGGTTGCTTCATCCAAAATCAACAAATCCGGATTCCGGATGAGCCCCCGAGCAATGGCAAGTCGTTGGCGCTGACCCCCGGAAAGCATGAATCCGCGTTCGCCAATGAGGGTGTCGTAGCCTTGGGGAAGTTCGTCAATGAAGCTGGCCGCCTGGGCAGATTGGGCTGCTGTTTGGATTTGTTCGAATGTGGCTTCGGGGCGAGCAAAGGCAATATTTTCCAGAACCGTGGCATTAAAAAGGATAGTGTCCTGGCTAATGACCCCAATGCGATTACGCCAGGAGGCGGTATCCAAGGAAAGGAGATCTTGTCCATCGATTTTGATGACACCGGATGTAGGCTCATAGAGTCCAAGTAGGAGGTCAGCAACGGACGATTTACCACCTCCTGAGGGTCCCACAAGGGCAATGGTTCCCCCCTTTGGCAGGCTAAAAGAAAGGTTGTCTACAGCCGGAGTATCCCGACCAGGGTATTGAAGAGAGACGGATTCAAAGGTAATATTGTTTTTGAATCCGTTAAATGGTGAACCACCTGTTCGAGTGTATCGCAATCCTTTTGAAATAAATAATTCATCTACGATTCGAAGTCGGGCAACTGTGGATTGGATCTGGCTTAGGGTCCCTGTGACAGTACTAACTCGGCTCGAAAGCCTATTCAAAACAGCAATGAAAGTAAGGAGACTTGGTAAAAGGTGGGCTTGGTCATGACGAAACAAAAAGAATCCAATGAGTAAAAATGCCCCAAGCCCAACCACCATGATGGAGTCGGAGATGGGGGTAATGAGCGCCATCCGTTTTTGCAAGGATAACAGGTTTGCCATAAAGGCATCCTGCAGGTCAATAACCTGACGCTGGGCAGAATGTTGGGCGTGGTAGGAATGAATCAGGCGAAGGGATGTAATGGTTTCCACGATCCGACGGGATAGTCGTGCTGATAAGGATTGGAGCGAGAGGGAAAGCTTGCTGATTTTTTTGGTAAGGAATTTTTGGATCAGGATGACAAAGCCAAAGAGCAGGATTGTGGCAGAAAAGAGCGGAATCGAAATAAAGCACAAGATGGACACATAGGCGATTATGGTTGCTGTATTGATCAAGAGATCAAGGCCACTTCGCAAGGAAAAAGCAACCGCTTCCCCGTGACCCGTAACATGGTTGGTTAATTCCCCTGCCTTGAACTTACTGGCGGAGGCAAAATCAAATCTAAGGATTTCCTCAAAGATCATGCGTTGGACGGAGGCCGCAATGCGTGAGGCAAGAACTGTGTTGGATAATGTGGCAGTAATGGTTGTTATGGACCTAAGAATTTGACAAAAGACGATTCCGATTACTACCAAAATAAATTTGGCAGGAAGGGTCCATTCGATAAATAATTGGCCAACGGCCGTTTGGGAATCAAATATAGCCGCCTTATCGCGATTTGCCAAAAGGTCCAAAGCTGCGGCAAGGAGGGCAAAGGTTGTGCCCTCAAAAACGGCAGAAAGCATTCCAAGACCCGCGACGACCAAAAACATGGGAAGTTGGGGCCATGCCGCCCGCCCAATCAAACGATAGGCCGGGATTTCATACCATTTGGTTTTTTTTAGGCGATTTTTGAAACGAACAATTGTCGATGGACGAGGGGCCGTAGGGCCTTGGTCCCAAGTTTTCGAGGAACGATCCCTAGGCTCGAAAAGTTTTTCTCCTTCCGATCTTTCAGAAGGCTTCCATTTAATAGTGGTTGAGGACATTTAGTTGGTTGAATTTGGTAACATTTTTCTAAGTCGGACATCCAGCCGATCAAGATTGGAAGACTTGGAAAAATGCGATTTGTAGGTCTGGAAACAGCGTTCTTTCATAGCCGTTTGGGCGGTTGGATTACGGGCAAAAGCAATAAGGGTTTGAGCAACCGACTCTGAAGTGTTTGGACTTAATGTCCAACCAATTTCATGTTTGGTCACCCAATTGGAAAGGGAAGCTTCAGTCAATCCCGCAAAAAGCACCGGCCTACCGATGGCCAGAGACCCGAAAAATTTGGATGGAACGACGCACCCGGTCCATTCCGGGTTAAGGCTGGCAACATGGATATCGGCCGCTGCCAACCGGGTCTCCAATTCGGATTCCGAGGCAAAACCTGCAAACCGGATATTGGTATCCTCAGGAACCAAGGCCGCTTTTAATTGGTCAACCCTATTTCCTCGAACTGCAAAACAAAAGCCCATGGATTCATGGCGAAGTTTTCGGGCAAGAGCCAAAATATCTTCAAAAGAATGGGCCCTCCCAAAGGACCCACTATAAAGGAGGCCAAATTGGGCATTTCCAAAAAGTTCCGAACGAATTTTTGGATCCGGTCTGGGTATGGATTCTGGTTCCACCAAGGCCCAAGGAGTCAATTCCATTTGGTCCGTTTCGGGAGCGTGAGTGACTAGCCGTTTGGCCATACAGGGGCCCAGGTTTGCAAGAAGGTCCTGTTTATTCAAAATGAAATGCGTCAAAGCGTTAAGCGATCGACCGGTAACGGAATGTTTTTGAAATAATCCTTCTGCAAACAAGGCATCCGGGTATAGGTCGAAGCACCAGTGAACCAATTGCGTCGAGGGAAACGAGGCCTTCCAGGCCAGGGAGGAGGCAACAGAAAAAATGGGATCTGTGCCGGTAATCATAACATCTGGAGGGGATGATTCCCAAAAGGCCCGAAAAGCCCAACTGACGGCCATCCACAGGGCATTGCCAACACGGCCGAAGGTGCGATTTTGGGGCCAATCCGGCCTCCATATTCGGTGATAGGGGATCCCATTTTTAACCTCCGAGCGGGGAAAAGAGAGCTGGCTTGTCCTGCAAGATCGATTGGATCCGAAAAGCCGAACCGTCCAACCACGCTCATGCAAACCCGTTGCCAAATCTCCAAAATGACGGGCACTAACAACATCATCAGGGGGGAGGAAATGGTAATAGACATCAACTCGAGGCACTCAATTACTAATTGGCTAGGATAAGTGAGAAATCAATACACCGGACAAGGTGCATTGGTAATCATTTGATCGTGGATCCAAGCATAGGTGCGCTCAAGACCATCCTTGAGACGGATGGATGGGGCCCAACAAAGCTTTTCCTTGATGAGGGTATTATCACTATTCCGCCCATTAACTCCCTTAGGGGCATTAAGGTTGTAATGTCGTTTTAATTTTACACCACCAATTTCTTCAGCAATATCAACCAATTGATTGATGGAAACCATTTCATCACTACCCAAATTAAGTGGTTCAATGATTTCACTATTCATGATCATTTGAGATCCTTTTGTGCAATCATCAATAAACATAAAGCTTCGGGTCTGATTGCCATCTCCCCATATGTCAATGGAATGGTTGCCGGACAATTTGGCCTCAATGACTTTGCGACAAATGGCAGCGGGGGCTTTTTCACGGCCTCCCTTCCAGGTTCCCTTGGGTCCATACACATTGTGAAACCTTGCCATTCTTGCAATCAGGCCAAAATCTTCACGAAAGTGCCGACACATCCGCTCCGAAAACAGTTTTTCCCAGCCATAACCATCCTCAGGCATGGCAGGGTAGGCATCGGATTCCAAAAGGCCTGGAATATCAGGCCTTGTTTGCTTGCCAGCAGCATAAACGCACGCAGAAGAAGCAAAGAAAAATCGTTCTACTTTTGATTCTTTTGCTGCTAAAAGGAGGTGGGTATTAATCAGAACGGAAAGCATACAAAGGGCTTTGTTGTGTTCAATAAAGCCCATGCCCCCCATGTCAGCCGCCAAGTTATAGATTTGGCTAACACCATTAACCACTTCCAAACAAGACTCCCATTTTTGGAGGTCGAGGGATATTGATTCAACCCTTGGGTGAACTTGCCACCAATCGCTTAAGGGTTTTTTATCTACAGCCCTTATCCGCACCTCGCTTAACTTGAGGAGTTCGGCAACAAGATGGCCTCCGATGAAGCCACCGGCCCCGGCAACTAATATGGTTTTCATTTTTAAAGAGGTTCGATAAGTTTGGACAAAAACGAGGCAAACGCTCCGCTAGCCTTGTTTCGGCAAACCCCCATTTTATTGGGATTGCCTAAGGCCTTTGCGGATCACTTGGAATCTTAAAGACTATTGTGGATAATTTCTTCGAAAGATTCAAGCACAAGCAGGAAAGATTTTAAATAAAATTTCCATCCTTCCCTAATTAACCCTCGCGAGCCCCTCCCTATCACCAAACGGGGTTCTGGTTACCCCTAAACCACGGGGAATAAGGGGCCTTGCAAATGTGAAAACCTTGATTTAAGCTTAATATATATTTTTAATACATTGTTATATATGTATATTTCATTGCTCCCGGTAAACCTGGCTGGAATGAAACCAAGTTTCCCCCATTCCAACAGAAATCCCCGATCTGCAAATCAAACCCATTGTCTGGCAAATCGCCTGCCCCTTGGTTCCGTGATTACCTTGTAGGGAAAATCAGGGGATTATCGAGATTGGAGTTTGCAAATGATTTGGGTTAAAAGACTAAAAACTTCGCAACCTAACTAAAGTGGCTTTGAATCCATCCAATCTAAATAATTACCTCTTCAGGAGTTACGCCAAATTTGAATCCATAGCGGGCCCACTGGGATTGTTTTTGGAAATCGAATTGGAAATGACATTGACAGCCACCTTTTTTTAGCCATAAAATCCTTTAATGTGCTAAAAATCTGGATCGAAACTGCTCCTTCCATAAATGCCTTCAAGGTTGCCTTAGGTTTGGTTTTTGTTTTTTTGCCAAGCTTTGGCTATTGTGATATAACTGGAATAGCAATCGCCAGGAATACCGGCTCCGCCAGCGCCGCATCGGGGGGTGACAATCTCAAAGTTTCTTTCATTACTCCCACCACCGGGAACGGTTTTGACTCCCTATTTCTTTCCAGTCTTAAATTATTTACTTTTACAGTCTCCAATGTTACAAACCCAATTATAGCCAAACTTTATGATTCCAATGGGATAACCCAGTTGGGATCAGATTCCCATCTTGCTTACAATTTTGCCCATTCCACAAATAGTTTTATTTTTGACAATTCCAATTTTGGTAATGTTTCATTAACTTTATCACAAACTTATTATTTGCACATTACAGGCCTTGACGGTAGCTTGGGTGGTCAATACACATCCTATGCCGACGCATTGGTGACGCCGACATCCTTTGGAACTCCTGGAGCATTTTTTACATCTCCAACCATAGTAAATACTGAACTTAACCTTGCCAATCTCGGATTTGAATTAACTGCCCAAACATCGGTTCCTGAACTATCTTCGTTCATATTAACATCAATTGCCATCTTCTCTTTTGTTATATTTAAATTTTTCATAAAATTAAAAATACGATAAAAATCTATTAAAATAACCATCTAAATTAAGTATCTGTTTTACAACAGTTGACATACACATTCAAGCAATTATAGCAACTCCCGGATAGTTTCGAAATCAACATTTTTCTTGGCCAATGGCCCGAATTAAGGGCTTCCCCGTCAATGAAATGAACCCAGCAAAACCAACCTTCATCGTTTTCCACAATTTGCCCCTACCCGGTTGCCGGGATAGAATACACCGCCCTCACCCTTGACAATTCCCCGTCAAAAGCCAGAAATCGAGAGCTTTTTTGTATAATGATTGTTAATAGCTATCCCTGAAAGAACCAAATGATTCCTACCATTGCGATTGTTGGCCGTCCGAATGTGGGCAAATCCTCCTTGTTGAATGCCCTTGTGAGAAAACGCATCTCCATTGTGGATCCCACAGCTGGGGTAACCCGTGATAGAGTTACCTTTCCCATGGAGGTTAAAGGCCTTCCTTTTGACCTTTGCGACACCGGAGGCATGGGAATTCAGGATGTGGACAACCTGACCGAGGATGTGGAAAACCAAATTCGGGCGGGGATGGATGAAGCCGTTGCTTTGCTCTTTGTCGTGGACGGCAAGTCTCCCATTACCAAATTGGATTCTTTGGTGTCCGACCGTATTCGTTCGTCAGGTAAACCCATACTGTTGGTCATCAACAAGTGCGATCATCCCGAACAGGATATTCAATCCGCCGAGTGGATGCGGGCAGGTTTTAGTCAATTTGTCTGTGCCAGTGCCCAACAAAGCCGGGGTCGGGAAGATATTTTGGATTGGATTTTGAAACATCTTCCCAAGGAGGGGGAAAAACGGGCTGAACCCGCTTTGACCATCGCCCTGATCGGACGCCGAAATTCAGGCAAAAGCACTTTCCTCAACTCCCTGGTGGGTTCCGAAAGGATGATTGTAAGCGAGGTTGCGGGAACCACCCGGGATAGCGTTGATATTCACCTGGAACGAGATGGCCAAACCATTGTCGTGATCGACACAGCCGGCGTTCGGAAGCGCAAAAGCGTCAACGGGGATATTGAGTTTTACAGCTTAAAACGAGCTCAGCGGGCAATGAAGCGGGCCCATGTAACACTCCATTTATTGGACTCAAGCCTCCCCATAAGCCGGGTTGATAAGCAGTTGGCGGACTTTGTTCTGGAGCTGGGTAAACCTGTGATTTTTGTGGCCAACAAATGGGACCTGATGGCTCCACGGCCCACCGGCGATTATGCGGACTACCTTCATAAGGTATTTTCCTTCCTGGATTTCGTTCCCGTGGCCTTTACAACTGCCAAAACCGGTCGGAACCTGGAAGCGGTGATTCATTTGGCCCGCCACCTCAACAAACAGGCCGGACAAAGGGTCACAACCGGGGAACTCAATCGGGTTATTCATGAAGCCTTGGCAACCAATCCTCCCCCGGTTCGTAGATTCCGCCGGGCCAAAATCTATTTTGCCACCCAAACCGAGGTCCACCCTCCCACTATTATCTGTTTCACCAACGGCCCTGATTTGATCGAGGAGCCTTACCAAAAATACCTTATCCGGGAAATCCGGAACAAACTGGCATTTAACGATGTCCCCATCCGGCTTCTTTTCCGGGGCAGGGAAGGCTTGAACAAAGAGGACAAGGAAGAACCGAAGGAGGGATCCATTCCGAACGATGCTCAAATCGAAGCCGCCACGGGAATTCCTCCCTTGGATCCCAAGGCAAGGTTACCCAAAATACCGTTTCGAAAAGGCCCTCCCAAAAAACCGGAAAAAGCCCGTAAAAACAAAGAAAACCCCGGAAAGCCAGGGGTTTGGAAAGGATTGTGATTTAAGATTAGAGAACTGAAAGGATCAATTTCCTAACTTTCTTAGGCAATTTTCAACCGATTTTCTTACATCCTGATCCGGGTCATTTACCATGGACCGGATCCTGGATTCAGCCCCTTTTAGGGCATCCTGCCCCATCGAACCCAAGGCCCTTAGGCATGCCCACCTTACAAACGGATCCGAATCATCCAACTGTTTGGTAATTTCCCTGGCCGCTGGGGTCGCAAGGGTTCCGAGTCCTTCCAGGACATCGATGGCCGCCCGTCGGACTCGAATATCCGGATCCCGTAAAGCCTCTACCAAAGTCGGGACTGTACCCCGGATCGGCGAAGCTAAAACATCAGGAAAATCAAGGCTAAGGGCTTCCCCTTGGCGATTTCTCTTGATTCGTATCCCTGCCAATTCATCTAAGGTCCGCTGACAATTGAGGCGAACCTGTGAATTTCGATCAACCAGTCCCGTCCCAAGGGAAGGCAAAAAGGCTGTCCATGCCTGAAGCAAGGGATCCAACTCCATCCACTCGGTCTGCATCAATCGACGAATTTCCGCTTGGTCCACCCCAGCCAAAGCCTGGCTCGGATCCGTGATCATGGAGCTGAATAGTGAAGCCGTTAACCTCAACGAATCCGAACTCAAAATGCGAACTTGGGATTGCGAATCTTTAAGGCAAAGGAGTGCCACGGGAATCAGTTTGGCGGCATGTTTGGATAAAGCTTCTCTTCGAAGATGTATCGGGTGATTTGTTCCCCGAGCCAAATTTCCCGGAAGCTGTAGGCGAAGTAGGGTGTCGATACTCTCCGCCGCGGCCAATCGGATTTCCGCAATGGGATCGACCACTAATTCGGTTAGGATGGGCAACATCAAATCCGCATCGGCATGGATTCTGGCAAGGGTTAGGAGGGCCATTCGCCGGGTTTCCACTGGCCCGGTTTTGACCAATCGAGTCACATCCGGCGCAACCTCCTGGATCAATTCGCTTACCAATGGCGATTCCTCGGCTTGCCTGGCAAGGTCTGGTAATTTATCCAAAAGGAACAAAATGTTATCCTGGTTTTTGGATTGAAGAACTGCCTTGTACTCGGTTCCAAGTTGTTTTCCCAAACGGGCCCTGGCTTTTTTGTCCGAGCTTGAGGAAGGGAGGTCAGGTTGTTGGTCCCTCCACTCGGGAAGCAAAAAGGCCTCCCTTCGTTCACGGATGTTTTGAAGGCCTTCCATTGCCTTGGTTAACCGTTGGGTGCGGGCCTCAGGCGTTTCGCCAACATGCCTAAGGGCGGTCCGAACCGTTTCCACAGAATCAGGCAATGGCCCAAATTGTGCAGAAAGGGTGAATCCGGCCCCAATCCAAAGTCCCAAACTGACAAATAATGCCTTGGGGTCCAGGATTGCACTATTTCCCTTTTGGCACCAAAGGGCGGAAAAATTACGGGTTGCCTTGCTGGATTTCATGATAAAACCTTGCCCTAAAGGGCGCAGGGTCTTGTTAAGACTATCTCCCAAACATGGCCTATAACCACTTTGGCGGTACAAAACCAAGACCACTTGGAAGACGGTACAAAAGAGCCCTGAAAATGAACCAGGAGGAATCCAGGTCACAGGTGCGTCCAGAATCCCCAAAGGATAAAACCCCTTAACGGCATTATCATCCCAAACCTTTATAATTAATTGTGTTACGACATTATCATTGCATCGTTTTTCTTGATCCGCCAGGTCAGGTGAAAGCCATGTTTGCCGACAAATGATGCCCAAAACCAAGGATGGAAGCAATGGTTGCAACCATTAAAGGGGGGGCCATTGCCCGTTCCCGCCTACAAAACATAATCCGGGTATCCTTCCATAAGGAAAATCCATAAGGACTTGGGTCTTGGGAGGACCCACTTTTGGGTGTTGTTAAACCCCAAGGGCTTTGGGACCATGGAAAGGCATTTTTGCGGGGAGGATTCCCACCCATGTCGACAAACAGCGAGGATCTATTCCAAATGGGAGGGGGTTTTCTTTGAACGGATCAAGAGGGCCTGATTTGGGGTCACTCCGCAAAAGTCCCAATAGATGGCGCCAAGTCAATCTAGTGGTGGGGAAAATCAATCTTCAACCCAGGAATTAAAAAGTCATTCTTCGGCCTCAATGACTTCAATTCCTGCCTCTTCAAGTGCCTGTAATATTTGATCCAAAAGTTCGGGTTGGTTAGGGGATTGTTGGATTGTTTCGGAAACCTGGCTAAAGCTTAAATGGCCCTGGGATTTGCCCAATGCCACCAAAGACCTTATAGCTGATGTTACGGTCCGCATACTGAGGCCTCCATTTGAGTGCTTTTGTGGCGGGCAGATAAGGAGGAATTACCTTTCTCCTTACCAAATTTTAGAAAACTCCCAAGAATAGAAACCATCCATTGATCCACGGACTAAAAAATTCAGAAGAATCCTTGGGCGGCAATCCACACCAACGGGTGTTCCGTCATAGTGTTGTAGCCAAAACTGAACGAGCCATGCCTTGAGCTTTGATGAGCAGTCCCAGATTAGGGTTTCGGCCATTGAAAACCTGCCCCAGGGGGCAACACCTGATGCGGTGAAAGCCCTTGCCATGCGGTTGACAGGGCTTTTTCAATCCATGCGGGACGAGTTGGTTAGCAGCCTTTGCCTGATTCTTGGAAACCGGGATGATGCCATGGATGTAGCCCAAGAGGCATTCTTGCGCTGTTGGAAAAACCGGGACAAACTCCTGGAAGTGGGAAATCCCAAGGCTTGGATTTTCCGGGTAGGGATCAATGCCGCCAAAGATTTGCGACGCAGTGCGTGGAGGCGAAAATCTCGCCCAATGCTTGACGATGAGGCAATGCCCCCGACCAAAACGGTAGGAATCCCTGAATCCGTCGAGGCGGGAGAAGACCGTGCCAGGCTTCGCATGGCGGTGAAACAGTTGAAGCCTTTTGAAAAAGAGGTTTTTCTGATGCGCCAAAACGGCGACCTAACTTTGGAAGAAATTGCTGTTGAATTGGATCGCCCCGTGGGAACCGTGAAAACCCAACTTCGGTCTGCCTTGGGGAAACTTCGGATTTCCCTTGGTGAGTCGGACCTTAAATCGAAAGGAGGAAACGAGGAATCATGAATTGCCAATCCGCCAATCCTCTCCTCCTGGATTTTGTTTATGGTGCCCTTGAGGGCGTGGAAAGCCAATCCCTCGAACAGCACCTGACGGAATGTTTACCCTGCCAAAAGGCTTTGATTTGGGCGAAAAATTACCAAAAAAAACTTAGGCAAGCCTCATTGGAAGTGTTTCCCGAACTCCAATTCAAAACCGAATCCCTTTTGAACCCAGCCCCTTTGGTCCCATCCGGTCTGGCGAGGAATTGGTCCTTAACCCATTGGACTTATTTGGTTGCAGCTGCGGTGTTCCTTCTCATTTTCCCCATTTGGATTTTCTTTTTCAACAACGAAAATGGGCAAGGTCCCGGTGGACAGGTTTTTGTTTTTGCTGACCAACCGGGAAGAAAAACCGCCTTTCATCGGGCCCAGTTGGAACTGGTTTTCAAAGAGGCTGTAGCCCTTGCCAAAGATCCCAACCGGTTGGGTCAGGCCCATCCCCAATTCTCCAAATCCCACTTTGCCCTTTCCGTGGATGATCCAAAATCAAAGGAACTGAAAACCATACTGTTCCTCCCTCATATTTCTTTTTCTCCGGGCGGACAGGTGGCGATACAAAGCATTTCCTTGAACTCAGCGGACTTGAGGCCGGCTGATGGTCTATTAAGTATTCGTTTTACCCTCAAAGGCCCGGGTTTTGAGGACCAAAAAGTTTCCAACGGAAGGTGGTTTTTGAAGGATAACCAACCCGCTTTGTTCGACGATGGTAACCCAATCACCGGAATGGGTTTGGTTGTTTTTGATCTCCCAGATAATGTCAAAAGTGGGCCATGGGAAATTGAGGTTTCCGAAGCGAACGGTCGTTTCCCAACGATTCGTAACCAAATCCCAACCGAGGGAATGAAAGTCGGCCATATCCAGGCGATTCGGTGGGACAAAACCAGCTACCAACCGGGCGAAAAGGCCAAATTAACGGTCCGGATTTCCAATCCCGAAGGATCTCCCTTGCCTGATACCAAGGTCGGATTGACTATCATCCTTGGTGGGAAGCCTTGGAATCCGGAATCCACAAATACCCGAAAAACCCAGATTGACCGGACTTCCGACAGTATGGGGTTGTGTGAGCTGGAATTGGTTTGGCCCCAAAAGCCCGGACAAGGTAAAAACGAAATTCTCATCCAATCCAGAATTGGCAACTCCTTTCTTTCCGAAAAACAGCCCCTTCCTTTTTAGGATTATCCGCCCGTGCATGGGAAAAGTTCTTTTTGGGAACCACTCTTCGTGTTGATCCCATTGGGTTGATGTCCTAAACTTCAATGGTATCCCATTGGGGCTGCCCGTCCCGAATCTCAAGATCCCAAGGATCTCCCGTGCAAATAAAAGTTGCTTGCCGTCATGGGCACATCTCCGAAGAAAGCCAATCCTATATCAAAGCCAAAGCGGAGAAGCTCACCCACCTATTTGATAGGCTCACCATGATTGAGGTCACAGTGGACCATCAAAAGGATGGTTTTTGGGTTGAGTTTTTGGTTCAAGCGGAACATAAGCACGATTTCGTTGCCCACGAAAAGTGCGATGACCTTTATTCTGCTGTCAATGCCTCCCTTGACAAAGCCCAAATGCAACTGCGTCGGTACAAAGAAAAAATCCAGGACCATCGTCGTGACCCTTCCACCGCACAGGTTGCGTCGGGTAACGCCGAAACTCTCCAATAAATTTCCCTTTCGGAGGCTGGTGCACGCATGCGCCTGTCTGATTTTATCGTTCGGGAAGCCGTGATTACCTCCCTTAACGCCACTACCAAAGAAGGCGTCATTCGGGAAATGGTAACAAGCCTTCAGAACTCTGGGCGAATCCAACCCACGGATGCCGACGAAATTGTCCGGGCCATTCTCAAACGGGAAATGCTAGGATCTACGGCGATTAGTCGTGGCGTTGCCATTCCACATGCCAAACATGGGTCGATCAAACGACTCATTGGCACGATTGGCATTCACCAAGCCGGGGTCGGGTTTGACAGCAAAGACGGTGCCCCAGTCAATGTAATTGTCATGATTGTTTCCCCGGAGGATCGCCCGGGAGACCACCTCCGGGCTTTGGATAGCGTTTCAAGGGCCCTTCGCAATGAGGCCTTTGTTACCCAAATCCGCTCGGCTGGTAATCTTGAAACCATCAATCAGTTGGTCGACTCTCCAGGGACCTTTGGGTAAAAACATAACCCACATTTTGGCCTTTTTTGATTATTATGGCACGCACTCAGGAACCATTTCCCGAAACAACTTACGAGGTCGCCTCGGGCAGCTCTGTCCAGGAGGCGACCCGTGAGGTCACCGTTGTGAACCCACAGGGGTTTCATATGCGGCCCAAAGCAGCTTTTGCAGAATCGGCAGGCCGTTTCCTTTCTGAGGTGACAATCCATTGGGATAACCGTATAGTGAATGGTAAGTCGATGTGGGATTTGATGCTGGTTACGGCAATGCCCGGCAACAAGCTCAAAATCAATGCACAAGGTCCGGATGCCGAAAAAGCCGTGGTAGCCCTGGCTTTATTCATTGAGACGGACCTAGGCGACAAAACTGAACATTAACTTGGGATTAAGTGTCCCTTGGTTCGTTCAGAACACAATTATTGAAACACATGGACTGATGGTCAGTCCTCGGAACTTTGGGTTCCGTAACCAGAGGAAGCTGCCCTGCCTGAAATGGGCCCGATAGCTTCCCTGATCAACATAGGCCCGCCGGGGTCATTGCAGGCCCGGCTCAAAAGGTCCACCAGGATTCTGTCCTGGTTCACCTTTGACCTGACTGACGAAGTACACCTTATGGTCGAAACGCTTTCAGAAGAGCCCAAACTGCACCCTTTCCAGGATTAATAACCCAGGAAAGCCTTGGCAATGGATCTCTTGGCAAAAACATGCTGCCGAGTCCCACAATCTTGGCTGATGCTCCGGATTCGGTAGCCATCTCAACCCTTGGAACAGGGCCTTTCGTCAGGTTGAGGGTTCGTTTTCAAAAATCCAAACCCATTCGTTGGCTTAGTCATCATGATTTGATTCGGGCAATGGACCGACTCCTGAGGAGATTGGCCCTCCCGGTCGTCCATTCCCAAGGCTTTCATCCCAACCCTGCCATGGTTTTTGCCCTTTCGCTTCCTTTAGGGGCTTTGGGGCATGAGGAGGTCGTAGAAATCGACCTTCAGGGCCTGGACTGGAATGTTTCAGACCTTTTGGTTCAATTGAATCTACACGCACCCCCAGGATTAACTTTCCTTGGGATCCAAAGGGTAGGGACCAAGGATAGGGCCCGGGTTGAATCCATGGATTATCGGACCTTGGTTCCCCCATCGCTTTTGGAAAAAACAAAAAAACTCCTTCCGGAAATCCTTGCCAAAGAGGCACTTTGGGTTCATCGCCAGGACCCAACCGCATCCCCCATGGTTTTTTCGGATCCCAATTCCCGTTATTCCAAAGACCTCAAAAGATCGCTCAAAAACCTGACCCTCGCTGATTTTCAGCTAGAAATCACCCTGGTTCCCCAACCCGAGGGAACCCTTAAACCAATCGAAATTTTGGCCATGTTGGATTGGCCTTTGAGTTCCAAAGATTTTTCTACCCCACAATGGGAACGCTCGCGGTTAATAATCGCCGGTGAAAACTCCCAAGAAAGGTTTCGTTCATCATGAAAAAGGAAATGTTGATCAATGTTCTTCAACCGGAAGAATGCCGGATAGCCATTGTTGAGGATGGAATCCTGGAGGAACTCTATGTAGAACGCACCGGCCAGGAATCGTATGTCGGGAACATTTACAAAGGTCGAATCGTTAATATTGAACCGGGTATTCAAGCCGCTTTTGTTGATTTTGGGGTAGGCCGTAACGGTTTCCTTCATGTCTCCGATGTTGAGCCAACTTATTACAGGCACATAGAGGGTTTTAGCGAAACCGAAGCTTCCGAAGAAGATTGGGGACGGGGGTCCTCCAGGTCCGAAAATCGCCCGGAAGGGGGAGAAAAAAGGCCATTTCGAAGCCGAATGGAACGGCCAGGAGCCGGTCAGGACCCCGGGCGACGCGCCGGGGGAAGGCGCGATGGTGGAGGTCGGGGTGAACGCCGGGGGAGTAACCGTGGTCCGTCCCAGGGAAATGATCGCCGCCGCCAAATTGTCGATGAATTGAGAAAAGACTTATTGGAATCAGGGGTCGGGATTGAAAATGAACCCGGAGCCTCCATCCCTGCCGAAGAATCCGTTGAAGGATCCCAAGCTCCCAAGGACCAACGGGGGCGTCGTCGCCGCCGGGGCCAGGGAGAAACCAGGAATGAAGGTCGCATGGGCCGCCAATTGGGGGAAAACCAAACCAACCCCTCACAAGAAGGTACACCAAGGAATTCTGACGCCCAACCGGAAGACAATTTTCCGGAGGGAATTCCCCAACATAATGATCAACAAAGTCAAGACCAAGACCGACCGGGAGCCAATCCACCGCCCGCAATGGAATCCCAATCCCGCATTAGCCGCCCCGGAAATGAACCGGAAATCACCCCACCTTCCTTGGGAGCCGGCAGTGAAGAGGATGAACTCCTTTTCACCCCAAGAAGGCAATCACCCGTTTCTCATCAGACCGTGGTACCAGTGGAAGGCCATCAGCCTCTGGTTTCAAGCAGTTCAGCGCCGGTTTCACCCAAGGTTGTTGAAGAGCTTGAAGAAGATGCCCTCATTTTCCGGACCCGAACCACCGTGCCAAGCCACACCATTATTGAGCAATCCGGGGCGTCCGAAAGTGTCCAAACCCATTCCAAGGTGGTAATCAGTCAACCTGTTTATGTGGAAAGCCTTGAAGAAGACATTGCCAACCACCTTGGTTTCACCCGAAGGTCAGATTCCCAGGAATTAGCCCAAGTCCAACGGGTTGAGGTACCACCCACGGAAGCAACTTTAGGTGGCGAAGTTTCAAGCTCGGTCGAACCCCCCTTTCCCAGACCGGAACGGGGTAATCGTGAGGAAAGAGGCGATCGGCGCCCGCCGCGGGGTGGCGACCGTGAGGGCGGGGATCGAGGCCCTGCTCGTAGGGGACGCGATGCGGGACGGACCGTTACCGACCGCCCCAAGCCTTCCATCCAGGATATTTTCAAGCGCGGCCAGGAAGTCCTGGTTCAAGTAATCAAGGAAGGAATTGGTTCCAAAGGACCAACCTTGAGTACCTATGTTTCCATCGCAGGGCGCTACCTTGTGTTGATGCCCGGGCTTGACCGGGTAGGGATTTCTCGCAAAATCCTGGATGAAAGTGCCCGCCGCCGGTTGCGCTTGGTCTTTAACCAACTTCGGCCCCCCAAGGGTTTGGGCTTCATCATCCGAACGGCTGGCGTTGACAAAACCAAGACTGAATTACAACGGGATTTGGTTTATCTTTCCCGCCTTTGGCAGGTGGTTGCCAGGCGAATCAAGAAAACAAAATCCCCGGCAGAGGTCTATCAGGAAAGCGATATGATTACCCGGACTATCCGGGATACTTTTACAACCGACATTGACACCATTTGGGTAGACGAAAAACGGGCTTGTGAACACGCCCAGGAGTTCCTTCAGTTTGTCATGCCCCAACAGGCCGACAAAATCAAGCATTTCGAGGATAATGAACCCCTTTTTCACCGTTATGGATTGGAAGAGGAGATTGCAAAAATCAATCTGAAAAAGGTTCCCCTGCCTCACGGGGGTAGTATCGTCATTGAACAGACCGAAGCACTCGTTGCGATTGATGTAAATAGTGGTAATTTCCGAACCGACAGCAACAACGCCGAGGAAACTGCCTTCCAGATAAACATGGCTGCCGCCAGGGAAATCGCCCGCCAACTCCGGCTTCGCGATCTGGGTGGGGTCATTGTTAACGACTTTATTGACATGTCAGAGGAAAAACACAGGCGCACGGTAGAGCGTGCCTTGCGTGATGCAATGGGTCGGGACAGGGCCCGAACCAAGGTACTCCGCATTTCGGGTTTTGGCATCATTGAGATGACCAGGCAACGCATTAGGCCTTCGCTAAGGAGAGCCGTTTTTCAGGATTGCCCCTTTTGTGCTGGCATCAGTTATGTAAAAACCTCCGAAAGCATGTCGCTGGATGTCATCCGCCTCATTCAATTGGCGAGTTGCCGAAATTACATCTCAAATGTCCGCATTCGGGTTGCCGATGGGGTGGCCAATTTCCTCCTCAACAAAAAGCGACGAATTATTTCAGAGCTTGAGGTGAATGGAAACATGCAAGTTGAGATTTTTGGTGCTCACGGGGTGGCTTCGGAAATGCTCGAAGTCCAATGCTTTGATCCTCATGGAAACGAAGTTCGTATCAATCCGTATGCGGAAATACCCGCCCCCCGACCGAGACGGTAATGCCTTTGGGAAACCAAATTGCGCAGGGAGAGGGAGTGTTTGTTTCAAATGATTCAAATGCAAGGTCCTGCCCTCTTTGTGAAATGGTATGCGTTCACGGGATTTTGAGATTTTAGTTGACACGAATGGGTCTTTCCAGCGATACCAGCTGGCATGCAGTCACCCGACATACTTTCGGAAACGGAACACGATCTCGAGACTTTACTCAGATGTGCCAGGGAGG
>SYLG01000149.1 GCA_005808665.1 Planctomycetia bacterium | reverse complement strand
TCGTCCATGGCTGACAAATCCTTTTGTCTGGATGCGAAGTTAGGCAACCCAGGCAAGAATCATGACAGCTGGCATTACGAAAGGAAAGACCGAAAACAGCGTTTTCCCCCGGGAAAATCAACCGGCCGGGAATTGCTGAGAAAACATCAAGGTTTCGTACGTTTTGTACTTTTTTCCCTTTCCTGGGAAGGCTAAAACAGCTTCCTAAATGCTTTGGGCCAAGATTGGCCATCCGGTTTGGGATTCGGTCTCAAAGTGTTGGTCCCTGGATAATCCAATCGCCCATCCAGTGGGGAGTGTTCGTTTTCATGTTGATTGCCCATGTTGGCCCACGAGTCCAGGTTTTTGCCCCCGCCAAGGTCAACCTGTTCCTTGAGATTGTTAACAAACGGGAGGATGGCTTCCATAATCTGATCAGTTTAATGACGCAAGTCTCTTTGTGGGACACACTTGAGTTTGAATTGGCTCCGGCTGGAATCCTCACTTTGGAGGTCGATGTACCCGGGCTCGATGCAGGAGATAGCAACCTCATCCTTAAGGCAGCAAAGCTGCTTTGCAAGGAATGGGGCCAACTGCCGGGGGCCTGCATCCGCCTTACCAAACGGATCCCCATGGAGGCCGGATTAGGGGGTGGATCCAGTAATTCCGCCGCCGCTTTGGTAGGTCTTTGCACCCTTTGGGGCCTGGCAACCACTCAAGAGCAGCTGCAAAGCATGGGGGCTCAACTGGGAAGTGATGTTTCGTTCTTTTTGGGAGGCCCCGCCTCACTTTGTACCGGGCGAGGTGAAATCTGCGAACCAAGGCCGGCAAAGAAACCCGTTTGGTTGGTTTTGGTGCAGCCGGATTTTGGCCTTTCAACCAAGTTGATCTATGAGGGCACTACTCTTGCCCAATCTTCCCATTCCCCCAGCGATTTTCTTTCTGGGTGGGACTCAGGCGATTTCCCCGCCCTTTGTGCCTCCCTTTTCAACCGATTGGAAGAACCCGCCATGAGGATTCGGCCTGAAATAGGCCTGTGGAAGGAGCGGTTACTCGGCCTTGGGGCGGGCGCTTCGCTCATGACCGGAAGCGGGTCAGTCGTGCTGGGCTTGTTTCCCGAGGGCAAAATGGCCTACAAGGCGGCTAGGCGAATAGAAACGGACGACTCATCAGGGATGGTGGGCAACCCGGGAAGGTTCCGCCAGGTCCAGGTGGTGCAAACACTTTCCTGACCTTGGGGAGGGCTTCGATCGCCTGGAAACAGCGTGGTTCCAAGGAGGGTCGACACTGTGAATATCACTGAAGTCCGGGTCAAGCTTGTCAACGAAAATGGCGAAAACGAGCGACTTTTGGGATTTTGCTCCATCACATTCGATAACGCCTTTGTGGTACGGGACCTCAAAATCATTGGTGGTCCCAAAGGTTTTTTCGTGGCAATGCCCAGCCGGAAGCTGATGGACCGCTGCACAGGGTGTGGCTTCAAGAATCAGATGCGTGCCCGGTTTTGCAATGCTTGTGGGGGGCGGCTCGACGAAAACCGGGGCCTGCGTATTGCCGAAGGCCGACCCAAGCTTCATGCCGATATCGCCCACCCCATTCATGCGGGTTGCCGGGAAATGATTCAGCAAACCGTCATTGAATCGTTCCAATCGGAATGCGAGAAGGCCAAACAGCCCGGCTATGTCTCCAATTATGACGATATCGACCAGGACTTGGAACACGCCCACTTTGTTGCAGACAGTCCTGATCCGGGACGGGCCAGTCGTGGCCATCAAACCCAAGGACCCCGAAGTGCCCCAGGATCCTTTCGAAGCCAAACGGGTCGCCAGGTTGGCTACCGCTACCCTGCGGAATAATCCGACCCTTGGGCGGGAACCAATTGCGCCATGATACCCTATTACCGTTTCATCCTTTGGGGGCTGTCCGGGGTCTTGGCCCTGTTAGGCCTGGTGCTTGTCCTTTTCCTTTTTAAGCCCAAATCCCCAAACAATGCTATCGTCGCCTTGCCCCAGCAGTTGAATTCCGCCATGGACTTCTTCAGCCGGGCCAAATTGACCCTCCAGGCCGGCGACCCAAAGGGAGCCATTGCCGACCTGGAGGAAGCCACCCGCCGGGACCCTATTCTTTTCCCCGCCTGGATTTCCTTGGCCGAAATCCATTCGCAAATGGGGAACTTGGCAAAGGCAGAGGCCTGCTATTCCAAGGCAATCGAGGTCGAACCCAAATCGGCCCCGGCCTTGGCCAACCGGGCAACCCTTCGCCTCAGTTTGGGCCGGCCGGATGAGGCCCTGTTGGACCTGAATCAGGCCATTCTTGCCGAGCCGGGGTTTGCCTTGGGCCACATGACCCGGGGAATGCTTCTTTTGGACCGTGGGAAGGGGGACGAAGCCCTTGCCGATTTCGAGGCCGTGATCAAGGCCTCTCCGGACCTTGCGGATGGGTATTTGGCCCGGGGGCTTCTTAAAAAAACCAAAGGCGATCTGGAATGGGCAGAAAAAGACATTCGTAAAGCGGCCGCCATCAGTCCCGGTGATTTCACCATGCAGGCCAACCTGGCCCTTATCCTTGCCAAAAGGGGCAAAAACGCGGAAGCAGACTTGGCCCTTGCCGATGCCATTCGCTTGAACCCCGGCGGGGAAAAGGCCCTCCGGGCAAACCTCGCCAAAGAAAAACAATAGGGGTAACCCGAAAGCAACCTGATCCTGTCAAACCGGTTTTGGGATATGCCTTGGTTCTAGTTTTTCAAAGCACTGAAGGATTCCAATGGGACTGGGTAAGGTAATCGAAACCAAACATTTATTGGGTTTGAAGGTTCATGTTTAATGGGTTGGACAAGTCCACAATAAACCGCTTTGGTGTTTGATTTTGGCTGCACAAACAGATGCAAATTGTATGCGTTCACGGGTTTTAGTGCTAAACGGGTATAGGAATAGTAGCCAGGGTCCCGATTTTCTCAACCCTGTAGTGGGATGAGTCGAGGTGAGGGAAGCTTTTTCCTGAAGGATTCGATGCAAGACCTGATGTAT
>SYLG01000148.1 GCA_005808665.1 Planctomycetia bacterium | reverse complement strand
TCGTCCATGGCTGACAAATCCTTTTGTCTGGATGCGAAGTTAGGCAACCCAGGCAAGAATCATGACAGCTGGCATTACGAAAGGAAAGACCGAAAACAGCGTTTTCCCCCGGGAAAATCAACCGGCCGGGAATTGCTGAGAGAAAAACGGCTTGGCAATAACCACCAAGCTGTTTTGTTACAACCGATCCTTCAATTCGATTTGGGTACTTGTTTTGAAGATGGATTAATCATTCGACTGAAACGGATTTGGAAAAAAATACCATGGGAGGTCTTGATGGACCGGCCCCATGGCATGAACCAATTCCATTTTCAGACCAAATCTAGGTGGTTGGTCTGGACAAGGCAACGGAGTTTTTTCATGGAGCGGGCATGCAGTTGGCGGACCCTCTCTTTGGTAATCCCAAACTTGTCACCGATTTGTTCCAGGGTAAAGGCGGTGGAATCCTCTTCCAGGCCAGCTCGCATGGATACGATTTGGCGTTCACGGGGGTCGAGGTGACGAAGGAGTAGGCGAATGCTTTCGGCATCATCCTTCCGGCGAGCCAAGGTTTCGTGTTCATCCGTCCGGTAATCGGTGGACAACTCGAAAATGTCTTCCTGGCCGGTGACATACCGATCCTTGCGGATTTTATCGGTTGGAATGGACCGTGCAAAATTTTTCATCAAGGCCCAACTGGCGTAGGTACTGAATTTGAAGCCTCGGCTGTAGTCAAACTTTTCCACCGCCCGGATCAGGGAAATATTGCCGTCCGAGAGCAATTCAAAAAAGTTTTCCGCATGGGCGGAGTGCCTTTTTGCAACATTCACCACAAGGCGCATGTTGGCCGAAATAAGCAATTCTTTAACCTGGACTGCCTCACCCAGAAGGCTTTCGACATCCTCAACAAGCTGGGCCTTGACCTTGGCCGGGTCGAGTACCAGGGGGGCGTTTAAATCCTCAGGATCCTGTTTCATGCAGAATTTGAGACGGGTTTTGTTGGCTTGATATTTCAGGTAGTTCATCTTCCGGAAAAGGTGCTGTTCCTGTTCCTTGTTGAGGAGGGGTACGGTGTAAAGGGGTGTGAGTTCTGGAGGCACATCTTTTGGAACCTTCATTTGACTTTGTTTCGCCAGGAAATCATCATGCATGGGCATACGATCGCAGATTGCCCCTTCCATTTCCGGTTTGTCGAAATCCGGATTGGAAATGCAATCAAGATCCTGGGAAAGGAGATACTGGGCCCGGGCTGTGAAAAGGAGGCGCCTCATCATCGTCCGGGTTCTCTCGAAGTGCAATGCAATGTCATTCATGGAAGTTCCCTTTCTGTACATCTCAAGGGCCAAAGCCAATTCTCTTGGCGAGATGGACTTGTTTCGTTTGGGAAATAGGGCAGTGGTAGGGTTCAAATGATCGTGGCGTTTAATCAGGGCACGGACTGTTTCAACAGACCGACCCAATTCTTTGGCGAGGCATCGGCTAATGTCGGTGATGCTCGCTCCCTCTTCCGAAACCATTTGCCTTGCGCGATTAAGGATTCGTTCACGGTCGGCATCGGTGGTTTGCATGAAGCGTGATCCACGCTCCACTTCCTTCGGATGTCTTTGGACAAATGCCTCCACATCCAAGGGTCGGTAAACAAGCCTTCGCTTGCCGTTGATGGTGATCGTTTCACCGAAAAAGCCAAGGCTTTTCCAGCGTTGGATGGTTTTGCTGCATACACCAAGCAGGGTGCAGATTTCTTCGGTGGTCCACCACTCGTTTGGGTTTTGGACCGGGCCCTTTGGCGGAACCTCCGTGGTTTCCAAAGGTTCTTTCCCATGAACCACGGCATGGTTCAAGGCTTTGATCAAAAGGGGCAGGTCCTGAATCAGGTCTTGGCCTTCGATCAGCATGTGAGGGTAGGAATCTGGCCGGTACAGGGTGATCCTGAAACAGATGAACTGCCAGGGATACCGCTTT
The DNA here is from genome assembly GCA_005808665.1 of Planctomycetia bacterium. GTDB lineage: Bacteria > Planctomycetota > Planctomycetia > Gemmatales > Gemmataceae > SYLG01. Next base: position 28,998 of record SYLG01000148.1, on the reverse strand, counting down.
TCAGGGTCGATCTGGGCCAGGAGTTGGTTCGCCCTTTCTGCCTGTTCCACCTTACGGTAGGGAGGAGAAAAACGGACCAGTTGATCGCAAAGTAGCCTCATCCCCGGGTGCCCAAAAGTGCTTCCTGGGATTTTTCTGGCTCGGCCACCCATAGCTACGCCCTCCGTTGGCAATGGGGTCATCCCATGGGGATAACCCTCCTTTTGGTTAAATTCGTCGAATCAATGGGGATTTGTGGTTCCCTTCGGGGAGAAAATACCCGGGGATTGCAAAACCCACCTTTTCAACGCTCCAAGCAAGTTCTCGTTGGACCCTAGGTTTTTTTTGGGGTTCAGGGAGGAATCATTCCGAATTTTTCGGTTTTCTTGCCTGAACATTTGTACCTATCCCCAGGTCGGATCGATCCAAATACCCTTTTGGAACATTCTCATTACGAACCAATCCTCCCAAAGGTTGGTCGGAAAACAAGGAAAAAAGAAGATTTGCCGAATTACAACTTCCCATTTAACCCAAACAATTCAAATTATCCAATCATCCAAACCTGTCGGCTTCAGCTGGTTAATCTAGTGGATTTGCGGATTCCCCCAAACTCCATTCCCTCCGACCTCCAATTGAACCACATTTTGGGAAATGGTTTCCCTAAGCCTCATGGCCTCACCTTTGATTTCTTCCAATTCCGAAGCGGCTTGGGAAAGTGGTCGCACCGCCAGGGGTTCGGCATTTTGGTGAATTAAACCAACGATCGGGATCCGGTGAACCCGTTGCCAAACAAGCATCCAAACCAGAAAAACACCAGGAGCGAAACTGACCGACCACAAAAAAAACGAGGAAAGGAAAAAACTGGTATCCGGGTAATTGGCCCAATACCACCCCATCCCCGTTCGGTAAAGAATCCAACCTACCATGGCCGCCGGGAGGAAATTTCCCAGAAACCAGGCAAGCATGCCAAGGGGAGTCCGCCAAACTTCCCGAGCTATGGAATGGGCGGCCCGCTCAAGGTCGGTATCGAGGCTTTCGAGGACCCCATCGTCCGTCCCCTTCATGGCCCATGACTTGATTCGATCTTCAATGAACCGCATCCAGGGGGGGGAATCCTTGCTTTCCTGAACCGAAGGGGCGATCGTTTTTTCCTGCACGGGAAGCCCCATGTCCTCCAGAGTGTGTTGGGCATCGTTCCTTGACTGCTCCAAAGCCAACCGGTAGGAATTCCCAAGGTTGTCCACAACCCTGCGAAGAGGGCCATAATTACGGTAAAGTCCGGTGGCCGCACTCAAACCCAATAGGCCTGCCCCGATAATGGTTGGACCAGCCAAGGCAAGTCGACTGAATTGATATCCTGTCAAAAGGGAAAAAAATCGTCCTTTGGCCCAAAGGGGTATCCACAAAAGGGGTCCAGCCTCCGCCGGAAGTTTTTGCCAAACCCCGTCCCCCAAAATAGTCCGAAAGGAATCGGCCGTTTCTGACTGTCCCAATCCTATTATGAGTGCCTGGTGGAGCCCTTGGGCCAATTGGTCCCTTCGGGCCAGGAGCTTGGCCCTTGCCAAATCCAGATGTTCGACCTTTTCCTTAGCCAAAGCCAGCTGGCATACCCTCAAAAATGCTTCGTGTCTAATTAGTTTAACCCGGGAGGGAGGGCGCTCTGCAAACAAAACCAGGGAAAGCCCCGAAACGCCAGGGTCGGTACCATTGGATGCTACTGTGGTGTGAATGGGGACATTCGGAAAGCCAATTTCGGTCAGTCTTCCGGCCCAGTCGACAGCGTTCAAAGCGGGATTGGAAACCAGATCAGCCTTGTTAAGGACGAAAGCCCAGCGGGTCAGGGGCGCCCATTCCCTCAAGACCTCAAAGGGAACCGCATTGGCCAGCTTGTCGGGGCTTGTCACGAAAACCACCATGTCGGCAAGACCCAATAGTTTTTTGGTCATCTGGCGATTGGCCAATACCATTCCGTCGATGTCAGGTGTGTCGATCAAAATGGTGTTGTTCCGCTCCCAATTGACCCAAACAGGATCGCTATTGTCTGGTATATTGGCCAGGGCCCGATCCCTTGGTGAACAGGCCACATAGGGCACCCGGGTATGGTTGCGCTCTGCATCCGAACTGGGGCTGGCACCCGGTGTTCCCGCCAAACTTGAGAAAAGCCTGGACTTGCCAACCCCGGTGCCACCCAGCAAAACGATCGTAAATGGCCGGTTAGGATGTTCCCTTTGGTCGAGCAGGTCCAAACCCGCCGCCAGGCCCAAGGCACAAGCCGTCCCATGTGGCCCTGTCCGGGAAAGTTTTCGTTCCAGGGAACGGGCTCGCATTACGATTGGTTCCACCAGGGTTTGATTCATGGGCATGGCAACTTCGGGTGGCGAGGCGGAGGCGTTCATGGGCTTTGCTCACTGGAAGGTGTTCCGGAATTTTGGGACACCAGTCGGTCAAGGTCCGCCAAAACGGCCATGCCTGGTGTTTCGAATGCGGTTTTTAATTGGGACAAACGAACCAGTCGGCCGAAGAAACCCTCAAAGGTTTTGTTCCAAAGCAATTGCAAATGCCTGTCAATTTCACTCGAACGCTGTTCCCTAAAGGCCCCTTCCGAGGCGGCTAAAACCCTTTGCAAGTTGAGTTTTTCTATCCAGCGCAACAGGGCCCCTGCAGTGAAACCACCGGTTGCGGCAGCGGCGGCAATACCCACCTTTCCTGAAACCGCCATGAGGGGAAGTGTCACCAAACCGCCCGTGGTAACCAAATCTATGGCCATCATGGCCGCCCCTCCCACCACAAGTAAACGGCCAGAAATGTGAAGCATCATCGCCCGGTTACCCGATTGGTCATGCGCCCATTTGGCAGCTTCCTCACGGAGGCTGGTTTCCCAGTGATCGCTTCGCTCCGGCAAGGGCTTTCCCAAAAAATCTTCCCTCAAGGAGCGAATTCGGGAAGTATCCAACAGGCCACCCTCTTTGGCTTCGTCAGGAAACCTTTCCCGCCATTCCCTGAAAAGAATTTCCGTTCCTTCCTCGATTCGCCTTGCTTCTAACGATTCGATGGAAGCGATTTCTCCCGAGGCCGTCCCACTGTCCCACAAAGTATAGAGCTGTTTGCCCAGGGTACGGGCCCCCGAAAAGGCCCTGTCCATCAACCAACCCATTGGTTTTGCGACCTGCTCCATGGCCCAACCGGTCGGACGGGCAATGTTCCTGTACCAAAGCGGCATACGCTTGGCTGTCTCTTCATGAACGACTTCGATCATGCGTCCCAATGGAAATTCACTTGCTGCAATGGCGCGAGCCACCCTGGCAACCGGTCCCTTTGCGCGTTCAATATCGGCTCCAACCGACTTTATTTGATCATTAAGCGATTCCAAAAGGTGTTCAATATGTCGGGACGCATCCTTTGCCGGAGTGGTAACACCTTCCATGAGGATCCTTTGCGCCTGCTGGCCATGAAGCCATTCCTCCAGGGGCAAATGTCCCTGATCAAGCGCTACAAACGACTCCAATTTGGTTTGAAAACTATGGGTGCTAAAATGCACAGGGCAGGAACCGAGAAACTCAAGTAGGGACTTTCCATCCCCACGCTTTTGGGCAAAGGCTTTCCCCCAAGCATCGGTAGTGTCCACCAACTTGGCTCGGACAAGGTCCTCCCATTTGGCGCGGGTTTTCCGCCTTGCTTCCGACTCATCGGTAGCCAATACCTTGGTAAACACCAGAATCATCCTGGCCGCAACCCGGCACGCTCGTTCCAGTTCACGGACGGTAACCTGATCGGCGTAGGTATCAGGGGTCATGAGAAAGACAACCACCTCGGCTTGCCGAAGGAGTTTTTCCGCCCGTTCCCAATTGCGAAGTTCCAGGGAATTGAAATCGGGGACATCCGCAAGGATAAGGTGCACCCCGTTGTTTGGCTTGGGGGGGATTGCGTTCTCCCCAGCTAAATGGCTTCCCGCCACCCGATCATAGGGAGCAAAAAAAACCACTCCTGTCCTGGAGGAGCGGTTCTTTAGCTGTTCGGGGCTGGACAATGGGACTGTTTCCAGGTCAGTAAGAATGGCCGAAAGGGCCTCCTGGTTGGCCAGGGGACCGGGCACCGCCAAGGCACTGGCATAGGAAACCGGCCTCAACTCATCACCCGCAGGAACAGGAATCCCCGTCAAAAGCCGAAACAGGGTCGACTTTCCTGCCCCGGTTGGGCCGTAAAGCGTAGCAACCAATACCTCTCGGCCATCAAGCGTTGAATACTTTCCCATTCGGACCCGAAGGGCTTCAAAGCCATCCTCACCGGGCAATTGACCCAACAGACCCAGTTCCTTGCGCAAAGTCCCAACCATACCGAAAAGGCCACTCAAATTCACCGCCAAGCGAGCCATGGGACTTTCCCAAGGTTCGTTTTCAGGATTGGAGCTCATTCTGGCGGTTCTCCGGGGAAGGGATCTCTACAATTTGTTTTACAGGAATAATTCGGCCAAGGTTCTTGGACCCTGATAACACACTTTTTAAGGATGGTCACCATGGCCACGATTACAACCACAGGGGCCAAAAATGTTTTGGGTACCCCACTCCAAAGCTGTTCCACCAAGCCCTTAACCGGTTTTTTTCGTACGGGTTGTTGTGACACCGGGCCGGGTGATGTGGGGCTACACCTTGTTTGCACCCGGGTAACCGCCGAGTTCCTTGCCTTTTCCAAAAAAAAAGGCAATGACCTGAGCACCCCCAAGCCCGAATGGGCCTTTGCGGGCCTCAAACCTGGCGATCAATGGTGCCTTTGTGTTACCCGTTGGAAAGAAGCCCTGGAAGCCGGTCAAGCCTCCCCCGTCGTCCTGGAAGCCACCCACATTTCATCCCTCGAATTTGTCAGTCTCGAAGAACTACAAGCCCATGCTGTGTAGGGTTTACCTGAAACCTTTGGAACCTGCCGGATTGCCTTGGCCAAGGCTATCCAGATTCGTTTCGATCTCCAATTCCTTGTGGGCGCCAGGATCTTCTTTATAAAAGAAAAGCCCAATCAGGGTAACCATGGCGGCTCCTATCAGGTAATAGGCCGGTATTAAATCCTGGTGGGTGGATTTTCGCAAATATTCGACAATCAATGGTGTGGTACCCCCCAGAAGTCCCATGGCAAGGTTGAATCCGATACTCAACACAGTGCAGCGTACCCTGTGCGGGAGCATGGCACAAAGTGCCGCCGGACTGGCGGCCATATAGGGGGTTAAAAACAGGACAAAGCAAAGTTCCGAGGCAAGGTCGACCCACTCGTCGTGATGTTGCATGAGTGAAAATAAAGGATAGGAAAAGAATAATATACCCACTCCGCTCGCCCACATTAGCTTGATTGGGCCAATCCGGTCCGCCAACCAACCATAAACCGGAATCATTACCAAAAGGCACAACATGCTCACGGTGTTAATGCCAAGAGCATGGCCGGCTTTTACTTGGTCCACCTCCTGAAGGTAGGTAACAAGGTAAACAAATACTGTGTAAAAGCCAATGGCTGGCATTACATTGAGAAAGAGCACCCTGAAAATTTTCGCTTTGTGCAGATTCCATACCTCTTTCAGCGGGGAAACTTCTGCCTTGGGTTCAGGGGTGCCATGGGAGAGGCTTTGTCGGCGGATCCAAAGGCCGATGCCTGCCAACAAGAGTCCAACCGCCTGGGGTAGGCGCCAACCCCAGGATTCAAGCTGTTCCTGGCTGAGTATGGTTGTTAACAGGGTCCCAACCGCTGAACCCAAAAGTATTCCTGCCGAGGCACCAAAGGGAGCAAAACTCCCAGCCAAACTTTTATGATGGTTTGGGGCGTGTTCCACCAAATAAACAATGGAAGTGGTGTGTTCCCCTCCCACAGACAAACCCTGAAGGATGCGGCACAAAACCAGCAACACCCCAGCCATTGGCCCGATCGTTTCATGGGTCGGCAAGATGCTAATAAGGAATGTGGGAACCGCCATAAGCATTACGGAAGCAACCAAAGCAAACTCTCGCCCTTTTCTGTCCGCCAACTGTCCAAACAGGATTGCCCCAAATGGCCTGGCTAGAAAACCTGCCGCAAACGCTCCAAAAGCGGCAATGATTGAGGATATTTCGTCCTTGGCGGGGAAAAACTGGTGGCCAATTGTCGCGGCAAAGAATCCATATACCCCAAAATCGTACCACTCCATGGTGGTGCCTACGGTTCCCACCATGACTTTTTTGAAGGGAAATCCTTGGGTTGGAGGGGTTTGATCCACCATTTGATTACCTCCTTTAAGGAATGTCCCATTTGTTTGCCAAGGCTCTATCATGACCTAATGGACAAGTCTGGGCAAAGACTTTTTTTCCCTTTTTCAAATCCCAATCATTGGAAATGATCTGCTATGCGCCTTTCCGAGATCTACGCAAAAAGGCAATTCTGCTTTTCCTTTGAGGTTTACCCACCCAAAACGGAGGCCGCAGCAGTTGCCATGCGCAAGCATGTCGACCTGTTGGTTCGCTACCAACCTGGCTTTATTTCATGTACTTATGGGGCTGGGGGAACAACCCAGGATCAAACCCTCGATATTTGTTCCGATATTCTTGCTCAGCACAAGGTCCCTGTGATGGCCCACCTTACTTGCGTTGGCAGTTCAAGGCCGATGCTTCTTGATTGGCTAGGTCAAGCCCGTCTTAGGGGCATCACCAACATCATGGCCCTTCGGGGTGATCCCCCCAAGGGACTTGAATCCTTTCAAGCGGTCGAAGGGGGGCTTTCCTATGCCAATGAACTTGTTTCCCTGATTAAAAAGCATGAACCAGGTTTTGGAATCGGTGTCGGTGGCTATCCCGAAGTTCACCAGGAAGCACCCAATGCCGATGTCGATTTGGCCAATCTCAAAAGAAAAGTCGATGCTGGAGCCGATGCCATCATTTCCCAGCTCTTTTATGACAACACGGATTTCTACCGCTTCCAGGACAAATGTCTACAAACGGGAATCCGGATTTATAACATCCCGGGAATCCTTCCCATAACCAACTTTGCTCAGATAAAACGGATCTCTGGACTATGCAAAGCGGCTATCCCCAAAGCCTTGGCAGAGAGCCTGGAAAAACATCAAGCTGACCCCGAAGCCACTGCCAACATTGGGATTGAACACGCCATTCGCCAATGCGAAGACCTCCGAAAATCAGGGGTGCCCAGCATCCACTTTTATGTTCTTAATCAATCCGATGCTACCATGCGGGTCCTGGAACAAATGGGCATACGGGCGGATCATTCCCGTTAATCAGAATTGTCGCCGAACACCAGACCTCATCGAAAAGCGAACAACCAACCAAATAGGTCTTCGATCCGTGGGTTGTGGGCCTTTTTTTGCCAGCTTTCCGAAGGGTTACACAGAAAACCTTGCAAATATTTCCACACCAAAAACCGTTAATCGATCTCAAATTCAAGGTACTTGAAGGTTTTTTCAGGGACGACTAAGTACCTCGACAACTCTCCCGGTTCTCAAAACCTTGTCGGCCTCACCCAGTATACGGAGAATTTTATCCCGGCCAAACCGCCTCCGGCTTGCCTTGATTACCACCTCGGTGCCTGCAATCGACTCGGATCGGTCATTCGCTAGCATCTTCATGTCCTTGGCTCCACCCTTTTTTGATTAAACTTTGCCAAATTAGATTTTGGTATCACTCCATGTTGGCACAGGGGGCTCCACCCTTTTAGATTAAACTACGCCAAACCAAAGTTTGGTCTCACTAGATGTTGGCACAAAGTGCTCCTCGACCAAGGACCACCTTAAGGAAAACTCCATGGACACTTCCAGACTTGAAGAACTTTTGGAGCAGCTAGTAGAAAAGCAAGGTGAAATGATCTCCCAGCTCGAAAGTCTTAAAACCACAGTAAAGTATTCTTTGTCAACGATTCATGATGAATTGAACTGGCGGGGAGAAGAACCTTCTTTTGCAAAGGAGGTATTATCGACACTTGAATATATGACAAATAAACTAGATTTTATTGCCGTTAATACAATGGAGTAATATTATCTCATCCCTCGGGTTTCATTTCCCCTATCAATCCTTTGCGGAAAGGAAGGCGGCTTGTTCAATTTGAACGGGAAGAATCGTATTCGGTTTTGCGGGTTTGTTTTTCGATAAGATGTGAACGGACGGCGGGACTATTTGGCCCTAAGTTTTTCCGGGTTTGCTTTAGCCCACTTTTCCCATTTGTCAAAGGCCTCTTTACGAAAAGGAACACTGGTAAAGCCCATTCCGTAAGGACTGAAATTCAGGGTGCGGCCGTTGGTGGCAAAGCTAAAACCATAATCTTTGTGATTTTGCCCGGTTAAATGAATCAACATGGCCAGAGCCACATCATTTACCTGGGTGGTTCCCTTTTCCTTGTTGAATTGAAAATTGGTCACGATGGCGTTGTCTGCCATAAATTGTTGGACCAAGGGAATTTGAGCTTTAGACCCCATCCGTCCCAATGTATTCAACGCCACACTTTTTTGATGGGCATTAACGGCGTCCAATGCCTTGGGATCCTTTGGGGAAAGGATACGAACCGCCAAATCCACGCCCTCTTTGAGGTTCAGATTTGTGGTGATGTAAAGATTCTGCACCAGGAATGCAGGATCCGTTGGACTGGCCAACCAAAGGGAAACCAGTTTGCGTATGGGAGCATCCTCATCACCCGTGGTAATGGCCATCCGAACCGACGGATTATAAAGCAAATTGTTAATGGTGTGGAGCGAATTGGGAGGAATCCGAACCTTGGGGTTGGTGGCACAAAAAAGGATTGCACCCAATTCCCCGGTTGCGATTGGCACCACTCCCGAACCGCCTGGTACTTGGATGTTTCTTTGGGTCAAAAGGCATTTGGCCTGGATCAAATCAAACCCTTGTTCCGGTTTTCGTTCCACATCCCGCAAAAAGGCCAAGTCCAATTTGCACATTTCGACAAAAAGTTTTCGGGCCGAATCCCCCGTACCGGCAATTTCACGAAAACGGCCCCAACCCGGTACTTTGAGTTCCTCGGGGTTAAAATCAGGACGGGATAATTTTTGAATCAATCCCTCCATTTCCAGGTTTTCAACCATGGGAAGGATCAATCGGCAGCGCCTAACAACCTCGGGGTCATCGCTTTTGAGGCCGCCAAGGATGGAATCCCTAGCTTCCATTCCCATTTGTTCCAAAGAAGCAGTAGCCCGTTCCCTTTCGCGAAAAACATCCGACCCCAAAAGCCGTACCAACTCCACAGGCGTTACCGGGGGGCCTTGGGCCAATGCCCACTCACCTCCAAAGGCCATCCCAATGCAAACGCCAAAGGGAACGCAAATACCGGAAGCCAAGGCAATCACCTTGCAGGACAAATCAACGGTTTGACGAAAAAGGAACATAAACTGATTTTACCCTTTATCCCCGGGTGAACCAATGGCTGTGACCTGAATTCTGGTCTTCTAGGGGTGGGAAAACAGATATATAGGAAAGATAGGTAATTTGTGAGCCTGCCCGATCCCCTTTTATGTTTTCAGCGTCGTCAAGCCCTTTGCCTCGCATGGAAGGTTCAGGGGGGAAATTCATTTCCTCTTTTTTTGGCAGATCCTGTGCATTTGAGTTATTTGACAGGATTTTGGGTCGATCCCTTTAGTTTGGGGGCCGGGTTTGGGGCAATCCTCCAGCTGAATGAAGATGGCACTGGGATAATCACCCATCATGACCGCCTTCCTGAGGAATTGGATGGGATCGTTTGTGAGGGGTGTGGGTTAACCCGGGTGGTGGCACCCTGGTATGATGGCGTCCATGCCCCTGTTTGGATTCGGGGTTTGTCGATGATTCCCGTCGGTTTCCCGGGCAGGATCCATGATCTTGCCAACGACCCAAATGCTTCAGGATTATTTGCCACCATAGAAACCCTCAGAAGGCGCAAATATCCCGATGAATTGGCACTCATTCGTCGTGCAATCTCTGCCCAGGAAGCAGGGCATGATTGGGCAAGGAAAAACATTCGCCCCGGTTTGACCGAACTTGAAATCTATGCGGGAGTAGCCCATGCCACAACACTTGCAGCCGGCAGGGCGGTGGTTACCTACGGCGATTTTGCGGTGAGCCCCGGTCCTGAACGGAAAGGCGGCCCCCCCACCCGGCAAATATTGAATGAAGGAGATCTTTTTATCCTTGATTTTTCAGCGGTCCTTTGCGGATATCGGGGTGACTTTACTACCACCTTGGCGGTCGGAACTCCAACGGCCTATGCAAAAGAAATGATGAGCCTCTGCCTTTTGGCAATGGCGGCGGGAGAAAGGGAACTGGTTTCGGGAAACCAGGCAAGGGCCGTTCATGCTGCCGTTCAGGGAGTCTTTCAAAATGCCGGGATGGACCAGTGGTTCGGGCACCATGCCGGCCATGGGTTGGGACTTACCCATCCAGAAGCACCATTTTTCGTGGCTGATTCCAAGGATGTCCTTGAGGTCAACGATGTCGTGACCCTGGAACCGGGACTTTACATTCCCGGGAAAGGGGGAATGCGTATTGAACGCAACTACCGCCTTACAAGGGGTGGGCATGAACGATTAAGCCACCACCAAATTGATTTTGATTAAGAATTATTGGGCGACAGGGAATTTTCCTTCAACACCGAAACACCTTTTTTAAAAATCTCCCCATTAAGCATTCATGGGGATGGAATTCCCTGTTTTTCCCTTTGGGGCGGCCAAAGCAACAAGAATGCTGCCAAACCAGCCAAGGGAAAAAGGGATATCCAGAACAAACCATCCGCATGGGAACTGGTCTTGTCGACATGTTGCCCAATCCGTTTTTGCATCTCGGCTGTTGTAATCCAGGCGACAAAACTGAGAAAACCAGTCACCTTGCCCTGGTGTCGTTCGGAAAGCTCCTGGGTTAAAGAATAAAAGATTGGAAAAAGCCCCAAGGCACCAAACCCTACCACCAATAGTGAGCCAAGGAGCAGGGGCCCACCGGGTTGAATGGAAGCAATGGTTCCCTGAATACAAAGAAGAGAGCAAATTGCAAAAACCACGACTCGGGCCCCATGGTTGCCCACCCTTGCGCTCAGTTTTCTTGCCAGGAAACCGGAGGTTAAGCAACCCACATCCGTGACAATAAAGTACAAAACAACGAACCAGCGAACCTGGCTTGCCGAATAGCCGTGCTGCTCTTCCAGCATTTTGGGCATCCAAGCCCGGTAAAATTGCCAGATGGCATTAATGGCGATCACAACAATGGCAAGGGCCGTTAATCGAAAAAGAATTTCCGGCCTGAAAAAAGGCAATTCCCTGGGTTTTGAACCATGCATGTTTGGGTCGAAAGACTCTTTTGGCTTCAACAAAAAGTCAGCATTTTTTGTCATTCCCAACCAAAGAAAAATCCAGGCTAGTCCGGCAAGCCCAATGACGGGATAGGGCAATCGCCAGGACCCTTGGGAGTCCGTTACCAATCCTTCGATTACAATTGGTGTAAGAATGGCACCCAAAGAAGCACCACTTTGCAAAACGCTGTTCCCGGCAGGGCGATCCGCTGCCGAAAGCAACCTCTGGGTGGCCACCAAGGCACAGGGCCATTGGCCTGCTTCGAAAGCACCAAGAAGAGTTCGGCAGAGCCAAAATCCGAAATAGGATGTTTCCGTTGTGTTTTGGGGATCAATTCCCCCGGACCACCAAAGATTACCAAACGGGGCTAGCGTTCGTCCAATCCAGTCGGCGTAACCCGTTGCCACTCCGGCAATGGACCAACCCAATAAAAAAAGGGGATAAAGCCAACGAACATTGAAGCGATCCACCAGCAATCCTGCGACCAATCCGCCATACGCAAAAGCCAGGCTAAAACCCCGTTCGATTTCACCATATTGGGAGTTACTAAGTCCAAGTTCCCGGCTAATCGGCGAGATCGTGAGTGATAGGGTTTGCCTATCCATGTAATTCAATAAAAGTGCCAACAATAGCAATCCGCAAATCTTCCATTTGTGAGTCATAAAAGTTTTTGCTCCTGCGGAAAAATGGTGTTACAATCCTCCCTTAAACTACCCAACTTTTTCCGTCCCAAGCAATCATTTGTTGCCAAAGTCGGACAACATCCGTCTGAAACACGGAAAAACAGGTTTCCCCTTTTGCTGGTGTGGCAAATTGGGGCGAACCAATATGGCCACATGTGCTACGATCCTTGGTGATCCATGCCCTATGGGCCGGGGCAATTCCGTCTGCGTGACCAATGGTTTCAAGGTTTTGGACGGGCCCAACAAGTTCTGGACGGATCCGCATTACCATGGAGGTTTCATATTCACACGCATGGAGTACCTGATCCTGAAACAACGAGGGATCCATTCGCTTGGGTTGGCCACCAAGCAGCCAATAGGTTGCTGAAACCAGTAAAAGATCGTGTTTGTCTCGATATTTTTGCCTTATTTCAAACAACACCTGTTGGGCCGGGACTATATTCCCCCCGTGTCCGTTCAGAATAAGGATCCGCCTGAATCCATGAAAAAGGAAGTTCTCCACCATGTCCCGGAGGAGGTCAAGGTAGACCCTGGGTGAGGCCGACATCGACCCGGGAAAATCAAGATGGTGTTCGGAGTTTCCCAACCAGAACAAAGGGGTAATCAAAACCTGGGAAGCAACCGGTCCTGTGGAAATATCCGCATCGTGGGCGCGCCTGATAACCTCCCCCAAAAGCATACTATCTGTAAATACAGGCAGGTGATGTCCGTGCTGTTCCAGGGCGGCAACTGGTATTATTACCGGGGTGTTTCGTGAAAGTTTGTCAACCATTAACCAAGTCATTTCCTGGAGTAGCATGGCGGTTCCTTAAAATAAAATATTTGAACTTGGCAGTTATTTGCGGAATGCACTTTCCGCTTTTGCCCGGTAAGTAGTCGCCATTTCAGGTGTCAATACCTTTTTTTGCCCCTGAAAAAGCGATTTCATCCCACCTATCACCATACCCGATGTCAAAAGGGTTCGCTCCACCGGATAGGGTAGGTGGTTTGACAGGATCATGTTTTCAATGTGGCGAACCAACGGGTTGAAAAAATCCGCCGTGGTCGCATTCCGGTTTGGCATGGGTAACATCATTTGGCAATTGGAAATCTTTCCCTCCGAGGTTATCCCGGCATAATTGAAATCGGCAATTTTGGTTAAAAGAGCCGTTGTCTGAAAACCATCCTTGTGTTCGATCAAATAACCGATGGATTCAGGCAAGGATTCGGCAGCCCATAATAAATCCACCGGGCCGGTTAGGTACCCTTCCACAACAGGCAAGCTGTGGCTGGTATTCAGTGCGGCAACTACCAGCCTGGCGGTTGTTGCCCTTTCGGGCTTTGCCAACTCCCGCCATAGTGCTTTTCCCTTCAGGGCCCAAACCGAACGAATTCCAGTCTCCCCCCCTTGGCGCCTTTCCGACATACATTGAGTTGTTTCCATGGCGTGAAAATCATAACTGTCGACTCCGCCGTAAGCAACACAGACACTTTCCCTCAAGGGAATGTTCAGGGGCAATTCCAATTCAGGAAGTCGCCAGGTCACGGGTAAAGACGATCCAGCAAGGAATGGGAAACCGAGCCGCTTGGAGTCGGCAACCATTTCGGCGCATTCTGCCCAAGTGGTGGAAAGGTGCTTGTCGTTGAAAACAGGGACCGCCCGACCAGACGCTTCAAATATTTTGACAACTTTTTTGAACCAGGCGTAGCGTGGATAAAGGTATTGGCCCATTTCATTTTTGGGATAGTTGCCATGCTCCCCAATGATTACCACTCCATCGACGGCAAGTTTCCCCGTTCCCAGGGTAAGGGCCTCTTCGATGGTATTTGCCAGGTTCAGATTGTGTTTTTGGATGCGCCCCCTGGCTATATCGTTGATCGGAAATTGATCCACATAAACCGATGCCACAGAAACCCTAGGTACAACCCATCGGCCTTCCCAAGTATATCCTTGGGTCAAACGATCGAGAAAATGCTGTGCATGGCTATGTTTGTAAAAGGCCGTTCCCAAAAAGGCCACCTTCGGTCGGGCCTGGGTGGCCTGTGCCACGGTTCCCAATACACCAAGGGATCCTGTTCCCAAAAACGCACGGCGATTCAACATGAAGAGCCCTCAAATGCCACGGGTGGATTCCATCAATGCCCGAACATTGTCCTTGCAAAAACCATATTCCTCCCGTTCGATGAACTCATAAATAATCCCGGTTAATTCAGAAGGTTTGGTAAAAACCTGGGTCAAACCCGGGCAGGTCAGAGGCTTTTCCGAAGTAAACTCGGCGAGCCCTTTGGATCGCCATTCCTCCATGGTTTTTTCGACGGAATCGACCATATAGGCCATATGGTGGATGCCCCCAATCCCGCCCCGGGCTTTGACCCAATCCCCGACAATGGAGCCTGAACTCCCATCTGAAACGAAAATCTCGGGAGCAAGGTGATAGTTTTCGGATACCCAAGGCATTTTCCCCTGGATTTTTTCGGGGGGTTCCAAGGCAATGCACTGGGCCGTTTGACCTTCCCCAAAATCAATGACAAACTCTTGTTGGACCTTATATCCAAGGGCATCCATGAAAAACCGGGCTGACTTCTTTCGGTCCGCAACACGGTAGGCAACATGGTCGAGGCGCATGGTGAACCTCCCAAGGGAAGAAGGTTTGCTAGGAACGGGTGGGGAACGATCCAATGGGGTACTTCCTTTTAACATTGAAGGGTATTCCCATTTTTCAACCGCAATTCCGGGTTCAATTCCAACCAAATCCGGATGGGTTAGCCTCCTTGGTAAGGTGATTGACCCTCCGGTTGCTAGAATTGCCCTTTAGGTAAATCCATTTCATAAGGACGGATTGGTCATGGCTGAGGCTCCATTGAGCACCGAAAAAATGGATTACAAAGCAGCGGGTTTGGATCTTGACCTTTATGAAGACGGGCTTTCACGCATTTCCAAGTGGGTCAAACGCACGCACGGTCCCCGGGTTCTTGACGGTTTTGGGGGCTTTGCCAGCCTTTTTAGCCTCGATTTTACCAACAAGCTATTTGCAAGGAACTACAAAAATCCCGTCCTGGTTTCCGGATCCGATGGCGTGGGTACCAAACTCAAGGTTGCCTCGATGCTTGGGCGGCATGACACTGTTGGCATAGACCTTGTTGCCATGTCGGTGAATGACATCCTTTGCACGGGTGCGGAGCCCCTTTTCTTTCTGGATTATGTGGCTCTCCCAAAAGACAATCCTGCTCTTTTGGAACAGATTGTCAAAGGGATAAGCATTGGATGTGTGGAATCGGGTTGCGCCCTTGTCGGTGGGGAAACCGCCATTCTCCCAGATGTTTACCAGCCCGAGGATTATGACCTGGCCGGGTTTTGCGTTGGAGTGATTGAACGCAACCACATCCTGGATGGCCACGGTGTTCGTGAAGGGGATATTGTCTTGGGCCTTGCCAGCTCTGGCCTTCACAGCAACGGCTATTCCCTGGCCCGCAAAGTGGCCTTTGGAAAAATGGGACTCAAGGTGGACTCATTCGTTCCTGAACTAGGCAAAACCATTGGGGATGAGTTGCTCACCCCAACGAGGCTTTATGCCCGGGCAATTCGCCAAATATTGCAACATTATCCCACCAAAAGGAGAGTGGTTCGGGCCATTGCGCACATAACTGGCGAAGGATTGGAGGGAAATGTTCCCCGGACCATCCCCACGGGTCGCAGGGTCCGCATCCGGAAGGGGTCATGGCCCATGCCCGGAATTTTCACCTGGCTGCAAAATGTGGGTGGAATTGATTCGAAAGAAATGTTCAAGGTATTCAACATGGGAATCGGCATGACCATTACGGTGAGCCGCTATTTTGCTCAAAGTGTGCTTCAACAACTCAATGCCATTGGTTATCAGGCATATGAAATCGGCGAAATTGTGGCTGGAGAAAGTGGACTGGATCTCGTGGACTAACCCTTGCCCTGAAAATGGATAGGGCAGGTTTTTCCAAAGGGTCCCCATTTCTGCCTTTTGCCTTTTCGCAAACCCGTTGGAATCAGGAATCCATGGATGGAGACGCAGGTCGGATGCCCTAGACTATGATTTTGGGTCCCCCTGAAGCAGATATTTCCCTCCCCACCCAAAGGCTCCGTTCATGCAACCTTTTTTCCTTGCTTTGGCAACGGTTATTTTCCAGGGATTGCCCATTTTTGGGGTGGCACCCCAAGGCAAACCCCTGGTCCTGGAAAAGGGAGATCGCATTGCCATTGTGGGCAATACCCTGGCCGAAAGGATGCAACATTCCGGTTACCTGGAGGCCCTGATTCAGGCCCGCTTTCCTGATAATGAACTGGTCATTCGTAACCTCGGTTTTTCCGCGGATGAAATCACGACCCGCCTAAGGTCCCAGAGTTTTGGCACTCCTGAAGAATGGCTCGCCAAGGTCCAAGCCAATGTCATCTTTGCATTTTTTGGGTACAACGAATCATTCGCCGGGACCGAAGGCCTTCCTTTGTTCAAGGCCCAGTTGGATAACTACCTCAAAAGCCTAACAACCACAAAATTTGATGGTCAATCGCTTCCCCGGGTAGTGCTTTTTTCACCCATTGCCCACGAAAACCTGCGCTCCATTCATTTGCCCGATGGAAAGGAAAATAACCAACGCTTGGCTGTCTATTCAAAGGCCATGGCGGAGGTGGCAGCGGCAAGGCAAGTTTTGTTCGTCGACCTTTTCACTCCGACCCTTGCTATCCAATCCCAAGGTAATCCCTGGACAATCAACGGCATCCATCTCAATGATCATGGAAACTCTGCCCTTGCCCGTGTCATTGAAAAGGCCCTTTTTGATCAGCCGGTTCCAGAAACCAATTTGAAGCGAATCCAAAGGGCGGTTTTGGACAAAAATCAGCATTGGTTTGCCCGTTACCGGACAACCGATGGTTATTCCGTTTTCGGGGGCAGGGCGGGATTGGTTTTTGCCCCGGACAAACAGACCAATTTTGTGGTAATGCAGCGGGAGATGGAAGTTCTTGATGTAATGACCGCCAATCGGGATCGAAGGATTTGGGCGGTGGCCAAAGGGGGAGATATTAAAGTCGATGATTCGAATACCCCTCCGTTTCTCGAGGTAAAAACCAACAAACCCGGTCCCCTCGAAGGGGGCAAGCACCGATTCCTTTCTGGGCAGGAATCGATCGATTTGATGAAAATGGGAAAAAACCTCAAAGTTAACCTGTTCGCTTCGGAAGAGACATTTCCCGAACTTGTTAACCCGGTTCAAATGTCTTGGGACACCAAGGGCCGACTTTGGGTCGCCGTCTGGCCTACCTACCCACATTTCAAACCCAAAGAGGCCATGAACGATAAGCTGTTGGTCCTTGAAGATACCAATGGAGATGGCAAGGCAGACAAGGTGACCACCTTTGCCGATGATCTTCATTGTCCTACCGGATTTGAACATTGGAATGGTGGCGTGCTGGTAGCCCAAACTCCTGACCTTTGGTTTCTCAAGGACACCGATGGAGACGGCAAAGCCGATCTCAAGGAACGGATCGTCCATGGGCTTGATTCCGCCGATACCCATCACGCCTCGAACAGTTTTGTGTTGGACCCAGCCGGTGGCCTCTATTTCCAGGAGGGAACCTTTCATCACACCCAGGTGGAAAGCCCATGGGGAGCTCCTAGGCGTTGTGCCAATGCCGGGGTCTACCGTTATGACCCAAGGCGGCAAAAATTCGAGGTCTACATCACCTTTGGTTTCGCCAATCCCCATGGCCATGTTTTTGACAGGTGGGGGCAGGACATCGTGGTGGACGGAACAGGGGCAACACCGTTCCACGCCGCCCTTTTCTCGGGGCATCTGGACTATCCCAATAAACACAATCGCCCCCCCCAGGTCTATCAACAGCGAACCCGTCCGTGTCCTGGAATGGAATACCTTTCAAGTCCCCATTTTCCGGAAGAGTACCAGGACAACCTTTTGGTGGGAAATGCGATTGGTTTTCAGGGTATCTTGCGTTACAAAATCGAACCCGACGGTGGAAGTTTCAAAGGGACCGAACTGGAACCCATCATTTCCTCCTCCGATCCCAATTTTCGCCCTTCTGACATGAAGATTGGTCCTGATGGGGCCATCTATCTGATTGATTGGCACAACCCCATCATTGGCCATATGCAGCATAACCTCAGGGATCCAAGCAGGGGTCGAAGCCATGGCAGGATTTACCGGATCACCCATGAAGGCAGGCCCTTGGCCAAATCGCCTCCCATTGCAGGAGAACCCATATCCCGCCTTTTGGAAATATTGAGGCATCCCACCGAACGGGTACGGTATGCTGCCCGGAACGAATTGGGATCACGAAAACCTGTTGAAGTACTTGACCATGCCAAGGTTTGGATTGCCAGCTTGGACAAAACCGATTCCAATTATGTACATAACATGCTGGAAGGGCTTTGGCTCCACCAGAATTTGGATGCCGTGAATCCCGAGCTACTACAAGCCGTCCTTACTTCCACGGACCATAGGGCAAGGGCAGCAGCGGTGAGGGTCCTCTCCCATTGGCTGGATCGCATTCCCAACGCCCTTAATCTGCTACGAAAGTTAGCCGCCGACAATCATCCCCTGGTTCGGGTTGAAGCCGTTCGGACTGCCAGCTTTTTCACGAGCCCGGAGGCTCTTGATATTCCCTTTATTGCAGGCGAGGCTCCCCCGGATCCCTTTGTGGATTTCGTTCGGGAAGAAACACTTCGCACCCTGGAGCCTCATTGGAAAAAAGCTTTGGCGGACAAACGCCCCATTGACCTGAAAAACGAGCGTGCGGCCCGATTTCTACTTCGGGGCATGTCCGTCGAGTCCTTGTTGATGGGAAAGAAAACGACGGCAGTCCTTCGCGAAATCCTCATGCGCCCCGGGTTACGCGAAGAGGTACGACGGGAAGCTCTAAGGGATTTGGCCCAAAGGGAGGACAAATCCCAGGCGGTGGTTGCTTTGGAGATGATTAGAACGGGATCCAAAGGGGAAACTATTGAAGAGTCGGTCCTTTTGGAATTGGTTCGTCTCCTGGTAGCACAACCAGCGGCTCAACTGGAACAACTACGCCCGGTAATTGAATCACTAGCCCTAACCGCCACACAAGAACTCCTTAGGCAAATAGGTTGGGTGATTTTGATGAACCTTGATGGATCGGAAGAAAAAGCTTGGGGCCTTGCCGTGTTAAAAGTAGGCAGCCTTCGCGATTGGATCCATTCAAGCGACTTGATCGCGGATGTTTCTCTCCGGGCCAAATTGTACCCAAGGTTGGCAGGTTTGCTGGATGGATTGCCGGCCAATCTGAATGATACGAGGTCCAGGCGTGTCCTTGGCCGTTTCGTTCGGGTGGAACTTGTCGGACCTCAGCGGACCCTTACCCTTGCAGAAATCGAGGTGGATTCGGATGGCAACAATGTAGCAAGGCAAGGCAAGGCAAGGCAATCCTCGGAAGGGTATGGGGGCGGCCCTGGAAGGGCGATTGATGGCAACAAATCGGGAAGTTATGGTGACAATGGCCAAACCCATTCTGCCGAGGGAACTCCCAATCCATGGTGGGAACTTGACCTGGGTAGCGAATTTCCCATTGATAGCGTTCGTATTTATAATCGGACCGATGGAAATTTTGGATTGCGACTTGCCAACTATACCCTTAAGGTGTTGGACAATTCGCGCAATGTCGTTTTTGAAAAGAAAGACCAACCAGCACCGCAAGGATTTTCCCAGGTCGAGGTAGGTGGGGCCAATCCCTCCCGAACGATAAAGGCCGATGCCATGCTTTCCCTTGCGGGAAATCGGGGCCAGGAAGAAAATTCCTTTCGCCTTTTGGCTGAAGCCTTCAGGTTGCCCGATGACAAAAATGCGGCAATCAAGGCACTGCTACGGCTGCCCTCAAAGGCGTGCCCGACACCCATTGCAAATCGGTTAATTGGTGACCTCATCAAATCACTAAAGGCCCTACCCGCCAAGGATCGAACCGGAGCTCAGGCTCTTGAGGCCATGGAGTTGGCCGACAACCTCATTGGTACTCTTGCTCCCAAGGACGCAATGCGCCTTAGGGAGGAACTGGGGGAAATTGCCGTTCGGGTGATTCGGTTGGGAACCCTTCCCGAACGAATGTCCTACGACAAAGAAATCCTGGTGGTCAAAGCAGGTCGTCCCATCGAATTCATCCTGGGCAATTCTGATCTCATGCCGCATAATTTTGTCATAACCAAGCCGGGGTCCCTGGAAGAAATAGGAAAAGCAGGAGAGATTTCAGCCACTCACCCAGATGCCGCAGCCAGGCATTATGTTCCCCGGTCCGACAAAGTCCTTTTGGCCAGCCGCCTTTTGCAACCTCGTGAAACGCAAAAGCTTAACTTTGTGGCCCCGAAGGAACCTGGGGTTTATCCTTTCGTTTGCACCTATCCTGGTCACTGGATGCGAATGTATGGGGCAATGTATGTGGTGGCCGACCCCGATGCCTTTCAAGCTGCGCCAGATGCCTATTTATTGGCCAACAAACTGGAGGCAGTAGATGGTTTGCTGAGGGACAAAAGGTCTCGGACAGAGTGGAAGGTGGAAGACCTGAACCAGGCGGTCACCGACCTAACCGACCGGAGTTATGGCAATGGCAAGTTGATGTTCAAGGTTGCCACCTGTGTAGCATGCCACAAAATGGAAAACGAAGGGAATGTTTTTGGTCCCGACCTGACCAAGCCGGACCCCAAGTGGGGTCCGCAGGACATCCTTCGCGAAATCATTCAACCCAGCCTGAAAATCCACGAAAAGTATCAAAGCGAGATATTTGAAATGGATAATGGGAAAATTGTCACAGGGATCATCCTTGAGGAGAAAGATGGCAAAATCCAGGTGATGGAAAATCCCTTGGCAAGTACCAAGCCGACCATCCTGGAAAAGAGTAAAGTGGAGGGACGGAAAAAATCCCCGGTTTCGACCATGCCCAAGGGGTTGCTTGACAAATTGAACCGGGATGAAGTTTTGGATTTGATCGCTTACATCCTTGCCAAGGGCGATAAAAAACACCGCTCTTTTCAGGGGCACAACCACTAATTTTTTCCAAGGAATCCATGAGCGACCATTTGTTAACCAGGGCCCTTAGGGGTGAAACAGTAGAACGAGTACCGGTTTGGGCCATGCGCCAGGCGGGCCGGTGGGATCCGGAATTTCTACGAATCCGGGGCGACACGGATTTTTACACTTTTGCAAACGATACCGTAAGGGCCACCAAAGCTTCCCTTTTGCCGGAACGATTTGGGGTGGACGGGATCATCCTTTTTTATGACATCACTACCTTGCTGGTGGCAATGGGCCAACCCTTTGACCTTTTACCCAGGGTGGGGCCAATGCCCCGGTGGCAAGTAGCCTCCATGAAAGATGTGCAAAGGCTAAATCCCGAACCAAAACCAGAAAATTATGATGGAGTTATCCGCCTTTTGGAATCGACCCTAGCCTGCCTTCAGGGAAGACTTCCCGTTTTGGTGTTTGCGGGAGCATCCTTTACTGTGGCAAGCTATGCCCTTGGTGCGGGAAAAAATATCGACATGGTCCGGGAATTTGCCCATGCACAACCTGAAACCTGGGCTGAATTATTACAACGCATCACCAAGGCAACCCAACTTTTTGTGCAAGAGCTTGCCCGTCGTGGGGCGGCTGCCTTCCAGCTCTTCGATTCTTGGGCGGGAGGACTTTCACCCACGGAATATAACCTTTGGGCCCATCCGCACCATCAGGCGGTCTTTGACTCGGTTGATATCCCACGAATCCTTTTCGTTAAGGAGAACCCACATTTGGATCGCATGACCCAATCAGGTGCAACGGTAATCAGCTTGGGTGGATGTCACGATTTGGCGGATTGCCGCCGCCGCTGGCCAAACCTAGTTTTTCAGGGAAATGTCCCCCAGGAGCTTATGCGAAACGGTACACCGGAACAGGTTTACGCCGCCACCAAAGCTTGCCTTTTGGCTGGTGGTGGGCACAACCATGTGCTAAACTTAAGCCATGGCATGGATCCCACCTCGCCGGTTGCCAATTTCGAAGCGTTTATCCGGGCAGCGAGAGAATAAATCATCCCTTTGGCCCATTTTGGAATTGATCCTCCATGGTAAAAAATCTCCCTGGACTTGGAGCATTCAATAAAGGGTTCCCTGATCTTGGCTTGTTTTTGTCCCTGAATCAGACTTTGGCCTTGATAGTGGTTGGGGTATGCACCAACTGGCTAACACCCCCATTGATGGCGGAGGAAGACCAGGCTGGGAATACATTTTTTGAAAATCGCATTCGACCCGTATTTGTCGAACACTGTTACTCCTGCCACAGTGGTTTGGCGAAAAAGGTCCGGGGTGGTCTCAAACTCGATACCCGATCGGATTTTCTCAAGGGAGGAATTGACGGGTCCATCGTTTCCCCCGGTCACCCTGAAAAGAGCCGGTTGATCCGTGCCGTCAGCCACCTGGACAAGAATTTACGGATGCCGCCCCCCGGGGAGGGAGGAAAAAAACTTCCTGAAGGCAAGATTGCCGATTTGGTGGCTTGGGTCAAAATGGGGGCACCCTATCCGGAAACCACCCTTGCCTCAAAGGGTGGCTCTGACTTGCCTTGGTCATTGAATCCGGTGAAAAACCCCAGGCCACCAATGGTTAAGGATAGGGGGTGGGTGAAATCCTCCATTGATCCATTCATTCTTTCCAAACTCGAAATAGCAGGTATCAAGCCCGCTCCCAGGGCAGATTTGCACACCCTGATCAGGCGGGCAACTTTCGACCTCACGGGCCTCCCACCCTCTCCCGAGGAGGTAAAACGATTTGAGTTGGACCAAAAACCGGATGCATTTGAGCGGGTCGTTGAACGCCTTTTGGCATCGCCCCAGTATGGTGAACATTGGGGACGGCATTGGCTTGATGTGGTTCGGTATGCGGACACGGCCGGGGACACCGCAGATTATCCCCTCCCGGAAGCTTGGCGTTACCGAAACTATGTGATGGATTCGTTCAATGCAGATAAGCCATACGATGTTTTTTTGCGGGAGCAGGTGGCGGGCGACATTTTGGCTTCCCAAGGCTCACCGGAAAAGTATGCCGAGCAGGTCGCTGCAACCGGTTTTCTCGCCCTTTCGCGGCGTTTTGGCTTTGATTCGGAGAATTACCAACACCTTACCATTCAGGACACAATCGACACGCTGGGGCAAAGCGTCCTTGCCTTGACGGTAGGGTGTGCCAGGTGTCATGATCACAAATTCGACCCCGTTTCCATGCGCGACTATTACGGTCTTTATGGTATTTTTGATAGCACAAGGTATGCTTTCCCCGGTTCCGAACAAAAGGGGAAATATCGGGCCTTGGTACCGCTGGTTCCCGCCAAGGTATCCATGCAAATGTTTCGTGACTTTCAATCCGCTTTTGCTTCCCTTGGAATCAAACCATCCTCGATCCTAAGGTCCCTTGACGATATGGATGGGGACTTTGAAATGCAGCGGGTAGCCTCGGGAGGAAGCTACGGCGTGCTGGTTTCCCCCTGGTTTTACGACGGCAAGGTTTCGGTGACACAATCCGCCCAAAGCCCCTTTAAAAACCTTCATCCCTTTGGTGAAGTCGGTTGCAACATCGCTCCAAACTCAACCGATATAAGCGTCCGACAGCGTATTTTCCCTAGCAGAAACAAGGGTGTTACCCATTTCAACATTGACTTCAAAGTGGCTACCACCAACCCTAAGGCTCTTGGGGCCCATCATCTGACTATTGGCTCAAAGGAGCAAGGCACTCTGGTTGAAGTTTTCCTACGCATGAATGAAATCGTGGTGGGGATTGATGCGGTTAAAAAGGCCATTCCCCTTGCCAAACCGGGCGATTGGCACAGCCTCCAACTTGAAATCGATTTGGACAATCGGACTTTTTCCGGATCCGTGGGCCTCCCTGGTCAAGTGACTCTCCTTGAAAAACATACCCTTGGCAAGGAGGCTTCGGGCCCCATCAATCTTTTGGAAATCAGGTCCGGGAGCGTGGACTTGGGATTCATGCCTAGCTTGGATTTTGACAACATTGCCCTTCAGGAGCCCCCTCTTGCACCCGTGTCCTTTACGCCCTCGGTTAAAGGCATGGAATGGGTTTCACAACTGCGTGGATTTCGGGATGAACTCCAGGGTATCCTTGGTTTTGATGGAGATTTGGAAGGCCAAATGGAAGGTATGCCGCCCAAATTGCCCTTTCATCCTGGGCCAAACAGCGGGGTGATCATCAAAAAGGATTCCCAAAGCCCAAAAAAGAATATTTATCCAGATGGTAAACAGGGCATCCATTTGCCCATGACCCAAACAGGGGGATACAACGGTTTCGGTTTACACCTTCCTCACCCCTTTAGGGCAACTACCACCGATCGATTGTATTTAGGCTTTGATTTTCGTTGTCAGAACAGCAAGGATAAAGGACAGGATTATTTGGGAACTTGGCGGTTTCAGCTCGGCAAAAGCCACACCTCCCCAGCCATTGAAATGGCATTTAACGAGGGTTCTTTGTTTGTTCGAAATGGAAAGTCATTGGAAAAACCCATTTCACTGACAAGGGGTGAATGGTATCAAGTATTAGTAGAATTGGATCTTAAAAATAGGAAATATACCGGGTCGGTTGCCACTGGGAACCAAAAAACCGCCTTTCAGGGACTCCTTGCAGAGGGTTGGGAAGGGACCATTGACTATGCCTTTATTGACAGTGGGGGGCACCTTGCCGGAAATAAACCCGCTCTTGACGCTGATAATTTCCTGGTTTCAACCTCCCATCCCCTTGGCGTTGATTCACCAAAGGAAAGCAAGGAATTGCTGGCAGATCGCCTCCAAAAAATCAAAAACCTGAAGGATCGGATCGCAACCCTAACCCAAAAAGAGGAAAGGGCCAGGACGGAACTCGAAACGCAACTTGTTCATGGTCCCGTTCCCCTGGCCTATGGTGTGTCCGAAACCACTCCCCACGATGTCAAAATTCAAATTCGCGGAGAACCGGACCGACCTGGGGCCGAGGTGCAACGGGGATTCATCAAAGCCCTTGGAGGGAAAACCCTTGCCGCCAAGACTCCGGGAAGCGGTCGGTTGGAATTGGCCCATTGGTTAACCAATCCTGATAATCCACTCCCTGCCAGGGTCATGGTGAACAGAATCTGGCAACATCATTTTGGTCGGGGATTGGTTAGCACTCCCAACGATTTTGGAACACGCAGTAGTCCACCATCCCATCCGGAATTACTCGACCATTTGGCCAGCCAATTTGTTCAGAAAGGGTGGTCGGTCAAATCCATGCACAGGCTTATCCTTATGAGCTCCACCTGGCAGCAATCGGCAAATCATTCCAGGGAAGCGTTGGAACTTTACGGCGCTTTTGCCCCAAGAAGGCTCAGTGCTGAGGAAATCCGGGACTCCATCCTTTTTGTCAGTGGAACGCTTGATAACAAAGCGGGCAAGCAACACCCCTTTCCCTCGGCGACAACTTGGGGGTTTACCCAACATGCTCCCTTCCAGGCGGTTTACGAACACGACCAGCGGAGTGCTTATCTCATGGTCCAGCGCCTAAAAAGACATCCATTTCTTGCCTTGTTTGACGGTCCTGACACAAACTCGAGCACTCCCGAGCGGCGTGTTACCACTGTCCCGACCCAAGCCCTTTATTTTTTGAACGATCCATTCGTTCACGCCAAATCTGACATAGGGGCCAAGCGGGTAATGGCTTTTTCCAAGGATGAGGCGTTGCAAATTGGCTATTCCTACAAACTGGCCCTTGGTAGGCCGCCCAAAGCAATTGAAATCAGGGAAGCTTCCTCCTTCCTTGCTGACTTCCGGGCGGAATGGACAAAGATTGGCCTTACCCAGCCAGAGTCCAATGCGTTGGCCGCTCATTTGCGGACGCTTTTTGGCTCCAACGAATTCCTCCACTATGATTGAAAATCCATGAAACCAATTGCATCCAAAGCGTTAACGCCTGATTGGTCGCCAACCCGTAGAGGAATGATTCGATCCATGGTGGGTGGATCCACCCTCTTTTCCGGCATTCTTTCACAACTTTTTGCCGACGATACAGGAGGGCAATCAACCCCCATAAAAGACCCTTTGGCACCTCGATCATCTCATTTTAGCGCCAAGGCGAAGCGGGTCATTTTCCTTTTCATGAACGGTGGAGTGTCACATGTGGATTCCTGGGATCCCAAACCCAGGTTATTCCTTGACGCAGGAAAAAGTGTTTCGGTGAATGAGTGGCAGGGTCGCAAAGGCGACTACCAAATGTTTTTGACTCCGCCCCTTTGGAAGTTTCATCCCCGTGGGAAATGCGGAACTGAGGTTAGTGACCTTTTCCCTCATACCGCCCAATGTGTTGATGATATTTGTGTCATCCGGTCGCTTAGATCAGACCATACCAACCACTACGAATCGACACTTGGAATGCACACCGGATCGTTTAGTTTTGCCAGACCCAGCATAGGTTCATGGATCAGCTATGGCCTTGGAAGCGAAAATCGAAACCTGCCTTCCTTTGTGGTTCTTTCCCCGCAAACACCCTATGCCGGCAACCAGGTTTGGGCCAGCGATTTTTTGCCCGGTGCCCACCAGGGAACGCTGGTTGTTCCAGGGGCGGAACCGATAAAAAACATTAACCGTCGGGCTCCAAGCTCCCGATTGCAGGAACTCGAGATGGCCGCCATGTTGAAAATGAATCAACGCCACCTGCTTGGGCGACCAAATGACCCACTCCTTAACGCCCGAATCAAATCCTTTGAAACCGCTGCGGGAATGCAGATGGAAGTTCCCGATATTTTTGATCTTGCAAAGGAAAGTAATGCAACCCTTGACCTATATGGTTTGAAACGGGGTTCAACCGAGGGATTTGCCTGGCAATGCCTGATGGCCAGAAGACTGGCCGAAAGAGGGGTCCGATTCATTGAGCTCATTGATGGGGGCCCAAACGGGGCGGGGAATTGGGATGCTCATGGCAACATGGCCACTCATGGCCCCCTTGCCAAAAATGTGGATCAACCCATTGCCGGGCTCCTCCGGGATTTGAAACAAAGGGGAATGTTGGAAGACACCCTGGTGGTTTGGACTACCGAGTTTGGACGCACACCCTTCAAGGAAACACCAGGGGCCAGTGGCCGGGAACATCATCATTGGGTGTTTTCATCCTGGATGGCGGGCGGAGGGGTCAAAGGGGGACATGTCCATGGCGAATCCGATGATTTTGGTATTCGGGTCGCCAAAGACGAGGTTCATGTTCATGATTTCCATGCAACCATCCTCCATTTGATGGGTTTGGATCATGAAAATCTCACTTATCGGCATAACGGCCGTGATTATCGCCTGACAGATGTGGCTGGCCGCGTGGCCCATGCCACCGTTGCCTGAAACCGGCCACCGGGCTTGGGAACACAAACCAATACAGGTCTAAATGCTGGTGTGTGGTTCTGCCAGGGGTAAACCGGGCCGGGAAAAAACGGGTTTGCATGGTTCCAACCCCGTAACATGGCCGGAGGAATTCCCCTCCGTTGGAGAGGTGGCAGGCGAAGCCTGACGGGGTGGTTCCATGAGACGCCTGAATCAAATTATTTCTAAAAACCTCCAAAATGGGTATTGGTATTCTTCCTAAACGGATACAATAAGCATACTTTCCTTTGGACAATCACCCGCCCTACTTCAGGGAAAGCGCCTTTTTCCCTCCCTTCATGATTTATTGGGGGCGCATGTTATGGGTATCTGGGATCCATTGTTCTGTCCGTTCCAAAAAAAAGGCACCCAACCCTCCCGAAAGGGAAAAGGGGATAAAGGCCAAATAATATCACGCATCCGCCTTCAGTTGGAAAACCTAGAAGACCGAACGACGCCGACCGGTTTGGACTCCTTTCTCCATGGGGGACCGACCCTGGATAAAGATTGGGTAAACCCATTCCTCCCCACCCTTGGGCAAAAGCCTCCTGGACAACAGGTGGTCGGGAATCCAACCTCCATCACCTTTGTCGATCTGGAACTGGTGGACCGTATCCCCAAGGCGGAATGGGCCCAATCGTGGGTGGTCACCATCCACCCCGGCAAGGATCCCCTGGGCCAAATGAGCCTGGCCTTGAAGGGCCAAAGCGACATTGAAACCGTTCGGATCATCAGCCATGGCCAAGCGGGAGCCTTGGTCTTTGGGGAACAGGTGGTGGATGGGGCAACCCTTAAACAACACGAGGCAGATTTGGCCACCTGGGGCCAGTCCTTGACGACCGATGCCGATATTCTGCTCTATGGTTGTTCGGTGGCCTCGACCCAGGCGGGAAGGGAAATGGTCGATGCGTGGGCAAGGATAACAGGGGCGGATGTCGCTGCAAGTTCGGATACGACCGGGGCCGGAGGGAATTTGGGGTTGGAATATGCTACAGGGCCAGTTTTCCAGACCATGGTTGCCAGCCAACCCGCCTGGGAGGCATCCGGGGTAAGGCTTCCCACCGAAGGAGATTACAACTACACGGTTAGTGGTGACAATGCTACCATTACCGGCTACACGGGAGCCGGGGGAGCTATTACGATCCCGTCGACCTTGGGAGGTAAAACGGTTACCACCATCGGTAGTTCGGCGTTTGAGAATAAAACTACCCTGACTGGCATCACCTTTGGGAATAGCGTCACGACTCTCGGAACCAGGGCATTTTATTCATGCAGTAACCTCGGTACCATTTCTTTTGGTAATAGCCTCACCACCATCGGGAACTATGCGTTTTATGATTGCAGGAGCCTGACAGGCATTAACCTGCCCAACAGTCTCACCACCATCGGGAACTATGCGTTTTTTTCATGCAGTAACCTCGGTAACATTTCTTTTGGTAATAGCCTCACAACCATCGGGCATGGTGCGTTTAATGATTGCACAGGGCTGACCAGCCTCACCCTGCCTGATAGCCTCACCACCATTGGGACCGGTGCGTTTTGGGTTTGCACCAGCCTGACCAGTATCTCCTTTGGTAATAGCCTCACCACCATCGGGCTCTATGCGTTTTCTGGTTGCACTGGCCTGACCTCAATATATGCCATGGGAAATGCACCCACACTTGGAACGGGGGTATTCACCCAAGTCACAGCTA
>SYLG01000147.1 GCA_005808665.1 Planctomycetia bacterium | reverse complement strand
TACAAATCCTCTTTACAGGTTCTGTTTCAAGGCGTTTGATCCTGATTGGCGAAAGACTGAGGAATGGGATAGCTCGGGCTTTCAGCCCTATGTGAATTTGGGAATGGGTACCTGGGGCGTTGCCCCAGGCTGGTATGGCACCACGCCGTTGGCGTTAAAAACATACACCGGTGAAAATAGGAAGGTGGCATGCCAATCCATGTCTGTGGCCTGACAAATACCATCCGGTCAAATCCTACCCTTGCCGTTTTGGTTCTGCGGGCCAAAGGCCCGATCTATAAAAGCCTGGGCCAACGGCCCAGGTTTCGGCCCCCCCCAAAAAAAATATTTGAGGGCTGAAAGCCCGAGCCATTGGCCATTGGACCACGAACCAAATGTTGGCGAGAGATGGAAACATCTGCCTCTTGTTCCACACCGAAATTCAACCTTCAAACCAAGGCAAATGGTTTAAAACCGTTCAGTAGATCCGGGAACAATGGCAAACCCCATTGTTAAAATCGCACAAGGAGCGGGCCATATCAAGTAACCTGGTCGAACCTACATACCTTTTTGAACTCGACATACTCCAAAAGCCTGGGAAAAACCGCAACCAGGTTCCATAATTGGCCAAAAAATCGGGAAAAATCACCCCAACTGCGTAACTTGGGCTAACCACCAACCACTTTTTTTCCTTTTAACCTTGCCCCAATACCCCCCTTTAGGGCATAGGTCAGGGTTGCCCATTGGAATGGAGGGGGATCCCTTGCTACAAACATTGCTTTTTTGCCTCGCTTTTGGATGGGATTCGCCGACCTGTCCCCAGGATGCCTCCTTGAGGGCGGTGTGCTTCGTCGATCCCTCAGAAGGGTGGGCGGTCGGGGAAGAGGGAACCATCCTGCATACGATGGATGGGGGCAAGAACTGGGAAAAACAGCCCACTGCCACACGGGCCACCCTGGAATCGGTGGTATTCACCAGTCCCTTGGAAGGGTGGGCGGTGGGTCACGAGGATGAGATGCCCGAGGATGCCTCGGGCGTGGTCCTTTTCACCAAAGATGGTGGGATTTCCTGGAAGCGCATTCTGGCTGGGGAGGTCCCCGCCCTTTATTCTGCCCAATTTGCCGGAGAAAAAGGGTGGTTCATCGGGAAAGCCAATCATCGCTTTCCGGGCGGGGTATTGGAAACAACGGATGGTGGCCTGACCTGGAAGCCTGCTCCCGGTGCCCATGTGAAAGGGTTTATTGCCTCCGCCCGAAAGGACCGGGAGGGCGGGTTGATCGTGGCAGGACCTCTGGGTGTGATTGGCCAGAATGCATCCCAAGGCTGGCTCGTTCAGACGGTGGATCCCAATGCAAAGCGGTCCATTCGGGCCATCGTTACAGACCCTTCCCTTCGGGAGGAAAAGGAGCCCACCCAAAGTGTTTCCGGGGCGGAACCGGTGGCCGGTGCGATTGCCTTGGGCGAGCAGGGATTGGTTCTTCGCCAAACGGCCAAGGGGTGGGAGTCGATTACCGGAATTTTGTCCAATGATGCCTTGGGCCAGGTGGATTTCCTGGCGGGCCACAGGCGGGCAAATGGTATCTGGCTCGCGGGGAGGCCTGGTTCCTTTGTGGCGAAAAGCGAGGATGGAGGCAGGAACTGGACCAGGGCATTGACCCACCAAAACGCTCCGCTAAGGGGTCTTTATTTTGTGAGTGAAAAACAGGGTTATGCGGTGGGGGATCGGGGGACCATTCTTGGAACCATGGATGGTGGCCAAAGCTGGAATTCCTTGCGGAGGGGGGGAGAACGGGCAGGGGCCCTGGTCGTTGGTACCGATCGGTTGCACCTCAACCTGGCCATGATTGCAAAGGTCGGGTGGGTGGATGGGGTTCATGCCGAGGCCTGGGTTGCCAGTCAGGGTTTGCCCGGCGAAAGGGAATTTCAGGCCGGAAACGATGTATTTAAGAACCTTAGAAAGTTGGGGGCAACGGGTTTTTCCGCAGGGCTGACCTGGTCGGGTCATCCCAACGAACCCGGCCTATCCGCAGCGGATTGGTCCGAACGAATCGGGGAACGATTAGGCGGCAATGCGGTTGAAAAGCTGACCCGGAGCCTTGTGCTTGCAATCCGGTCATCCCGGCCAGAATCAATCATCGTGGAAAGGACCGGGACCGATCCAAACCATCATGGATTGTCCTTTCTCCTGCATGAGTCACTTGGCCTGGCCATTTCGTATGCCAATGATCCGACCCGGTATCCGGAGCACATTCGGGAATTGCAACTGCACCCCTGGAGGGTTCCCGAGATTCTGAATGTAATAGGCTCGGTTGGATCAATGCGGGTCGATTTGATGGAAATCCGCTCCCGATTGGGCGAAAGCCTCAGGGATTTTACGGCAGGGATTTTTCCGGCCGAAGCGAGGCGGTTGGGGCATGGTGGAGAGATTTGGTTGAGAGAGGAGCCAAGGGGAACGACATTGGGCAAAGGGGCGACTGGTCAAGGGGCATGGAATGGGGTAACCGATCCCCTTCCATGGCGCATGATTTCGAGGACCCTTGCCTTGGATAAGGGGATGGATTCGGCCCAATTGCGGACGATTCGCCGGAAGAACCAGGTCATGCAAATGATTGGGGCCTCCGAAATGGCCCTGGTGGAACCGGAAAAGCTTGGTTCAAACCTGGAGGGTTTGCTAAAGGGGGTGGATGAGGACGGGCAAGCCCGTGTCCATCTGGCTTTGGCACGATTGGCCCGGGACCAAGGGAATTGGAACCTCGCCCGGGAATTGTTTACCCGTTTTTTGGACCGGTTTCCAACCGACAAGGGGGTCATCGAAGCGGCTACCTGGGTTATCGTCCACAATTCCAGTGGGGAGGCAAGAAGGCGTCATGAATTGCGCCAGGTCCTCCGCGAGGGTGTTTTGCAATTTGAGACCGGGGGGAAACCAGAAGGCGAGGGGGGGGAGGGCACCGTTACCGTACCGGTTGGCAAGCCCCGGCCCGGTGTCGGCAGGAATCCTGGATTGGCGATTGCCCAGGCCATCCATGATGCCCCTGCCGCCAATACCTTTACGATGCCGATTCCAAAAACCCCGCAAACCCTTGAAAAAATCATTACCCAGACCTCCTTTATAGACAATGTCATGGAGGCAAAAAAATGGTACCAGGATTCCGTGGATGCGGGGGGGAAAATGAAAGTGTTCGGGTCCATGGTTTTTGAGGATCCGAGGATTCGTTTTGCCTGGCTGAGTGCCTCGCGAAAACTGGGGGAACATAGCCTTACCCGCGAGTATTGCGAAAAAATGAGCAAGGATTTGGCCGGGCCCGTGGATGCCCAATCCAATGCCTGGCGCAAGGCAGGGGCCATGGAGCTTTGGCTTTCAAGCCGCAAAGGCCCTTCCCCCATGCCTGTGTGGGCCTGCCGCAAAGGGGAAGGGAAACCGTGGCTGGATGGCAATCTTTTGGAACCTTTTTGGCAACAGATTCCTGCCCAACACCCCATTAAACCAGGTGGGGGACCACCCCAGGAAAAGGGCCAGAAAGCCCAAGCCTCCGACCGGCGGTTTAATGAACCGGCCGCCTTCTTTGCCCATGATGACAACTTTCTTTACCTGGGCATTCGGGTGAAATCAGAAGCCACCTCCGGGGAGACGGGCACAGGGAAAAAAGACGGTTCGACAACCCGTCGAGGCCATGACACGGACCTCTCAAACAAGGAACATTTGGCCCTTGTTATTGACATCGACCGGGATTATTCCAGTGCCTACCGCTTTCGTGTGGATCCCAATGGCTGGATTGATGATTCCTGTTGGGAGGACCCTTCGTGGGATCCAAGGTGGTTTGTGGCTTCCAGGCGTTCGGGCGATTGGTGGGAGGTGGAGATGGCCATTCCCCTATCCCTAATTTCTCCGGAACGCATTTCCCATGGGAAGGCATGGGCCGTTGGCATAAGTCATTACCGTGGCAGGAAAGGGAAGCCTGGTAATGTCCCTGAAGGCGATCTTTCATGGAGCGGAGCGGGCAGGATTGTGCCCTCCACCCCCAGCCCGTTGGATTTTGGCATTCTGATGTTCCAGGCGGCAGGGGAAACCAAATGAAGGCGCGATTGGGATCGGGCACAGGGATGGTGTAATCGTCACGCCAAAATCGGAAGGTTGAAGTGTGATTTTTGTAACAAGGGGCGATCGACCCATGAAGGGATGAATTGTGTCGATCAAACGCAAACGGATTTTATGTAAAACCACCAACTTGTCAAGCCTTGGAAAAAAAACCGCGAATCAACAAAAAACCGTGACCATCCGAATGAAAAGCAATGGGATAACCCAGGTTTGTCCGTGGGTGGCAAGGATCCTGTTTCAATCCTCCTGAAAGAGACGGCCAGGCGCCGGGGAGGAACGGCCAGGCGACGGGGTAGGTACGGGGTAGGTACGGGGTAGAGCGGTGGTCCGTACCCCCTCAATCGCCAAAATCAATCGACCTTTAAAATATCAGCCTGGACCATGCCGATCAGTTTTTGAATGGGAATTAACGGGGCCATCGAATCTTCCTGATACCAGCTTTGGTCTCCCACCTTGATATGGCCTGGGGTGATCCCCCCTTTGCCAAGCGTGCCGTCGAGCCCAATCCATTGCCCATCAATATAGACCTCGGTCCACATGTGAAAACCCAAATAGGGGGCCCGACCCACCCCGGGTTTGCTTCGTTCGATATAAACCAGCCCGGTGGCCGTTCGTGCGGGCAAGGCCGCTGCCCGACAAAGGGCACAAAGGAGAATCGCCGCATGGCGGCAATCGCCATGTTTCGACCGGGCTGCCTCCGCGGCGGAGCTAATGGGTGCGGAGGCATCGGCAATCAGGGTGGATTTCACATAGCGTTCAAGTCGTTTCGCCGCGGTCCAACTATCATCGTTAAAGGCCCCGGAAGCCTGAGCCATGGAACGGATAATGTTGTCTGTGTGGTCCACCATCCGGGAAACCAGCATGTATTCCCTGGGGGGCGGTGGCGCAATCCTCCTCGTGGGGGGTTGGCCCTTTAGTGCTGTTAATTCCACAAATCCATCCGGGAGGAGCCGGACCTCCTGGCGTTCATCAGAACTGAGAAGCTTTGCCAAATCCAGCTCCTCGGGAGCATGAAGGCGGTAAACCACCCGGCTGGGAGTGGGAACTTTGGGAAGGGATTTATTAAGGGGAATGAGGCCCAGGTTACCCACATCCAAGGCGTTTTTGGCCGGTTTTAGGGCCTCGGCCTGATCGGTCGGGCGGGCGGTGATCCGCCCCAAACCAGGCATGTCAAATTCCCGGACTTGAATCCGGTTCCGGTTTCCCAGGTTGAGCAGGGTCGCCGCCATGGGCAGGGTCTCACCGTTTGGGCCCTTGAAATGGACCTCGATTTGGGACGGATCACCCTTGGTCCTGGGTTGGACCTGGACGAAGGAATGGACCATCGGTTCGTAATGGTTCCAGGGGCCAGGTTGACCGGAAAGTATTTTCTCCTCCAGGGCAGCCATCCCCAGGGGAATCATGCTGGGATTTTGAATTTTTTGGGCCCCAGAAGTTTGGTTCAAAAGGATCCACCCTCTATCACCCCTGGATGCTTTGAGTTGAAGGGTGATTTTGTTGTTTTGGGATTGCTCCATGTTTGCCGCAAGGAGATTACCTGATGCATCCTCAAGGTCTTCGCGAACCTGTTTAAGTTTTATGGGTTGTCCGAATCGGTTCATTTCCAGGGTTAATGTTTCCCGAATTTTGCGGCATCCTTTCGGCAGGTCGGCCTCTTCCTTGGGAAAATTGTGATATTCCTGATGGCGACTGCCAATTCGTTTTCCCTGAAACTCCAGGGTTTCCCATTGGTCACGAAAGACATTTCCACTGGGCAGCTCCTGTTGGGGGGCCAAAAGGAGGGCTAACCAACCAAAGGGAGCCAAAAGGACCATGATACCCATCCCGAAGGTGAAAAATGGGGAAGTTCTCCGCTTCGATTCGACATCCAGGAAAAGGGAAAATTGGTTTAATTTGGGAAATTAAGGCCAAATAAGGATCGTACGGTGACAGTTTTGATAGATTTTTGCCAGAATTCCCATTTTTGGGGAGATCACCCAACTGATCAGCTGGTTTTGGACTTTTTTGTAGGGTATAATGGCACAGTGTTTCTTGGGATTCACCCCACCATGGATTGTGTGGGGAGGCGAGGCGGGATGCCTCCCGAACCATCGCAAAGGGTGGGGTCGTGGTGAATCAACCTTTTCAATCCGATAATTCCTCCGCCCTTTCCACCCGAAACGGCTTCCAACTGACTGGTGCAGTCAAACCTGGTCCCTGTAGTCCGATCTATCCTGTGGAAGGATTTCGACGCGAACTATGGAAAGGGCCCAAGGGCGAATGCGTTCCTTTATTGGCAATTTCTGCCTCCAAGGAAAAAATCCTTGACCTGTTCCTTGCTCTCCTTGAACCGCTTGGAAACCTGGTGGATGTCATTTTGGAATCCACCCATGGGCCCGATGGCAACTCCACCCCCTCAGGCAGGCAAGGACGCGATTTAACCCGAAAAACCATTGATTTACCCATTTTTTCAAGCCACTGTTTGGATTTTGAAAACCTGCTTTTAAACGATGGTTGTACCGGAATATCCGTGATAAGTTCTAAAGCCAGACGGAAGGGACTTATTAGGGAGGTTCAACTGGATGAGCACAAAACCCTGATTGTTTACTCGGAAAAGCTGATCTCATTCCAAAAGGTTTTGGCATCGTTTGGCATTCCAAGGCAGGATGAAATGCGTTTGCTTTTGGAGGGGGATCACATGCACCGGTCATCGCCCGACCACCAGGGGCAATTTGAGGAATTGGCGACAACACTAGGGGCATTCCCGGCCTGTTGAATTGGCCCCACCCTTTCCCACCTTTATTAGGGTAAGGGAAGGTTTTTCAATTCAAAGTTAATAAGGGTTTCCATCGTTTTCCAATGGTGGAAGGTAAACTGGAATTTTTGGGGTTTGCCTGCCGCCGCAGGGGTGCTTGGTTGGAAATCAAAGCCCATTTGAACATAATTTGGCCCGCTGGACCCCCAATTGCTGCTGGACAGGTTGAGTTTAGTTCCCTTTTCGTCACGAACCTCGATCCGCTGCCCCAATGAGTTCATCCAGGTCATGTCGGTGGGGTCTTTGCTTTGATCCTGAATATTCATTTTAAGGGATAACCCGCCATTTGGTCCCATCGTGGCGTTGTCCAGCTGGAAAGTAAACCCTCCCCCTTCAAATTTCTTCCCTTTGTCCCCCAAAAGGTCTTTGGAAAGGAGGAGTGATTCCTGTTGGATCAGGATATTGGCGGGAACGGATACCCGAATAAGGGTCGCCTCAAGACAGCGTTCATTTTGTCGTCTGAGGTTTATGCTGGATTGCATACTAAGCATACGGTAGCCATTGCCATAGCGACTGACAGACCGACCCCGGAAGCCCTGTAACTGCCCATTGGGGTTTGTCACAACCTGGGGAATGAGAGAATTGCCTTCGGAATCAAACGCTGCCAATAGTTTTGCTTCACCCAGGCCAAGAATGGGCATTTTGGGTTCACTGAAAACAGTATAAAGCAGGGTTAGGTTTTCGGTTCGATTGGCGGCCGGTTTGGTATTGGTTAGGTCCACCGTTTTGTTTTGCTGAATGCTCTGCGCAGCAATCCGGAAAGGGCCGGAATAATCGACAAACCGAGGTCCGTTACCGGTTTGGTTGAGGCGGATCCTATCGTCCCCATAGCCTTGCTGCAGGTTGAGGCCAGCTTGATCGGAAACTTGGTCAAGGACCAGCCAAAACGGTTTTTTGAGGCAATCGAGGGTGACCGTTTGGGTGGAAGGGTTCCAAAGTTCGATCGGATATCCTGTCTGTTTGGAAATCTGGTCCAAAACGGTTTTCACAGGAGCACCGGCCACCTTCAGGGTGACGATTTTTGGCTCCAACAGGGATTTCGCTTCGATTTCGGCAATCAGTTCCCTGGCTCGTTGAAGCATTTCGGGATCCGCATGGCCGCTTAAGGATTTTAAGGCTGGTAAAGCCAGGGTACCCGCATTGCTCAATGTTTGACTTGCCAGTTCGCGTTGACGGAAATGAGGATCACCCAATTTTTGAACCCATTCGGACCATTGGTCATTGGGTTTGGGAGAAATCACAGGTTGTTGAGCGTGGACAAATGGAAAAAAGGCAAGGAAACAGGCAATACCCAAGGATTGCCCCCACGGAAAATGAAATCGAATTGTCCAAATGGGTTGCATAGACATGATGGCACCTCGTGTTATTCATCATAATCGCAAGGGTAGTTGGTGTTCAAGGACCCAAAGGGCGATTTAATTCTGAATTTGAAAGCCTTAATGGTGTAAGCAGTTGGGTAAGCTGTAGGAATTGTAAGTGTTGAAAGAGTTTTGTGGACTTTCGCCGGATCGTCGTTGACATACCTCCATGGGCCTGTTTCATAAACTTTGGGAAAAACAATACCCAAGTTCAACCGGGTTTTCATGCATCGGGAAATACGCCAATCGGATGGGTTATTGGAAGGAGAGAGCCCTAGGGTTCTGGTCTTTGTTACCGTCCTCGTTGGTATTTTAATGATTTGGGATTTGCTTGGATTTTTGCCTACAAGTTGGTTTTTATGGGCCGGTTGGGACCTTTCGTACCTTCCAAAAGGAATTTGGGGTATTCGACCAGCCCTTTTGGCAGCGGTGGTTGGTGGCGCAAGGGCTCTGTACGGCGCTCTTGATTCCCTTTCCCAGGGCCGTCCTGGGGCGGATATGGCAATTGCCCTGGCTGCGTTAGCTTCCATCCTGTTGAGGGAGTATTTGGTTGCTGCAGAGGTTGTTTTTGTCGGGTTGTTGGGCGAGTGTCTGGAATGGTGGACCTTTGAAAAGACAAAAAATCAACTTCGGGGATTGGTCGAGCTTTGTCCAAGTCGCTGCTGGAGATTATTGCCCGACGGGACATCCGAGCGAATTGGAACAACCGCTGTTCGTGCCGGAGACAGGATTGGGGTCAAACCCGGGGGAAGGGTTCCGGTGGATGGAATCCTTCTGGAGGGGGCCGGGCCAATGGATACCTCGGCGCTTACGGGTGAAAGCGTGCCGGTGGACCTGGCCCCAGGGGATGAAGTATTAGCCGGGTATGTAAACCTACAGGTTCGGGTGGTGGTTGAAGCCAAGCGGGTGGCGGAACATACGGTAGCTGGTCGAATTGCCGAATGGACGGCCACCGCCTTGGGGAAAAAGGCTTCGATCGAACGGTTGGCGGATCAATATGCACGATGGTTTTTGCCCATTGTAATCGTGTTGGCGGTAGCAACTTTTATCGTGGGTATCACTTATTACGGGGGTGTTTTTAGGGATATTGAAGGGCTTCGCCTTGCATGGTCCGATGCGCTTCGGAAAGCCGCCTACCCAGCCCTTACTGTGTTGGTGGTGACTTGTCCTTGCGCCCTGATTTTGGCCACTCCGGCAGCAGTAATTGCTGCCATGGGGAGATTGGCGGGAACCGGAATCCTTATCAAGGGAGGGGCCGCCCTTGAACGGTTAGCCCAGACCAATGCGTTTGCCTTTGACAAAACAGGGACCTTAACCACCGGGAAACTTGCTTTTTTGGGAATACGGCTTTGGCCCAACGAGCAGGGCATTCTGAAAACGGATGAAGATTCCCTTTTGCGGTTAGCTGCCTCGGTGGAAATGGGGAGCGATCATCCCATGGCCAGGCTGGTGGTTGAAGAAGCCAGGCACCGTGGCATTCCGGAAACCAGATGTGTCAATATTTGCGAGTTTGCAGGCAAAGGAGTGCGTGCCGAAACAGAGGCGGGATCCATTGTGGTCGGGAGTGTTCGGTTTTTGACGGAACAGGGGATTCTTTCCGAAACGGCCCGCGATTGGGCCTTTACCCATCTTCACACCATGGCGGCAAGTGGGATAGGAATTGCCCTAAATGGCATTTTTTTGGGGTTAATATTGGCCAAGGATCAGCCAAGAGGCATGGCATCAGCCATGGTGGCGGATTTGGCCGGATTGGGATTTGCGCCCCTTGTCATGTTGACGGGAGACAATGACAAGTCTGCCTCATTGATGGCAAAGGCGGTAGGGCTGAATGAATTTCATGCGGGACTTTCGCCCCTGGAAAAAGCCCAATGGATCCAGTCCCAAAAAGAGGCTGGCCGTCAGGTTGCCTTTATTGGGGATGGAGTGAATGATTCCGTGGCCCTGGCCACGGCCCATGCCTCCATTGCCCTTGGCACCGATGGAAGTGATTTGGCAGCACAGGTTAGCGATATTGTGGTTCTGGGGGAACCGCTTGGAAAAATTGCCTTTTTAGTGCGCCTGTCCCGGGAGACGCTTTCGGTAATTCGGCAAAACATTTTGGGTTTTGCTTTAGGCCTAAACATTTTGGGAATTGTTTTGACCTCCTGGTTATGGCCCTTGCTGGTCCCTACCTCTTGGGAAAGCCAGTCCCCGCTTGCCGGGGTGGTGTATCACCAACTCGCTTCGCTGGCGGTCTTGATCAATTCCATGCGGCTCCTATGGTTTGAGCGTTTTGAAAAAAGCCCAACCACCCCTGGTAGATTCCAGGGAATTTTGGACCGATGGTTTGACCTTGATTATTGGCTTCATGAAGTAGAGCATTTTTTCCCAAGAATATTAACTTTCGCCGCATTACTGGGAATACTGGCGTGGGGGATGTCAGGAATTCGGTTTATTCAATCCGGTGAACTGGGGTTGGTCAGGAGATTTGGAACTTTGATTGAGCCAAACCTTGAACCTGGGTTCCATTTCAGGTGGCCCATGATGATTGAGTCCGTTCTGGTTACCCGAATGGATCAAACCAGAACTGTCGAATTGGGGTTTCGCCGTAAAAATGTTTTCGAATCCGTTTTAGATTCTCCTGTTGGAAAAACAGGGGAATGGACCAGTTCCCACTTGCAGGAAGGTGTGGTTCGCTACCCTGAAGAATCATTGGTGGTGACCGGGGATGGCAACCTGGTTGAGGTGTTCCTTACCATTCGTTACCATTACGGTGACCCGGCCCAGGCTGAATTGTTGGGTAGGGCAGATCCTGGGTTTGTACGAATGA
This sequence comes from Planctomycetia bacterium, assembly GCA_005808665.1. GTDB lineage: Bacteria > Planctomycetota > Planctomycetia > Gemmatales > Gemmataceae > SYLG01. The sequence goes on along the minus strand of SYLG01000147.1, from coordinate 12,932 downwards.
GGGCAGAATCAACTTTGCGAACGATTCTTGGGAGCCAAAAATCCGAGGATCTCCTGGGCAAATCACGGGCGGATTTATCGGATTGGTTGAAAGCGGAAATTCGTAAAGTTTGGGATGGTGGCCAAAATCCAACCAAGGGCACTGGATTGACGAACCCTTTTCTGGTTATCGAGGATGTTGCGATTCATGATTTGCATCCCCCTCGAGAGGTGGTTCAGGCGTATCATTCTGTAGCCAAAGCAATGGAGAATGGGCAAAAACGAATAAGGGACGCCCAAACTTTGGTTTTGAGAAGGTTAGCTGATGAAAAAAGTAGGGCAGCAAGGGTACTCAAGGTGGCGGAGGCTTTGGGATTAAGCCAGGTGAGATTGGCCAAAGCCAAGCTGGATTCCTTTGCCATAAAGGCGGCTTCCAGAAAGGGATCGGAGTCATTAACCGATTTTCGGGTTTTTTGGGAAACCATTGGCAATTCACTAAGTCAGCGGGAAAAAGTCCTTTTGGATACGGTCAAAGAACCTGCCAAGGGTGTCCTTTGGATGCTACCCTTGGATTTTGGAAGACTTGGAGTTCCAAGTTCAAGCCCTGTGCCGGGAGTTACAGGGAGAGGGGATGGTAGATTGGAACCATGACCGGGAAACGCATTTGGGTAAACGGGAAATGAAAACGATAGTTGGGTTTATTACCGGGTGTATCGTGCTGCTGTTGGCCTATTCCAGCCTCCATGTGGTAGACTTCACGGATTTTGTCATTGTTAGCCGTTTTGGCAGGCATGACAGAGTATTCGATGGATCCGTTTCTAGCGAGGCTGGGCTACATGGGAAATATCCGTGGCCCATTGAAACGATACGAACCGTTCCCCGCAAGTTGTTTGTATTGGAAATGCCTCCTGCGGAGTTATTAACCCGGGATCCCCAAAAAAACACCATTGATAGGACGCTAACCATTGATTCTTTTGTAGCGTGGAACATTCCGGATGGGGTGGCAGCAGAGCGGTTTGCCAGAAGGGTCGGGGTCTTGGAGGAGGTGCGCCAAATCCTGATGCAACGGATTGCTTCCGAAATGGGTTCGATTATTGGAGGAATGGAGCTCAAGGATCTATTGGACAGTGAGGATGCAAAAAAGGTGCCGGCCAAACGGGAAAAAATCCGGGCGCATATAATGGAAAAACTGGCACCCTTTAACGAGGAATTTGGCATTAAAATCCTGGATTATCAAGTCCGAAGGGTAGGCTATCCCTCGGCGGTTCGCCAAGCGATCTATGACCGAATCATCAGCGAGAGGGAGAAAAAAGCGGCGGAATATTTGAGTGAAGGGGAGCAGGAGGCAGCCAAAATTCGCAGTGATGGAGAAAAAATTGCCTCGGAAATCCGCTCGGGAGCGGACGCAGAGTCAATCAGGATACGGGCCCAGGCCGAAGCAGAGGCGGACCGATTGCGCAATCAGGCGTTCAAAGTGGATCCTGAGTTTTATGCGTTTCTACGCAAGCTGGAAGAGTATGGAAAAATTTTGGGGGACAATAAGACAACTCTTTTTCTCTCTACAAAACGGGACCTGTTTGACCTTTTATTAACCCCCCCCAATCCCGGTAAAACCGGGGTCAACAATCCGATGAACCCGGTAGCACCAGGCCCGAAGGAGAGAGTGCAACCGTGAAGCCTTATCTGGTTTGGACCATTTTCCTCCTTTTTTTATTCACACTTGTGCTTTCCTCCTTGGTACAAATCAATCAAGGGGAAACGGCATTGCTTTTGCGATTTGGGGCCCAAGTGAAACCCAATCTGAACCCAGGGCTACATATGGTCCTCCCATTGGGAATGGATAAAGTTGTAAAAGTCCGAATTGATGCAGTTCAAAGCCTTTCCTTGGGAGATATTCTGGAGGAGGAGAATGAAGGTAACCAACCTGGCAGGCTGGTTACAGGGGATCAAAACCTTATCCTTGCCGGGCTTGCCCTTAGGATTCAACCGGATGGCCAAAATCTTTGGCAATTTTATTTGCAAGCTCCTGTCCGTGAGCAACTCCTACGAGCTGAAGTTGAAGCGATTATGGCCACCTGGGCTGCTGCAAAAGGTGTCGACCAACTCCTTCTGGAGGGTCGAATCAGCTTGGGAAGGGAATTGGCTATGCGATTAAGGGAAGGGCCGATCGAAAAGGAGCTTGGAATTCGGATATTGGAAATGACCGGGACAACAATTAACCCACCTAAAGAGGTACAATCCTCCTTTGATTTGGTCGCTCGAAGTGAGGCCAATCGACAGACCTTGGTGACCAAGGCCCAACAAGATTCCCAAACCAATGTACTCGTGGCGCAGTCAGATGCGTATCGCCTAAAAGCAACGGCCGAAGCAGATGGCTTTGCATTGAGGGAGGGTGCAAAAAAAGATGTGGAGCGGTTTAGGTTGAGGATGAGTGCGCTTTTGGAAAATCCTGATCGACCCAGCCATTTTCGTCGCATTTGGGAGGAGGAGACCTCGCGGATGTTCACCAAACTCAAGGACCAGGGTCGCATTGGCCTTTTGGATGGCGGCCTTCTTGGTGAAGCTCCTGACTTTTACCTGGCTCCTTTTAGTCCGTCTCGTCCATTTCCCTAGCATTTTTCCTTCTGGATAGGATTTCCTTTGTCATGAACCAAGTGCTTTTTCGAATATGGGTTCCCGTTGAGGGATTTGGGGGGATCCCGATTTTTGGATTTGGCCTCATGCTTTTTCTGGCCTTTTTTGGTGGGTCATGGTTGGCAAACCATCGAGCCAGACACCGTGGGATTCCTGTAGAACTTGTTTCAGACCTAACTATCTTTTTGTTTGTTGGGGGCATTGCAGGAGCAAGGGTATTATTTCTTTGGAATCATTTACCTGGATTGACCATGGCGGAATACGCTCTTGAGTTTTTCAAGATATGGAAAGGGGGCATTATCCTTTACGGGTCATTGGGTGGTGGATTTCTTGCCTTTTTGTTGTTTTGGTGGCTTCGCTGCAGGCCCAAAGGAATCGATCCCAAGGTTTTGGCGGATGTTCTTGCCCCATCGTTGGTGCTGGGAATTGCTTTGGGCCGGGTGGGGTGCTTGCTCAATGGATGTTGTTTTGGCATGGTTGCAACCCCAGAGTGTCCGTGTATTTCCATTCATTTTCCCTTCCCCTCTCCTCCTCGTTCAGCACTTTCTGGTGATGGTTACCAAACGGCTGCCGGGTTTACCTGGAAAAACGACCTTCCCTCGGCAAATGCTGAAGTGGGGCATGTTGATGGGCAATCCGCCGCCTTATTTGGTGGACTAAAAAAAGGGGATAGAATCCTTTCGATTTTGGGAAAGGAAGTTACTACGATACATGAGGCCGAAATGCAACTGGCCCAAGGCTGGCCCGAAGGCCAAAATGAAATGGTGCTGAAGGTTATAGGCGAAAACCCTGGGGAAGCCCCAAGGACGGTTCGATTTGTTCCAAGAACAATTGGTTTGGTTCCGGCCCAAATTTACGAAACCATTAGCATGGTGTTGCTACTGGGACTTTTGCTTAGTGCTGAGGAATACTTAAGGCCGAAACCAGGTCAGGTTATCTCGCTTTTCATGATTGGCTACGCAGCACATAGGGGATTGAATGAGCTTTTGCGAAACGATCCAAGACCGGTAGGACTGGAAGCAAATACCAGCTTGTTTATGCTGGGGATGGGTTTCGCCCTTTGGGTGGGTTTTGGCTTGGCAAGGAGGCGGGAGGCCAACCTGCCAAAGCCATGAAATTTGGATACCAATACCATCAAAAGAAAGTTACAACGAGCGAAATGGCGGGTCATTGCTTTGTCCGTGTGATTTTTTGAGAGCCATTTAGTTGTCGGTTCCCCCTGTACCCCCTCCCCCACCACCTGGATTTCCGCCCATACGCATTCCCGGTCCAATCATGCCACCTTGTCCGGTTTGTGGCTGGCCCCCGACGGGAACGGCTAAACCGGCAAGCAAGGATTGGAGGCTAACTGGAGAATTGGTTAGGGAATCATCCATGCCAAACTCTTTTTTCTTCATTTGATTTGCCATAAGAATCGTATCCGCACTATCCATCTGGTATTGGTTACTTACCCACCAAGCCCGACCGATGTCGTTATAAGTTTGATTGGGCGGTTCCCCTGCGGTCTTTGCAAAGGCCCGGGTGAACATTTCATCGAGAACTCTAGGCGAGGCCTCCATGCCCGGCGGGAGTTCACCAAGCAAAGAACAATATTTTTTATAGCCTTCCGCCTTTTGGTTAATGAGGAAATAGGTTAGCGACCATGCAGTGGATTGGGCCAAACCCCACGCCGTTTTGTCTCCAAGGTTCTTGGAGGATTGCAAATAGAATTGATCTGTGACAATGGCATGAACAATTGGTCCTGGCATCGTTTCTCCTTTTGAAAGGACCCCCTTGCGATGGCTTCGGAAAAGGGGAACCATTAGGCTGTTTGGCCCTCCTGTGCTTTTCCACGGAGTCCCCATAGGGGTCTCCATAAAAAGAGCAAGGCCATTCTCCAACCAGGACGGCGGAGTAACTCCCTCTGGAAAAAGCCCACAAGCCTGTGCCAATTGGCGAGTTGCATTTTGGCTGATAGCAGCCAATTCCGCCTCGTGTTGGAGGCCTTTACGCATTAGGTTGGCCATCATTACAAAGGTGGCTTCATTGACTTTGGATTGATAGATAGCTGGGGTGTTATTTGTCATTTCGATTTTGGGAATGGCATTAGCTTTGAATCCGCTACCTAATATTAAGTCAGGGTTGGGAATGTTGGATTTTGGAAGCGGGAGTTTAAGTAGCCCCTCTTTGGAATACCCGCGCTCCCAAAAGGGTTTGAGTATGCGATTAAGGGCTTGAAAATTGGCATCATTCCTTGTTGGGGTGAGGACCAAGGTGTTGCTTCCCCTAATAAGGAACCCGTTTTCATTTCCACTGCTGGGCTGATATAGGGAAACCAATTCCTTGTAGGATTTGCCGTCATTTTTGGGGAAATAGACCACCAGTTTTTCGAAGGGGACTTTGGGTTCGATCCCTTTCAGGCACAAGGTATAAAAAAACGATTGGAAGTGTTCTTCCAACATTTTCTGCTTGTCCTTAAGATCGTCCACCTCCTCGGAAGCAACGATCAGGTAATGGGTTTTGGCATCATCCAATCCTTCTACCTTGTTTCGGGAATCCAGTCCAAGCCTGGTGAGGATGTTTTCTGAGGGGTTTTTTGGGCTACGGACCTCAATGTCTTTTTTGAGTTGGGAATAAATCGAATAGATTTTATTGGCAATTTGATCGGTTTTGAAGTCCTCCCGAGTGGGCAATTTTGCCATATATTCATGAAAACTTTCCAGTAGCCCATGTTCCAAAGCCCACTTGGCAATATCCAAGGTGCCCCCGGTGGAACTTACCGTTTTAATGGTGTTGATGTACGCATCAAATCTGGCACGGGTGAGTTTGACAGGAATGGTCCTAACTCTACCCCCCGCCAAATTGGGAATCGCCAAAGGCTCTACCGTAATATTCAGATTTTCATTTTTTCGAATGACAACAGTTCCAAGGGACCCACCCAAACCGTGGGTAGCCACCACGGGCATACCGCTATCCAGCTTGAAAAGGAAGTTTTGGTGTTTTTTTGCCACCCCATCCCCGGCCTCTCGCTCTTCTCCTAAGGCAACAATGGTAGAAATTAGATTGGGGGTTTGGGGAACAGGGACTGAAGCACCACCCATCATCCCGGCCATCCCCATCATTCCGGCCATACCCATTGCGGGACCGCCCCCCATGGCTCCCCCGAATCCCATCATGCCGGCCCCCCCAGGCGCACCACCCCCTCCTCGAAGACCCCCAGCCGGGCCACCCCCCATGCCGGGCCCTCCAGCCCTACCAGCCATTCCTCCTGGTCCTCCTGCCATGCCACCGGTATTTGAGGATGGGTCCTCAAATTTGGGTGGTTTAGCCAAATCCAATATTAAGAGGTAATAGTCCGCATGGACCGGGGTGCTAATAAAGCAAAAGAAAGCTAGGACTGAAAAAAGACAAGCTTTATGAAACATGGAGAAAGCCTCCGGAAAAAAGTGATCCTTGGTACATTTTGGACGGAAAGGCCGTTCAGATCAAGGGTTTCTTGGTTCACCCGGCCTAGTTCCTTGAAAAATAGATGGATTTTTCGGTTCGATTGGTCCGGTTTGACCCGTTCAAGGGAATAATTCCTCAAATGGGCCATCCTTTAGAACCACGGGGAATAGGATTTAGAGTTTGAGCCCATTTGCCGGAAATGCCTCCGAATTCGCATTGGCATGGGGCAACCAGATCGCTAAAATCAATCTTTTGGAGGAAAATAAGATGGGTTGGAATAAGCCTGGGTACATTCGGAAACAAAGGCTCAAACGGGCCAAACGGGAATTAATGCGAATTATTATCAAGCTTCAGTCTGAAACTTGTTGTAATGAGCCTGGTGCATGCCAAGCCGAAAAAGGCGAAGCCTGTAATGGCGGGGTTTGCAACACGGAAGTCCATGCTCATTAGCAAAACGGAAGGTTAACAAATCTGCTCCGTTTTGATGTTCGGTTAACCAGGGTGATCCAAGGAAGGAATCCCCTGCAATGAAAAGCAAAGGCCGGATTCGGGGATCTGTAAAAGCACCTGAGGGTAGCCCACGGGTTGCCTTGTGCCAAACTGTAATTCGGGTGGTTATTGTCAATTACAGGCAATGGACATCAACCAAGGATTTGGTTCGAAATCTGGCCAAAAGCCACGCCTTTCAAGCGGGAAAAGTGGAAATTGTAGTGGTGGATAATGGTTCCCCCCACAATCCTCTTTCGGACAAACTGAAAAGGATCCATAACCTCCGCCTATATCAATCGGGGTACAATCGGGGTTTCGCCAGAGCTGTAAATACAGGGGCGGAAGGGTATTTGGGTGAATGGCTTTTGTTGCTAAACCCGGATATAACTGTTGGTGAAGGCTTCCTGGACCGGGTGCTTGCCTCAGGAGCATCTACCCAAAAGGTCCATCCCAATGTTGGCGTAATTGGTTTTGGGATGCTGGATCCAGAAGGGTCCATTCAACCTTCCACCGGCCCTTTTCCAAGTTTTGCCAACACACTGTTTCGCCAATTTTTGCCGAGGAGATTGCGTAAATACCATCTACCTTTTCGTCAAAACGGCTTGGTGGATTGGACATCGGGGTGTTGTCTTTTGATCAGTAAAGGATGTTGGTCTGAATTGGGTCGGTTTGATCCCGATTTTTTTCTCTATTATGAGGATGTTGATTTTTGCCACCGGGCAACCCAAAGGGGTTGGCGGATATTTTTGGACCGGTCGGTGACTGCGGTTCACCACCATCCTTTGCATAGAAGAAAAGTTCCATCGCATTTAAGGGTGGCCACACGAATGGCCCTTCACACCTATTCCCGCAAACATTGGGCTGCTTGGCAACATCGGATTATGAGCTTCATTATGTTGCTTGAAGCCCGGTTTGGAGCATGGCACTCCAGAACGATTGGGAATTGGGTAGCCGAATCATGGTGGACATCCTTGGGAGCCCTCCTCCAAGATTCCATGCATGGAAAAACATCCACCTCAATTCGCCGGTTATTTGCCCTTTTGGGAACGGGAGAGCTTAACCGCAAAGGCTGATTAGGAACAAGATCCAAGTTCCATTGGGGGCATTTTGTTTTCTGTCCTAATTCCAACAAAACATGGGGGAAAGCTTCTCCTTAGATGCCTTAAATCCCTTTTTGAGCATGGACCGATAGGCCTAAATGTGGTTATTGTTGCCGACGGCGCCCCTGACCTATCGGGGATTCGTGATAGCCTGCCGGAATTCATGAGTCTTGAAATCGTAACCGTAGACCAGACCCTTGGATTTTGCCATGCGGTAAACCGGGGGCTTGAAGTCATTTACCACCAATGGGTGCAATTATTAAATGATGATGCCTTTGTTACCCAAAATTGGTTTGAACCGATCATTAAGTGCTTCAATGATCCCCAAGTGGGAGCGGTTGCCCCTTTGATTTTGCAAGACAAACCGGGCGAAATCGTGGATAGTGCAGGGGATACTGTTCACTATTGGGGTAGGATCCGAAAGCGTTTTCGGGGCAAGCCCGCCCATTTAGTTCCCAAGGTTGTTCATCCGGTCTTGGCGTGTGGAGGCTGTGCGGGTTTTTTTCTGGTCGAGGCACTTAAGGAAATTGGCGGTTGGGACGAGGCCATGGTGGCTTATTTTGACGATGTGGATGTTTCCCTAAGGCTAAGGGAAATGGGTTGGAAAATTGTTTGCCAACCCATTTCCATCGTGATTCACTCAGGAGGCCAGTCGTATGGTTCCCCTGTTGGGAGGCTGCTTCAGTTGCAATCACGGAATGAAGAATGGATATTTCTTAGATACCCGACCCGGGTCTTTGGGTCCGGTTTGGCCCGGTTTTTTTGGAACGCCCTGCGGCTCATTCCCCATTTGTTTTGGGGTACAATTGGACCTTTCCTTTTTGGAAAATGGGAGGCATGGGTTGGGTTTCATGGGAAAAAAGCCATCAATAAACCCGAATTGGAAAGGAAATTTTGGCCTTTTGGGGCTTAAACAATTGCAATTTAGGCCATTTTGGTCTGGACACGGCATCCTATTTTAAGCATAGCTCGATCCAACCCTTTTAGCTTTGCTTGAATATGGGTTTTTTATTAGGGGTTGTAGATTTTAAGGGGGAATGCTGTGTCAGGCTGGTCAAAGCGATTGATCACGGCGTTTATGATTGGCATTGGTGCTGGGTCTCCGGGCAATTCCCTGATTGGCCAAGCCCCGTTCCCAACCATGGCAAACACACCCACATTTGCAACACCAGGTGCCCTCCCTGGAAGTTCCCCAACATTGGGTGCTCCTGTTCCTGTGTTGGAAAATACACTTCAACCAAGCAGCCAAACACCACTGATTTTTTCAGCGGGTGGAACAGCATATCCTGCCTCGGGAGCAAGCGTAATTCCAACTTCGAGCCCGGTTGGGGCAAGCATAAAGCTCACACAGGGTACCGCTCCGCTGCCACCGCCTCCGCCACCTGGAATAGGGACACCCGCTCCTTTGGTATTAACGCCCGGTGGACCAACCTTACCCCCTCCTCCGGTACCAGGCACCACCAACCCCAACCTGGCATGGTGGGAGGAAACCAAAGAAGCCTTGGCATTAAACGGTTTTTCCAAGCGCAAATTATTTCAGTCAGACCATTCGTTTGATGTCTTTTCCAGCCCGATTTCCAGTCCATTCCTGGCCCAGGACCCTCGTTCATTAACCCAAATTAAACCGATGCTCTTATACAACCATATTCCCTCAGCAAATCCCGTATTTGATGGAGGAGGTTTATTCTGGTTTGGTGTTCAAGCCTCGGTTGCAATTACCGAAAAATTGAGCGTAAAAATCGACAAATTGGGTGGGATCTCAATGAGTACCACCATCAATGAACCGGGTGGAGAAGACTTATCTGGAAGCAGTTTTTCCGAATTTTGGCTCACTCCCCAATGGACATTTCTGCGAAATGATCGAACCCAAACGGTAATGGCAACTGGCCTTCAGATACAAATTCCCGCAGGAAGCGATGTAGGTCAAAATTCCGGGGGAGCGACCCTAAATCCCTATTACAGCATTGCCCAAAATTTTTGGCGTACCAGCTACGGGAGCATCAACTTTATGGGCACTATTGGCGTGCCAATCAGTATTAATGGAAACCGAACCACTTATTTCAACACCAACCTTCATGTGGACTATGATGTTGCTAACTGGCACAAATGGTATCCCACTTTTGAAATGAACATTATGAGTTTCCTGGGAAATGGAAGCGTCTACGACATCAATACCAATTCTGGGGACCTGTTCAATGTTGGGGCAACCCAGGTTAAAGGCTTGACAAATCTGACTCTTGCTCCCGGTTTGAGGTACAAGTTTACGGAGAATTTTCAAATTGGTGGAGCCTGTGAATTCTTGTGTACTTCAAAGCGATCCATGGAAGATTTTCGTTTCATGTTTGACTTTATTGTTCGCTATTAAGATCCTTAAAAATGAATGCAGAAGATACAAAAAAAAGGCCTTTGGTTTTGCACATTCTTCCCCAAAGCCAGAAGCTGAATCCAGCTTCTGGGTGGACCCAAAATGATTGGCAAGTTGAGTTTACTTCAGGGCAATTCATTGCTGATAAGATACGCTTGGTTGATTACAAGTTGATTGTGGATGGTGGGGTAGGGGACCTTTGGCTTGATTTACTAAAGGGAACCGAGAACCAATCTACCCGTTTTCTGGAAACAAAATCCCATTCGGCAAAATTCTTGGTGGATTTGGCGGAAATCCAATTCCACCAACATGGATTTACCACAAATGAGGAACTGTGGGACCAACTGGGTAAACACCTAGCTTGGCGGTTTTGTGCTTTGGATAGGCCGGTTTGGGTCAGGTTCATTAGGGGCATCCTCATGCCCCATGAAACTACCCTCCTGGAAAGTCTTGAGCTTTGGTCGAGCCCAAGTATTACAATCCTGTTTGATGATTCTCTGGAATCCGCTTCCAAAAAAGTCCTTACTGTTTGAATGGTTACTTTTTAACCGGGGCCGGTGCGGAAACCGCCGGACCCGCAGGTTCTTTGTTGCCTCCCTTGAAGAGTCCTTCGCCCTTTTCTATGATTTCTTTCCCGTCATGTATAAATTTGGTTTTGTTAACCTCTACTTGCATGGCACCTCCTTTTTCCGAGGAGACGCTATACCATCCCTTGTACCATCCCATTACACCAAATACGACCACCCCCAAGCCGATCAAAGCAAACAAATTGCGCATCGTTCATTCCTCCTGTTAATGACGCATGCATTTTTTCCGAAATGTGGTTTTAAATGCCAGTCCAGTTTTCGGGGATTCATTGGAAAGGGCTTGGGACTAAGAAATTGTTGGGAATCCAGGATGGGTTTGGCGGATATTCATGGCCAACTGCAGGTAAGTCGTAATGACTTTTGTTCAAACTCCATGGATGAAATGGGGAAACCCTTGTTGATCCCTAAGAGATTTGGAGGTATTGTGATTGTTCCCTAGGGAGGACCCGCTTGGCCATTTTTATTAATAAACCTTTTTTTTCAATGTGCCAAGAAACTGCGGGCGTCCTGTCTCGCCTCCTAATCCTGCTTTCATTGATCGTTCACCTCTTTCATACTTGGGTTTGGTCGGATTACGACCTTGCTCAGGATGAGGCACATTATTGGGATTGGTCCAGGCACCTGGATTGGAGCTATTACAGTAAAGGCCCTCTAATTGCCTGGATTATTGCCTTGGCAAATTATTCCTTGTCAGGGCTTTCGGAACATTGGACAGGTTCGCTCACCGCCGCTATCCGGACACCGGCGGCGTTTTTCGGGTCCCTTTTGCTTTGGTTTCTATGTTTGTTAACAGAACAAATATTCCACTCAAGGAAATTGGGTTTTGTGGTGGTAATTGCCGCCCTTACTATCCCGCCGATTGCAGTAGTTTCTACGATCATTACAATTGATTCTCCCTTTACTTGTCTATGGGCAGCTGCGCTTTTATGTGCGTGGTGGGCTATTAACAGGCGAAAAAAGTGGATTTGGGCACTGCTTGGGGTTGTGGTGGGTTTGGGTATACTTGCGAAATATACCATGGCCATTTTTTATCCAAGCCTTGGATTGTTCCTTCTGATTAACCCGGCTAATAGGAAACAGTGGATTAGGCCCGGCCTTTGGATTTCAGGTGGTGTGGCAATTCTTGTGGCCTCCCCCATTCTCGTTTGGAACTGGCAACATGGGGGTGTCACTTTTGCCCATGTAGGACAACTGGCAGGGGTAACCCACGATAATACAAAACATTGGATTGGCCCTTTGCGATATGTCGGGGAACAACTCGGTCTTTTGTTGGGATATTGGTTTGTGCTTTGGGTTTGGGCAATGATTGCCTATCGCCCGGGGAAATCCCAATGCATTGGGATGAGTTACCTTTGGTGGATGTCTGCCCCCATGTTTCTGGTGTTTTTGGGCTTTAGCTTTCGGACGGGGGGAGGCGAAGTGAATTGGCCAGCGGCTTCGTACCTTGCAGGCCTGCCACTGATTGGCTTTTTCCTTTCCCGCCAATTGGAATCTCCCTCAGAGAAATGGCGTAAATGGGTCTTAAGCTTTTTGGTATGCTTTTTGGCGATTGGTTTTGGACTGGCATTTGTAGTTCATAAAACGGATATACTTTACCCTGTATTGTCCCGATTAGTGCCTGAGCCCACCGTAGGGTCACCAGTGCCTTTGCGACAACTCGATCCCGTATGTCGTGTACGAGGTTGGAAATTCCTTTCGGCGGAAGTGGATAGGATGAGGGAGGAAATATCGGCCTCAGGAAAAGAACCAATCCTCGTTGCCACCCATTGGTCCATTCCAGGGCTTCTAGGAGTCTATTGCAAAGGGCACCCACAAGCCTATTCAATCGGCTTGGCCGTGGGGGATCGACACAGCCAATACGACCTTTGGACCAATCCCATTGACCAACCGGCTCAATTTTTGGGAAGGGATTTTATAGTGGTAGGAGGAATTCCAAAGCAATTGCATGGCTCCTTTGACTCGATCCAGGAAGCCAATGAAATTATTTATCATACCCCAAATGGGTATCCTGTTGCCAATTTCTGGATCCAGGTGGGTAAAGGATTCAAAGGCATCCCAAAGGATGTTGGTGAAAAAAAGTCCTGGTAGGGGCCTGGTTTTCCCAGGGAAGGCTCAGGAGGTAGGCCCATGGGATTTGCGAGAAAAAAGTACATGAAAAAAATGCAAATAGCAAAAGAATTTTTTCGCATTTGAAAACAATAGGACTTACGCAGTTGAGGCTCTTGGAGCTTGAAACCAAGGATTCGCTCTGAAGGCCCTCACGGCCTCCTGAACGATCTTTAACTTGGTGGCGACCCAGTTGTATCCGGTATTGAAACAGTATTTTTCGAATACAAGGAATGCCCTCAAAGCC
>SYLG01000026.1 GCA_005808665.1 Planctomycetia bacterium | reverse complement strand
CTCCTCCCTGGCACATCTGAGTAAAGTCTCGAGATCGTGTACCGTTTCCAAAAGTATGTCGGGTGACTGCATGCCAGCTGGTATCGCTGGAAAGACCCATTCGTGTCAACTAAAATCTCAAAATCCCGTGAACGCATACGTTTGAAGGAACCATCGTGGGGCAGAAACTCTCCCTCCCCAGACCCTAGTTGCAAAGAGAGTCGTAAACCGTCAAGTTCCTCCAAAAACCCACAGGAGCACCAAACCAGGGGTTGCACTTGGTCTTTTCCTTACGATCCCCCGCACAGGTGGAGCGGTTGCGTTTCGAAACATCATTGTTGAGGAACCGATTGAAAGACCACACCGGAGTAACTTCCTTGTTTGGCTGACCCCGTATTTTTGCCCAACATTTGGGATCCACCTTAATCTCCCTTGGCGGGACATCGAGGCTTTGGTTTTGGCTTTCGATGGCGAGATAACCCAGGGTGCCGGATCCCGGGTCCGGATCGCCCTGAATGGGGTTCGGGCGGTATTTCCCAGGCCGCACCCCAAAAAAGAAACCGACAATGGAGCCGTCGCATCCATGCGGCGGTTCCTGACCGAGGCGGGAGTCACACCATGATGGAATACAAAGGCTACATGGCCAAGGTGGCATTCGATGACCAGACAGAGGTTTTCCATGGGGAAATCATCAACACCCGGGATGTTATCACCTTTCAGGGCCAGAGTGTCAGAGAATTAACCCAGGCGTTTCGCAATTCAATCGAGGATTACCTCCAATTCTGCAGGGAACTTGGCGTTGCTCCCGACAAGCCGTTCTCTGGCCAATTTGTGACCCGCATTTCCCCAAAACTGCACCGCCAGATCAACCTTGCCGCTACCCTTTGTAACAAGAGCCTGAACGCATGGGTCACCGAACAGCTTCAAAAGGCTATGCAAGGAGCAACCCAACCAGAAGGCAAAAAGGTTTCCCGAAAATCGAAGGCCAGGAAACACCCCCTTCCCGGGCGATGTAAGAGCGCATTTCTCCTTAATGACCCAGGGCTTGCCAAAGGGGTGGGTATAAAGCCTACTCTCCTTTTCCGATTTTGGGAAGGATAGCCACCGGTTGGCTATTCCCCATTAGTGGGAGGAACCTGCCCCTACCCTTTGGGAAAAACCCATGACTTAGGGAGCAGGTTTTATCGCCCCCTTTTTTTGCCCCGCCAGGAAATCAAGCAAAGCAACAGCCATGCAATGGGAAGCTTGAATCCAACCGTGGTTTGAATGCCAGGATAGGGCGATCCTCAAACCCTTTCGGATCGATCCACAAAAAAGGGAGATCAAAAGGTCGGGTCATCCTCCGATTCCCTTGATCCTGAGCCTTAACCCAAGTTACCCAGTTGGAGTGATTTTTCACGATTTTTTGCCATTTTTTGGAACCCGGATTGATATTTTTCCCGGAAAATTGGAGTATGGCGAGTTCAAAACGGCCCGTAGTCCCGACCAAGTTACTTGATATTGTCCGCTACTTGTGCGAATGTAACAAAGGAGTTTGGAAATATTCGCAGGTACTCTGGAGGACATTTGTACTCCCGATCTTTGCAGGCTGATTTGATTTTTACCGGGAAAACCCTGGGTTTTATGGGTCAATTTGCGTAACCTGGGTTACTGAATTCCCCTCTAGGGAGGGGTGGCAGGCGAAGCCTGACGGGGTGGTGCATTAAAGAACACAACATTTGGAAGGCGGGGTGGTCCCCTTGAAGAGCCACCCCGCCCTGACGGGCACCCCTCCAAGGAGGTGAATAAGGAGGTGAATAATGGCTAATTCCCAGGGCGGATTTGTAGTCCCGACTTTTGCAGGATGTTTTGAATATTCCCCTGGAAAAACCGCGATTCCCTGGTTCCAACTGCGTAACATGGGTTAAAGAGTGGCGAAGGGGTAAAGGCGTTTTTTCATACTCCCCTCCGTTAGAATTTTTCCCAATGGTTGACATATGTAAACTGCGGGTTAGGATAAGTTCTATGGCCAGGCCAAGGCATCCGAAAAAGGAAATTGAAAAAGTCGTTCGCATGGCAGAGCGACTCGGATGGGCCTTTGAGGCAAGAACAAACCACCTTTGGGGATGCATCTATTGCATGGGGACAATTCCTGACCGATGTCGTGTCAATATATTTTCAACCCCAAGTTCGGCTGAAAACCACGCCAAATACATAGGCCGTGAGGTTGCCAAATGTCCTCACTTAAAACCCTGAAGGAACCAGCCATGACCATGCCCAACCATTTCGACTTTACTCTGGTGGTGTCAGGTATCGATCCGATGGATGATACCTTTCCCAATGCGGTTTACGAAGGTGGAGGAAGCGATGCCACCATTAGTTCCCGGTCGGGCGTCGTGCATGTCAGTTTTTCCAGGAAACGGCCATCGTTAATCGAAGCCATTTTTAGTGCCATCCATGAGGTGGAAAAGGCAAACCCCAAAGCCCAGGTCGTTCGGGTTGATGATGCCAATCTTCTCAATCAGGCCCAAATGGGGGTTTTGGTTCACAAAACCAGGCAGATGGTGAATCAGTACATTGCAGGGAAAAAGGGACCTGGGGGTTTCCCCGCCCCAGCTTGTGAATTTCCCAACGGCAAACGACTTTGGGATTGGTCCACAGCTTCCCTTTGGTTTTTCAAAGCGGGCATACTCGGTATGGACAGGTGTAAGGAAGCCGAGTTAATCCGGGCAATCAACAATCAGTTGGAAAGGCGTGTTTTGAATACCCAAAATCCCAAATTGCTTGGCGAAATCAGCAAACGGCTTTTGCCACGCGCCTTTACATCTTCCTTTTCCAAACCAACCTTGCGTTCGCACCCATTGAAAGCTGGAAGCAAAGCTCGTTCTCGCCTTGTAGGCTAGCCCCGGAAAGGAATTGGTCGCTAACCAGGCAGGCCCCCCTTACCCCTTTTGGAGTGGGGAGGAACCTGCCCCTACCCTTTGGGAAAAACCCATGACTTAGGGAGCAGGTTTTATCGCCTCCTTTTTCTGCCCCGCCAGGAAATCAACCAACGCTGCCGCCTCCTCTGCCGACAGGTCGCGCAGCAACATTTCAGGCATTTGCGATATCTTTTGGGTTTCCATCAGGACGATAGATTTGGCATCCAGCCTTATTTCCTTGTCCTGGGCGGTTCTTAAAACAATCTCTTTTTCGTTTCGGCTTGCCAACAGGCCGGTGACCACCTTGCCGTCTGCCGTTTCCACAAGGTAGGTTGCAAATGGGGGTTCAATGGTTTTGGACGGTTGCCAAAGGCTTTCCAGGATTTGGGACCGGGTATATTTCTTGCCGATTCCCGAAAGGTCTGGTCCAAGGGTGCTGCCCGTACCACCAATGCGATGACACGAGGCACACTTTAACCCTTCGGATTTGAAGAAAAGCTCACGGCCCAACCGTTCCTCCCCCTTTAAACCCAGGATCCGATCGGGTTGAATCGCCGTTCCCAGGCGTTTCATGCGTAGTTCCCCAGGCAAGAATCGTTCAAACAGATCGCGAACCGCCGGGTTATCGGCAGTTCTTGCCCTTGCCAGGATTTCGGAGCGAACCGTCGCGGGAAATTTCCTTTCCTCCATGGCTCTTGCCAAAAACAACCCCCCGGCGGTGGAACCAAGCAACTGGCTGGTAGCCCCCTCGCGCTCCCTTTTCTGCGAGGGGTCGGTGGTTAGCAATTGCCCCAAAAGGGAAACGAACGATTTGTCCCGTTCCCCCAGGGGAGCATTTCGCTTTTCGATTTGTTGAATCCAGTCATGGACCAGCTTCAAACCTTTTTCATCCACCCATTCCGATCCCAGATGGGGCATATGTCCCGGTCCGGTCTTGGCCATGCGGTAATAAAGGGTCGAACCGTACGGATCGGCCGGAGCAATGATTTTGGCCTCTTTCATTTGAAAGGACCCTTGCACAGGTACGATGCCAACCGTTTTTGTTTCACCAAGAGGTATCGTCTTTCGCAAGTCGATCGCCGCTGTTCCACCCGCATTGGGTTGATGACAATGGGCGCAATTGGCATGAAGGTAGGACCGAGCCTGATCGGCAAGGTTGGACCCGGCATCCTTGGGGTGGTTGAGCCTTGCCGGGGGCAACGAGTCAATCTTTTTGTTGCTGCTGGCCTGGAAAAATTCCACCAACCCCAGGCGTTTCAGGTTTTCCATTTGGTTTTCCTGATTGCCGTTTTGATCAGGAGCCTGATGAAGTTGCAAGGGGTTAAAGGCAAGGGCATAACCGACCCAGGGGTTGTGGCAGGTCATGCACTGGGCCCGGCTGGCAAAGTGCCAGGTTTGCTGCCGTTTTCCCTTCGGGGCGGCAGCATCCAACACCGTCAGGTCCATGTCCTTTCCCGAGGCAGGAACAAGGTCGGCATCCGTTTGCGCCTCATTCCAGGCATAGGTGTAAGGCCTCCAGGCATTACCCTCCACGAGGAGCAACTGGGTTTCCAAACGGCGCAAACTGGCAGGATTTCCCACCTCCATCTCCATGGAGAGCGTTTTGACAAGGACCCCCTGGTTGGGCAAAAAGACCTGGCCCCCAAAAAACATTTCCGGAATGGGAATAAAAGCATCGTACACCTTGGCGGTGCCTGTTTCGGGCAAGGCAATGAAATAATCCGACACGGCAAAGTCCGCCCATTGACCCGCATTGATCCGGAAAGGATAGACCCCCGGAGCAGGAACCTGGTTTTTGAGGTGGGCGAAAAGGCCGGTCTCGCTCAGTTTGCGCGGAAAATCAGCCCGGTACTCTTTGATGGCTTCGTTTGGGACAAGTTGGTGGAGGGTGCCCACCTCATCATGATGGAGAAAATAGATCTCCTGATGTTGATCCAAACCAAAGGCGATCACCCGTTGATTTCCCTGGGCCAACTCCTTGTGAGAGACGATTTTGTCCCCTTCGAGTTTGGTTCCCCAGAGTTTGCGGGTGACCCAATCCCCATAGATATAAGTGCCGTAAAGCTCTTTCAGCCGTTTGCCCCGATAGACAAATCCACCGGTGATGGACGCTGATTCGGTATGAGGCAAGGCAATGACTGGAGGAAGGATGGGGGTTGGCCCCCGCTTGGCGTCAGGACGGACCGATTGCGGACCTTCCATAACCGACCAACCATAATTGCCCCCGCTTTTGACTTTATGGATCATTTCCCATAATTCCCATCCCACATCTCCCACCCATAGATCCCCCGTGGGCCGGTCAAATCCCATCCGCCACGGATTGCGGAATCCATAAGCCCAAACCTCCGGTCTGGCTTTGGGTGTTTTGATAAATGGGTTATCGGGAGGAATGGTATAATTCCGTCTGGAGCTTGCACTTCCCCCGTTGTCCTCCCGATCCACATCAATGCGAAGAATCGAACCTAAAAGGTCGCTTATATCCTGGCCGGTATCTTTGCCATCGGGTGGCAGGGGATCGGTGGCATCTCCGGTTGAGATGTAAAGGTAGCCATCGTTTCCAAAATGCAGGTCACCGCCATTGTGCCCGCCTCCTGGCCAGGTGAGGAGGATTTTTTCGCTTTTGGGATCACAACGGGGAGGAACGGAATCGGTAACCCGGAAGCGGGAGACACGGGTTCCCTCGGGGACCTGGCCGGGTTTATTGCCACGAACCACATAGCAAATGTAGCAATAGCGGTTTTTGGCAAATTGCGGATGAAAGGCCAGGCCATAAAGGGAGTCGAGCCCGGCAATTGTTGTCTTGTCCCAGGCCAAATCCCTGGAAACATCCATAAAAGGATCTGCTTTGTCTGTCGATTGATCGTTGGGAAAGGAAACAATCCTTCCCCCTTGTTCGCCCACAAAAAACCGTTCGCCACCCGGGCCAAACGGAACGGGTGCCATCGTCAAAAAAACAGGGTTCCGGAAGGTCAACCTGGGAAACGCCCTTTCGACCCGGTACGGATGGGGAGGCTCGGGAGATCCCTTTACCCGGGAGGTCGTCCACGGAATGCGCTTGCCGGGCTCCTGGCCCTGGAGGCCCATGTTGGTCATTGCCAGGAATGGCCCAGCAAGGAGAAACAACCCAGCCAGAAGTGGCCTAGGGATACGGTGGGTCAGGGACATAGGTCCTCCAAAGATTGGTTTGGGATAGATAGTTTAAACAAAAATGGGTGAACCAAGAAGGTGACCGTGAATACCGCTTCCGAAAGCGGAAGATCCCTCGCTTACGCTTCCGAAAGCGGAAGATCCCTCGCTTACCCTTCCGAAAGCGGAAGATCCCTCGCTTACGCTTCCGAAAGCGGAAGATCCCTCGCTTACGCTTCCGGCTCTGAAACGGAACCGCTTGAAATCAGAGCCTGAAGCGTAAGCGAGGGTTTGTTCGGGTAGAATGGGAAATGGCATTCCCGTTTGGTGAGCCCACGGTGGGTGAGGTTCGCAAGAATCTGGCAATCAGGTTCAACCGTCGGTTTGGAGACATTGACATGGCCCAAGCACCCCTGGCCTACTTCATCACCTTCACTACCTATGGGACATGGTTGCCGGGACGCAATCCGGGATGGGTGGATAGGCGGAATAACCAGTACGGTTCGCCGATTCCCCAACCCGATCCCGAAAAAGAGTCGGCCCAGCGCGCCAAAATGCGGCAACCGGAATATCGGCTGGACGATGGGCGCCGGGCAATCGTGTTGAAGACGCTCCTCGAGGTGGCTGCCCACCGCAAATGGCAGATGTTGGCTGCCCATGTGCGGAGCAATCACCTTCATATCGTTGTCAGGACTGCCGAGAAACCGGAAAAGGTCATGGCGGATTTCAAAGCCTGGGCAAGCCGACGACTTCGCGAAGCGTTTGGTGAGGATGCCGCCCGTGATCGCTGGACCCAGCATGGTAGTACCAAATACCTTTGGACCAAGGAATCGGTTGTGGAAAAGCTGGAGTATGTGGTCCATGGCCAGGGTGCCCCAATGGCCGTGTTTGATTACCGAACCGGAAACAAAAGCGGGTAGGAAAACCGTCGCTAACGCTTCCGGCCCGGAGGGTTCCGGCCAGGCCCGGATGGTTCCGGGTTTGTGAAATCGTTTTTTATTGGCTGATTTTTTTGATGAAGCGAAGCATTAACGGATGGCCGGGAGCCGCCATTTCGCCATGATTGTATCCTTGCAACTCGAAGAGTTCGGTGGTCTTGTGATCCACCAGCTTCATCATGCGCCAGAGGTAGGCGTTTTCTTCATACCGACCCAGTAATTCTGTATTGCGATCCCCGGTGACAAGCAACATGGGTGGGGCGTCCTTGCGAACATGAAAAATCGGGGCAAGGTCATCAATGGTTGCCTGGGTTTCGGGAATGTTTCGTTCCCCCCGGATCGTGTAGTGGGTGACGGCCTGGCCACTGAGAGGAATAAGGCCGGCAATGTCGTTGGCATTCACGCCATGCACAGCCAGATATTTTTTGTCGAGGCCGACCATGGCAGTAAGGTAACCCCCCGCCGAATGCCCGCTGACAAAGACCTTTTTGGGGGAACCACCATATTTGGCGATATTCTGGAAAGTCCATGCGACTGCCGCCGCCGCATCCTCGATATAGGCCGGAGCCTTGGCCTTTGGACTGAGGCGGTAGTTTACCGCCACAACCGCAATCCCTTTCCCTTTGAGTTCCAAAGGGACAAAGCGATTGCCATTTTTCAATGCACCCCCGTGAAACCAAACCACGGTGGGAAATCCCTTCAGGTGGGTTGGATAGTAGACATCCAGACGACATCGGGAACGCATGTAGTCATCCTGATTGGCACCGGTCCGGTAGCCAATATCGGCATCGGTTTGGTACGCTTCTTTTGCAGCATTTATTTCCTGGGCAAAATTCGGGCCTACCCACAGGCCACCAAGGGCCATCAACAGGAAACAACGAAAAGTATGCATGGAGTTCCTTTTCCGGCGGGTTCCGGACTATTGCATATTGGGTAAGGCCTTGCCAGATGTTTTATCAAAATAAAGGGCACGAAAAAACCATGGCGGAGTTGCCCGCCATGGTTTCGGATGCCCTTTCGCTTTGGTCCTAGACCAACTCGCGCATGGCCGATTGGGCGACCAGGTGTTGAGGCCGACCGGTGGGGTCCATCAAGGTGTTGTTCATGGGATCGAGCCCCATGGTGTGGTAAAGGGTGCCAATGACTTCGCCAAATTCCACCGGGCGGTCCTTGGCGTGTTCGCCCAAGCGGTTGGTGGAACCGATGACTTGGCCGGTGCGCATACCGCCGCCAAACAGGAGGGCACAACTGACCTGGGGCCAATGGTCGCGACCAGCCTCCTTGTTGATGCGGGGTGTTCGGCCAAATTCGCCCCAAACCACCACCGCAACATCCTGGAGAATGCCCCGGATTTCGAGGTCGTCGATAAGGGCACCAAGGGCCTGATCGAGTTTGGTGCCATGGTCCCTGACAAGGTCAAAGTTTTTGCCATGGCTGTCCCAACGGCCATAACTGAGGGTCACCACCCGAACGCCTGCTTCAATCAGCCGACGGGCCATGAGGATATGTTCGTTTACGGTGGGTGCGCCATCGTATTGGAATTGGTAGGGCTTGCCGGTGCCGTACCTGGCCCGGACCTTGTCCGATTCCTTGGACAGGTCCAAGGCGTCGACAAGTTTGCTGGAGGTGAGGACGCCTAGTGCCCGTTCGGTGAGGTGGTCGGCCCCGGAGATTTGGCCTCCTGCGTCGATGTCGCGTTTCATATTGTCGATGGAGGCAAGCAACTGGCGGCGGTCGCCGATCTGTTTGGTATTGACCCCACGCAAGGTCAGATTGGCCAAGCCTTGGCCGTCCGGTTTGAAAGGTTTGTAGGAGGAACCAAGAAAACCCGCAGTACCCGCATCGGACCATGGGCCATGCTGGGTTTTATCGGCGAGGCCCACGAAAGGGGGAACCGAGGGATCGAGTGGGCCCTGAAGTTTGGAGACGACCGAACCCATGCTGGGACGACCTCCCAGTACACTCAACGAACCGGGGTTCCAGCCCGAAAGGCACTGGATGGCATCGTGGCCGCCTGTGGCCCCAACCATCGAGCGGATGATGGCACATTTGTCCATTCGGGCCGCAATCTGGGGAAAGCATTCGCCAATCTGGATGCCCGGGACATTGGTCGCAATGGGTTTGAATTCACCCCGAATCTCGGTCGGAGCCTCGGGTTTGAGGTCAAACATGTCCTGGTGGGGCGGACCACCACCCAAAAAGATGTTGATGACTGATTTGTGCCTGGTTGTGGAAAGCCCCATGGAGGCTCGGGCGGCTTCCACCCGGTTGATGTCGGTCAAGCTTAGGGCACCGGCACCCAATCCCAAAGACCCCACCTGCAAAAAGCTGCGACGGTTGACCCCGTCACACGATTTCCCCATTCGTTTGCCAAGGAGGGTAAGCATGGGAAGACTCCGTTTTTCTAGCTCAAAAGCCGGGTCGGAAAGCCCCGGAAGGAAGTGTCTTTAACAGACAAGCATCCCACCAAAAGCACCCAGAAGCCCGACTTCGGAGAACCAAGGGGCCAAAGCGGGGGGCCCCAATGTTGCCAAAAGCAC
Source organism: Planctomycetia bacterium (assembly GCA_005808665.1). Classification (GTDB taxonomy): domain Bacteria; phylum Planctomycetota; class Planctomycetia; order Gemmatales; family Gemmataceae; genus SYLG01. The sequence goes on along the minus strand of SYLG01000026.1, from coordinate 9,231 downwards.
GCACAAACACAGAGATTGTGTCTGTCAACAGTATATCTTCTGCCGGGGGCGAGGTCAAGAAATCCTGATAAATCCGGACACTTGTCACACCGGTTGAATCATCGACCATCCCCGGGACCCGGGGTGAGAGGAAATCTGGGCACTTTTGCCGGGATTTCCAACCCTTTTCCCCTGCACCTTGGTGCCCGGCCGACGGAGACTGGCAAAAGATCCAATCCGGGAGCCGAAATGATGTCCGCCATCCTCTGCCTGTTATTGCTTTGGGAAAAGGGAGAACCGTTGGCTGGGGTGGTTGACCTGCCCGCCAAAATGGAAGCCGGGGCCGGCAGGTTGGTTCTCATCCAAGCCAAAACCACCGGTAAACAGGTTCGCTGGTACCTTGAAGGTTCCGACCCAAAAGGCGAACCCCAAAACAGCCAGACCCCGATCCAGTCGATCCTCCAAACGGAGGGCGATTCCACCGCGGATTTGGTGGTGGTCGATGGGGGCCGGACGGCCATTTTTTGTGCTTCCAAACCGGGCGTGTATCGGGTGATAGCATGGACAGCTGCGGGGGATGTTCCAGGACTGCCTTCCCTTTGTGTCCTTGATATTCGGGACAAAGAAGACCTGCTTTCAACTCTGGGATCCCTGATTGCCCAAATCAACCCGGCCGGTCGGTCCGAAAACCTCCTGTCGTTAGCCTCCGTTTACCGCAAAGGGGAAACCCTGGCCCGCGACCGGTCGGTAGCCACTCTTGGCGAACTGCACACAGCCCTTGGCCGAACCGCCGCCAAGGTCCTCGAACCCGACGCCCTTGGTCCAGTGCGTCAAAAGTTGTCCACCTGGACCAAATCCGAGCTTTCCGATCGCCCCGACGAAACCCTCGAGGGCCCGCTTGGAGCCAAGGCAGCTCGGTGGTTCGGTCGGGTGGCAGGGGCCCTTGAAACTTATGCCAGGGAGGACCCCAAATGAGTACTTTTTTGGACGACCCATCCGATTGCGTATTTGGCTGGGTCCACGACCCTGAGGAGGCAGACCGGATCTCCCAAAAACAACCAATGGGTGAATTTGTCCAAACCCCAATTGCCCAACAGACCGCCTCCTTGCCCGAACAGGTCTTCCTTTGGGAATTGGCAAAAACCCACACAGGCAGGCTCCTGCCCGGGGCGAATCAGGGGAAAGTGGGGGCCTGTGTTGCTTTTGGGACAGCTCGTGCCATTCAGTACACCACCCTGGCCGAGATTTCCCGGGGCGATCCCGACCGACCTGTCTCCCTGGTCGAGGAGGCGATCTATGGGGCCAGCCGGATCGGGATTGGCCAAAACCGGTTGGGCCGGGCGGATGGATCCACCGGGGCCTGGGCAGCGGAGGCGGTTCGCACCCTGGGTGTCCTCCAAAGGAGCACCTGCCAGGGGATTGACTTGACTGTTTATGACGAGGTCCGTTGTCGTCAATGGGGCCAATTCGGAGTGCCCAAGGGGTTATTGGAAAAGATGGGCCAACACCCCGTTTGCGGAATCACCCGCGTGAAATGCTGGGAAGATGCCAAGCGGTCGTTGGCCTCAGGCCATGCGATTGCGGTATGCAGTCGGGTCGGCTTCGTGAAAGGACGGGATGCCGACGGTTTTTGCGAACGGCGTGGAACCTGGGGTCACTGCCTTTGCCTTTGTGGCTATCAAACAGGCCACCGGGAAGGGGGCCGGTTGGACAATTCCTGGGGACCTGCTTTCCATACCGGGCCGGTGGGGGCCGGAAATCCGGGCCCTGAAGGTTTTTATGCGGACGCCAAGACCTTGGACGAGATGCTCGCCGAGGGGGATTCGTGGGCGTTCTCGGCGGTGGAAGGTTTCCCCGACCGGGGTGTGGTTTCCTGGTGGATTTAACAATGGAGGTGGATGATGAATCAGGAGTATCCGAAAGACCTGCCTGTCGAGGCAGTGGCCCTGTTGTGGGACAAAGTCCGTGGCAAACCGATTCCCTTGTCCGGAATGCTTCATGCGGCATGGATCGTGTTGGGTTATGCCCTTTGCCAGCTCGCTCCCCAGGAGCTGCCCATTTTCGCTTCGGGGGAGGGAACAGCCGAAATCTCCCCTTCCGGTTTTGATCCCCGGGAAGCGGAAACGGTCCTTGAAGGCATGGTGGACCAATCGATCCAGGTGGGCCCGGCCACCTGGCTGCTCCTCATTCGATTGGCGCTTTGGATAATAGGGTCCAGTCGATAAGCTTGGCGGTTTGGACCCTGCTTTGGGAAGGGGTTTCCCTCCTGGAGCAGGGCAACCTACCGGGTCATTGGTTTTTCCATAAAAACAGGGAAAATACCTGGATCCTGAAAGGCCCTTTCAGGCCTTTGGGGAGAGCACCATTGCAAACCGATTTGACCCGTGTTCAAACAGGATATGACCTCTGGTCAAAGATATACGACACCGAATCCAACCCGTTGGTGGCCCTGGATGAGCGTGTCATCTGGCCAAGGATCGGCGAGGTCTCTGGTTTGGCGGTACTTGATTTGGGCTGTGGAACCGGCCGCCATTCCCTGAGATTGAATCGGAATGGTGCCAAGGTTACGGCGGTGGATTTCTCCCTTGGGATGCTGGCCCAGGCAAGGAAAAAGCCGGGTGCCGGGGCCTTTCCCTTTGTGCTTCACGACCTTTGTACACCCCTGCCCTTTGGGAAGGACCAATTTGACTTGGTGGTATCCGGACTGGTTCTCGAGCATATTCCCAAATTGGAACCTCTGTTTGCCGAAGTTTTTCGGGTGCTTGAACCGGGAGGCCGGGCGGTGTTCACGGCGATGCACCCAGCCATGTTTTTGCGGGGAACCCAAGCCCGGTTTTCCGATCCGGAAACCGGCGATCTTGTCATGCCGGGAAGCATTTCCCATCCCTTTGGGGAGTTTGCCATGGCACCCATTCGGGCAGGATTTTCTCTTAAGGAGATCGCAGAATTTGGGGTGGATGAGGCCTTGGCAAGGGAGCACCCAAGAGCCGCTAAATACCTCGGTTGGCCACTCCTTTTGGTTTTGGTATTGCAAAAGTAAGAGTTGAAACAAAAACCAATTTACGCATTTCGGACTATGAAAACTCAGGTTTCCCGGGAAAAAGTTAAATCAGCCTTAAAAGGTCGGGACTACAAATCCTCCTTACAGGTTCTGTTTCAAGGCGTTTGATCCTGATTGGGGGGAGACTGAGGAATTTGATAGCTCGGGCGAAAAGCCCTTTGGGAATTTGGAAATGGGTACCTGGGGCGTTGCCCCAGGCTGGTAGGGTGCCACACCCTTGGCGTTGAAAACATGGGCCGGTGAGAATTGAAGGTGGCATGCCAATCCATGTCTGTTTCCTGACAAATACGATCCGGTCGAATCCTACCCTTGCCGTTTTGGTTCTGCGGGCCAAAGGCCCAATCTATACCAGCCTGGGCCAACGGCCCAGGTTTCGGACCCCCCCAAATATTGGAGGGCTGAAAGCCCGATCCATTGGGCATTGGACCACGAACCAAAGGTTGGCGAGAGATGGAAACCTGGGCCTCTTGTTCCCCACCGAAACTCAACCCCTCAAACCAAGGCAAATGGTTTAAACCCGTTCAGAGAATCTGCGATCCATTTCGAACCCCATTGTTAAAAACGCACCTGGAGCGGCTAATTTCATGTCCTTTGGTCGGGACTAGGGGCCGTTTTGAACTCGCCATACTCCAAATTCCAAGGAAAAACCACAATCCTGGTCTCAAAATTGGCCAAAAAATCGTAAAAAAGGACTCCCACTGCGTAACTTGGGTTAGCTTCATTCCGTTTTTACCTGGCTGTGCCTATATTTGAAACCTGCTTTCTGAAACTTGCTTTCTGAAACCAAGGGTGGAACGCCTCCCTGTGCGAGCCTTAGTCAAGCGAAACGGTTTCGCCCCCGTTCATTGTAATCGCAGACCAAAACACATTTTCCGAAACCCCTTGGCCAACCGTGCGCACGCTTCCATCGGCGAAACCGCAAAGCAGAGCAGAATGGGGCGTTTGAGGAATGGTTGGATCGCAATCAGCGAGGGATGGACGGACTTGAAAGGTCTTCCCGGGAACACTGGGCACTGTTCCTTGGGGGAACGAAAAAGGCGCTGGAAAAACATCTCCGTAGGTAGGAAACCCAGGAATACCGGCATCGGCGAATGTCGCCCGCCGATGCGACCTCGCTTCATGAAGGTACTGATTTGATTCATAATGAAAAATCCTATTGTTACAGTTTGCATAGTGTTCAGAAAATAAAACAGTTCTTGATGGGCCGTCTGAAAAAGAACTATTTAGATTGGCTTTCCTGCCAAAGACTTGGGCATTTGCAGGATAGCTGCACACTCGCGAGTGCCCAATTTCTGAAAGCGTAAAATCAGCGGGACTGACAAACATTGGGAAGCTGTATCCCGACGGATAGAAATTATCGTCAAAAAGATGTTCAGAATAAACCTTTCCACCATCCAGGTACAAAAGCAGGCTATAGTGGACGGTGGCCAAGGTATCCCTGTCCGAGGGATCATGAAGGCAGGTAGGGAGCTGACCACGATGCATATCCGCCCGTTGCTGGGAAGCCAAACAAAGAGAGAATAAATTATTCTTGCTTTTCAACTGGATGCTTAAGTTTCTTGCATAAAGTACGGCAGGAGCTACCAATGAAATTATGATTGCTATAATAGCGATCACAATAAGAATTTCGATCAGAGTTAAACCGGATCGCACACGGTTCATGGCAACTCCTTTAAAAGGCGCTAGAAAAAGCTATGGAACTGTAACATTTTTTACAGTAACAATTCGCGTAGGTATCATAACGCCTGATCGAATGGATCGTCCATCTATAATCCGATAGCTCCATGCTACTGCCCACAATTGCTTTTCCAAGCGAAAAAGGAAAAATTACCTGTTTTTCATTTTCGCACTTTCTTGCCTTGCATGGTGTCTCCCTCCCTGTGCCAACCTGAAGTGATCCCAGTGACCGATTTGGGATAGATTTCACCCAAGTTACGCAGGTGGGACCATGAAAACCTGGTTATTCCCGGGGAATATTCAAATTCGCCTGCAAACGATGGGACTACCCATCCGCTTTTCCGGTTCTGATTCAAGTCGGTTGGACCTGTTTCCCAAGGGCTTTCATTCGTTTAAAACGGCAGGGATGGTTTGAAACCTGCCAAGGTACCTCCGAACAATTTCATCCCACATTATTAAGATCGCACAAGGTGCGAGCAATATCAAGTAACCAGGTCGGGACTACGATCCGTTTTGAACTCGACATACTCCCAATTTCCTTGGAAAGGCCACGCTTTGGATTCCCAACCAGCCCAAAAATCGTGAAAAACAATCCAACCGAGTGACTTGGGCTATACAGGCCAAATTATCTCAGGCCCCCATAATAAATTTGATTCAAGCAATCAGTCGAAAAAATCGACCTCACCCCCTTTGGGGGTGATCATTGCCCAATATACATTCACCGCCACCCCAGCCGAGAGAACCCTAACGGCACCATCCCCCAAACCAACCAGCATTCCGGTGGAATTACCACTTTGAGCCAGGCGGGGGTCACAATCCTTTGGACGGGGATTTGCCTGAAAGGTTAATCCCGCAAAAGATGGACGGGAAATGGGGGGAGAATGGGAAGAAACCGGATAAACATCTCCCAACACCTGATCCGCAAAGGTGGGTGCCCGAATACAATTCACCCCATCCGGAGCCGGGGTTGGAAAGATGGAGTTCCCATCTGCCCCCCAATAGTAGACACTCCCCCCACAGTTGTAACCATAATGTTCGGCGAAAAAAATTGTCCGTGACAATCCATCCGTGACACGATTCAAGTAGGGTCGATCCCGAAACATATTGGCATTGCAGGCATAACTACTGGTCGCCTGTCCCGATTGGGCCGTTGGATCCTCAGGGCTTTGAAAGGTCCGAATGACAAAATCACTTTTCCAATTCCCGCCTGCCAATCCTTCTTTGATGTTCGCTTCCACCGCAACCTGGTCGATATACGGCAAAAGAGTCGCATAAAGGGAAATTTGCGACGATTTGGTGCTTGGTGAGAAACCACCCACATTCGGCAAACAACCCTGATTCATGGCGGCAAAATTTTGCCCCGCAAGCCCTATTTGCTTCAAATTGTTCATACTGGCAAGGCGATTGGCAGCCTGCCGGACTTTTTGAACCGCCGGTAGCAACAAGCCCATTAAAACCGCAATGATCGCAATAACAACCAGAATTTCAAGAAGGGTAAACCCTTTTCGTAAATTTGATGCATAAATCATATTATTTCCACCATTGTCATTACTACAATAACAACAATCCATCAAGGTATCGAAAACTCCTTCGTAGTTAAGTGGTATGTAATTGGATTCATCCAGTTCAAGGCAGATTTTGTCTTCCAAGTCCCCAGGTTAGATCCTCCATTTTGGATCATAATGCGTATTTTAAAGGTTTTTGGTCCGGTATTTGCAACCGGTGCCTGAAAAGCAACTATGGATGCAAGTGCTGTCGTTCCATCCGGTCGAACAAAAATAGGGGTCCAAGTGGCAAAAATCTCTGCATTAACCAATTCGTTTGTACCTTCCACATCCACTTGAATATTGTTCATGGGAAGGTTCGTTTTTGTTTTTTTTATAATCTTGGTTTCTCCCGCCATTCCCACTGAACAGACCAGGAAAAAAAGAATTCCAAACGCTGGGCGAAAGCTCATAGCAAAACTCCAAAGGTGTGATAACAATCGACGCTATTAATTAAAAATTAACCGTTATCTGAACCATTGTCAATGGGAAAAATGAAAAAACAATTCCCAATCCAAATCATCTTTTGGGCAGAGCGTACACATGATATGTTTTTTCTTGGATGGATCGATTCGCAAAATCCCCCTTCGCCCTTTGGCGTTTGGTTCTAGCCCAAGTTCCGCAGTTTGGACCGTGAAAACCAAGGTTTTCCTCGTAAAAAGTTGCATCTGCCTGCAAACGACGGGACTACAACTCCTCATTTCCCGGGCCTGATCCAAGCCTTGGCCTACAGGTTCCCAACCAGGCCAAAGAATCGAATCACTTCACCTCCTTTACATGGGAAAAAGTCGAAAAAACCGGGCCATCTCCAGAAAAGGGGATTTGGCCAATCCCAACGGCAAACGGCCCCCCAAAGGGAGGCCGTTTGCCGTTTTCGGGGAACAAAACCCGGGTCAGGTTTTGGCGGGCCCGTCGATGCTGACCGGCTTATAGCCGCCAATCGCCATGAAGTAGACCAGCAGTCCAAGATAGAAAAGGGCCATCCCGGCGGGAATAAAAGAATCGGCCTTGAGGGTCTCGCGATCCCCCGTGATGGAGGCTGCATGAACCGTTTTCTCGGCAGGAGTCCTCAAATCCTCCTTTGTTTCATTGATTGAACCCAGTTTTTTGGCATCGATTCCCTTGATCTTGTCAAGGAAAAGGAAACCCGAATCGACGCTGGATTGGTACTCCTTGTAGACCTCGGGGCTCTTCTGAAGAGCCTCGGCCGCAAAACGATCCTTGGCATAACCCAAGCCGGGACCACCCAAGAGGCCCGCAGACATCATTCCGATACCGCCCATGATGGACATTGCAACCGCACCGGTTCGCGGAAAGCGATCCGAGGCCACAGCAAGCATGGTCGGCCAGAAAAAGGTTTTGCCCACCGCATAAACGGAAAGAGCAAGAAGGGCACCGGAGAAACTGGTGATGCCGCTTACCAGGTTGAGCCCAACGCAAGCGAGGATGGCACAAACCAGCAATAGGGCAACCGGGGTTAGCCCCAAGGTGGTTTCGATAAAGTGGGCACAAAACCGAAGGGCAAACATGGTAGCCGAGGTGATTACGAACAGAATCTTCCCTTGTTCGCTGGTCAGGATGTTTCCTGTGATGTTCTGAATCCAGTTATCCGTACCCAGTTCCACCGCACCCACCATGGCGTGGATGAGGAAAAGGACGGTAAGAAGGACAGCACCCATGGAAAATTTGCTCAGTCCGCTGAAGGCAATCCAGGCACCCAAACCCACCGCCATGGCGATGTATTTCCAGGTGTCGCCGGTGAAGAACTCGATTCCCGTCAAGGAAAAGAGAAGGCGACCCAGGTCGGACTCGACATAAAACCAAAGGAAGAAGCCGATGATCGCCGCCCCCATAATGCCTACATCTTTGAACATCTCACCAAGCTCAAGGCCCTTTGTGGCGGCCTCGGACCGGGGGAACTTTTGTCCAAGGAACATGATGCCATACAGCACGGTGGGAATGAGGAAAAGACCGAGCTGAATCTTCCAGTCCACCTTGTATTGGTCGTCCAGAATCCATCCCATGGCCCCACCAATGATAAGGCCGGCCGGCCACGAAGCATGGAGGATATTCAGGTAGTGGGTCCGGTTTTTGGGGAAGAGGGTGGCGACAAGGGGATTGGCCACGGCCTCCAGGGTTCCGTTCGCAATCGCAAAGAGGAAAGTGCCAATGAACAGGTAGTTGAATACCTCATTTTTGGGCATCTTGTCCCCTGCAAAAAAGGTGATCACTGCCGAGCTGACATGGAGAAGGAATGCGGCAACCACCAGCTTGCCGTAACCAATTTTGTCCACGATAAGGCCACCGAAGATGATGCCGAAGCAAAACCCGGTCATGCCCGCTCCACCAATTTTGCCTAGTTCCTCATTGGTGAAACCATATTGGGTTCCCCAATTGTCAAGGATACCGCCCCGAATACCGAAGCCGATACCGGCGGCAAGGATGGCGAAAAAACCTGCCCAGAGGAGCCGCATTGCATTGGGAGCAACGGCATCTCCGGGTTGGGAAGGAGAGGACATATTGGTGGACCCTTCGACGAGAGTGTGAGGGAAGGAAGAAGTTCCTGCTTGGGCATGAACATGCCCCAACGGAAATCCGGTGACTGTCAATCTAGGCAATGTCCTAGGTGCCTGTCCAGATGATAATCCACTCCAAACAGGGTAAAAATCGAAAAAAAAGAGGTTTTGTCCATCCTTTCGGCCAAGGGGACTATTAACAACCCGGCGATTGGAAGGAAATGCACCCTCCTGCCTTTTTGATTAAACTAGGCCAAACCAGATTTTGGTTTCACTGCATGTTGGCACAGAGGGGTTGAATGATTGGGACTCCAACAGGATGAATTTGCCCGGTCCTTCAGGATCCACCCTGTAATCGGGACGGAAGAAAAGAAGGGGGAAATAGTGATGGTTGAATACAGTGAGATACTAAAGCGGCGAATCGACCAATTTTCCGGGTATCTGAAGAAGATGT
>SYLG01000146.1 GCA_005808665.1 Planctomycetia bacterium | reverse complement strand
CAGACATGGATTGGCATGCCACCTTCCTATTTTCACCGGCGTATGTTTTTAACGCCAACGGCGTGGCACCATACCAGCCTGGGGCAACGCCCCAGGTACCCATTCCCAAATTCACAAAGGGCTGAAAGCCCGATCTATCCCATTCCTCAGTCTCTCGCCAATCAGGATCAAACGCCTTGAAACAGAACCTGTAAAGAGGATTTGTAGTCCCGACTTTTGCAGGCTGATTTAACTTTTTCCCTGGAAAAACACGGTTTTCATGGTCCCAACTGCGTAACTTGGGTTAAGGGTTTCCTTTTTAAGTTCCGCTTTACTGATCTGAAGGAGTTCCTCGAAGGAATAGCAGGGGTTTTGGAACATATTTACAACCGTAAACGCAAAGTTTCCGGTTAATGGGGCCAAAGGCTTGTTAATGTAAACAGATTTTAATCCGATGATGTCGCTTTTTCCATCAAATAATAGTCCATCACCATTTTGGAATCTCCCTGTTTTTGGATCGTTGTTTATATTGAAAAAACCTGCTTCATTTTTAAAGTATTCAAATTCATTGGCGTTTTCTATGGTTTCCTTTTCGTAGATAGTTTGATATTCCGCCAATTTTTCAAAGTATTTTAATTTTCCACCATGTTTGTAGAAATCAAATACGATTTTTGAACTATATTCAATTGGCCCGGCGGCGGAATTAGTGGTTTGGAATTCCCCCTTGATATGGAGGTCTTCCAAGGATTGAAAATGGAGCAAGAGTTTCCGGGAAACCTCTTCCGCATCCGGCTGGGACAAGGCTAGGAAAGCCAACATGGGAAAAAGAGACATGATTGCCCCCAAGTGAATCAAGGAACCATTTTTTCTGTACATTTTCCCGCTGTTTGGGACCATGTTGGTTGGTCTGGACAGAGTGGTAAAAGGGGTTCGAATAAAGTGCAAGGTATGGTCGTTCCGGTGGGATCAAAACGCAATTCGTTTATCCCTCCTGTTGCTGCGGATTGAGGACCAGCCAGGTAGGGAAACCTCTTGCACTTAAGGCCAAGTGTCTTGCAAGTGGACCATTTCGAGGCAATGGCATTGCAAACCGGGTCTGCAAGGGAACTTGTCTTCGCCCCGAATACGCCAAAAAAGGAGCTGGTTTCCAATTGGGGTGCCAAGGGAACCACGATGCTCCACAAACAGACCGTAAGGCATGACATTCCAGGAAGCCTTCGACAAAACAGGGCGATTCTCCTTGGGACAAAAGGAATATTTCCCATGGTAAACCCATCCAATTACCGGTCAAGGCGCCTTTTCAAAAATCTCCGAAAGGGAATCCTTGGATCTCCCTTACATTCTTAAGCGGATCAATAGGGAATCATTTCCAAGGAATCATTACCTCTGTACATTTTGCCTTGGTTTCAGACCATGTTGGTTGGCTGGGACATATTCCCTTGTTGGCGGGAGATGTTGTACATTCCACAGTATTTCCTGTTGGATCATATCGCTTATTGTTGACTCCGCCCACATCCACCGATTGAGGACCCACTATGTAGGGAGTGTTTGAGCACCTTGGATTCAAATCTCTACAATTCCTAATTTTGGGGGCGTGGCCATTGCAAACCGGTTCCATTGATGCGGTCATTTCCGATCCGAATACGCCCAAAAAGGAACTGGTTCCTGTTTGGGTAGGCAATTGAACCACTATGCTACCCAAACAGACCGCAAGAAAAGAGACTCCAGGAAACATTCGGCGAAACATGGCGATTCTCCTATGGACAATAGGGCCATTTCTCATGGTAAACCAATCCCATAACCTGTCAAGGGTACTTTGCCTTAAAACCAGGAATTGGATAACCTGAATCTCAAATTCCGAACGGGTTTGGAAAGGAGCAAACTTCCCATTTCATCGAGAATAAATGGGGTGGACAGGCTTTATTGGAATTACCTATTTTAAATCATTGGATAGGAAATTTGTACCTGTTTGCCGGGATAAACGCTTGGTCCAGGAAAAAACCTTTCGAAGGGTTTCTACTCCGCAGGACCTTTTTCCGTCCCTGAAAAGTGCTGGCCTTGCTTAAATCAGCCAAATTCGGGTTTTTCTCGAGGATTAGCTAAAATCGGCTGGGGTGAAGGTAATAAGGGAGGTTATTGCTTTCCCATAGAACGGGACTATTTCGGTTTCACTGCAAACCGGTGTTCTTTGGCCTGATTTCCCACCTTGACGATATACTGTTTTGCTTCTCCATCCACCTCGATGTTGATTCCCAAAGCTTCACAAGATTCCGAGGGATTGGCTACATGGGTGGATGGGGCATTGTCGGAATCGGGGGCGGTCAGATTTTTGTGCAACTGGAAAATACCTTCAAAATGTTCCAGACGCCTGAGGTCGCGGATCACCCGGGGGTGGGCCCCTTTTCGTGGACCATTGTTAAAAACGGCTATGGTTGGCCGGACTTGCTTCATGAGGTCGGGGTGGTTGCTGATTTCCAAACCATGATGGGTGGATTGATAAACATCGATTCGGCCCAATAGGTCTTTTGGATAAACCAACAGGGATTCTTTGTTCCAGGTGAGGTCGCCCAGGTCCAGAAAACGAAAATCGCCGTATTCCAAAACGAATCCAAGGCTCAAGGCATTATCGGACGGGTCCGGTTCCCGCTGGCCAGGGGCGTTCAAGGCACCCTCGGGGGCTTTGGCATCCAGCCGAACAACCCCCGAAGCACACACGCATCCGAGTTTTACGGATGGGCTCCCCTGCTTTTGTTGGAGAGGAAGGAAGTCTCCGGCCTTAAGGGTGGTCCTTTTTCCCCGGGAAACTTCTTTGTAGGCGGCAATCAGGACTGGGAAATTGGTGAGGTCCTCGGGGAGCGAATCAGGAATCCCCCTATCCCAGAACCGACCTACAGGAATTTTCCGGGTCAACGAGCCTGCCCCGCCATAATGGTCCAAGTGCCAATGGGTGACCACCAAATGATCGATGCGTTCAAGCCCAAGCTTTTTGGCCGCTTTGGCAATCCGTTCGGCATCACGATTTCCCGGGTTGCCACAATCGATCAGGATGGATTCCCCCGCAGGAGTGATGATCAAGGTGGCGCCACCCCCCTCGGTATCGACAAATTCGATTTTAAGCGTTGCGTTTGGGATAATAGCAACCAGGCCGACCAGCAAAAATCCGAGCATGGGAGGAATCCTTGGGAAAATGGGATTCTTGCCATTGTCCGTAATCTGTGTTTGAAGACAATGACCCAAGGCAAAAGGGAGAAAAAAATGAATCGTCGCAAATTTGTGAAGAGGGGGGCGGCTCTTGCCGTGGCCATGACTGTGGAAACCAAATCAAAGGCTGATGAGACCCTGACCCAACAGGCAAAAGAGCAAATCAGGGAGCATGTTTCCCGGGTCAGACCTTTGGAAATCGCGGGAAATCTTGCCTGGTGGGATGCAAACACCACCGGGCGCGAGGAGGATTTCAAGAAAAAGGAAGAAACCCAAAACCGCCTGGATGCGGAGCTTTCCCGAAAGGATCGGTATGAGCCCATTCGGATCCTTGCAAAGGATCTTAAGGCAATTGATGACCCGGCAACCCGCCGAGGCATTGAGCTTTTGAACCTTTCCTACCTCGAAAAACAGGTGGATCCAGCCCTTCTCAAGGGGATGGTAGCCCTTTCCAACCGGGTGGAAAAAGCCTTCAATGAATTTCGGCCTGTAGTTCAAGGGACGGTGATGACGGACAATGAAGTCCGTGGCGTGTTGAAAAATTCAAAAGATTCGAATCGTCGCAAGGTGGCTTGGGAAGGAGCCAAGGCGGTTGGAAAAATTCTTGAACCGGACCTCAAAAAACTTGTGGCGTCAAGAAATCAGGCGGCCAGGTCTCTCGGCTTTGACAACTTCCACGCCATGATGCTTCATCTTAATGAACAAAAGGGATCGGAACTGATTCAATTGTTTGACGAACTGGATACCCTTACCTCAAAACCCTTTTTTGCGGCCAAAGCAGAGATGGATCTGGCCCTTGCCAGGAACTGCTCCATCCCGACCAGGGAGTTGATGCCTTGGCACTATCACGACCCGTTTTTCCAGGAAAGCCCGGCGGTATTGCCGGCGGATTTGGACACACCATGGCAAAAGGCCGATCTTCTTAAAATTTGTCGGGACTTCTACCGTGGGATTGGGCTACCCATTGAGCGGGTTCTTGAGAAAAGTGACCTGTACGAAAAGAAAGGGAAAAGCCCCCATGCTTTTTGCACAGACATCAATCGCGATGGCGATGTCAGGGTCTTGGCCAATATCACTCCCGGGGATTACTGGGCCAGTACCATGCTTCATGAGTTGGGACATGCGGTTTACTCAAGCCTGAACATTCCCGCCGAATTGCCCTTTGTCCTTCGGGCAGAGGCTCACATCCTGACCACCGAGGGAACCGCCATGATGTTCGAACGACTTGCCAAGCGATCCTCCTTCCTGGAAAGAATGGGCATTCCCCTTGAGGATCCCAAAGCATTTGGGAAATCTGCCTCCAAGTCGCTGCGTTGGCGTCTGCTGATTTTCTCCCGGTGGTGTCAGGTGATGTTGCGATTCGAGAAGGGAATGTATGAAAACCCGGGTCAGGACCTCAACCGTTTTTGGTGGGATTTGGTCGAAAAATACCAGGGTCTTGGTCGGCCCGAAAACCGGTCCGAGCCAGACTATGCCAGCAAGATCCACATCGTTACCGCTCCGGTATATTACCACAACTACATGATGGGGGAACTTTTTGCTTCGCAAGTGCACCATTCCATTTGTCGGGAGATATACCCTGGAAAACCTCCTAATGAGGTCGATTATGTTGGAAATATTGCGGTGGGAGATTTCATGCGGACCCGGGTGTTCGCCCATGGCCGAATGTACGGTTGGGAGGAACTGATCCGGAAGGCGACAGGTGAAAAACTTTCTGCCAAGGCCTTCGCCCTGGATTTCAAGGAGGGTTAAACCCTAGCCGGGAAAAGGATCGGGAGGGACTGGATACCCGTTGGACCGGCCCCGCATGGCCCGGTAGAGAATGATTTGGGCACCTTCTGTTCCCCGAAGGGCCTGGCGGATCGCATCCAGGTAATTTTGGCGTTCATCAAAATGAAGAAGGGCATCGGGTCCCGCCCAAAGGGTGATTTCCCGAGCCAATCCCTTGGAAAGATCCCGAAGTCGGTCGCACCGGGCCTGCAGATCGTATTGATTCATGGTAAGAGCCTTTTTCGATTTAGTGTACAAAAGAACACGCACTCGCTAAAGGTATTTCCCTTTTCGCCTCGTAGAATTTCCGTTTGAAAACCCATTTGGTCAGGATTCAGGAAATATGAGTAACCCCCATTGTCCCAAAGCTGCAGCTGCCAAGGCCGCCTCCACCGATTTACTCAAAACGATAAGTCAAAAACGGATTCAGCCTCCCGCGGTAACTTCCCAAATGGGGGTTTCCCAACTGCTTGATGAAGTGTTTTTGTCTTACAACGGTGGGCGTCTCCGTGAGGCCTGCAGACTTTTTTCGGGGAAAATGCTTGCCGAGAATGCCACGGTGGGTTTGGCTTTGTCCGGAGCTTTAACCCCGGCAGGTTTGGGAATGTCTTGCCTGGTTCCCCTGGTTGAGGCGGGTTTTATCGACTGGATTACCTCCACGGGGGCCAACCTCTACCATGACACCCATTTTGCCTTGGGAATGGACCTTTACCAGAGTCGGCCCGGCTTGAATGATTTGGCTCTTAGGGATAATCAGATCATCCGCATTTACGATATTGTTTTCGATTATGAAAACCTTTTGGGAACCGATCGTTTTTTCCGGAAACTTTGCCGGACAGCCGAGTTTCAAAAGATCATGAGTAGCGCTGAATTTCATCATTTGGCGGGGAAATACATTGCCGCAAGGGAGGAGGAGATTAGCCGAAAGGGATCGAGTCTGTTGGCGGCCTGTTATCGCGCCGGGGTCCCCGTTTTTACAAGTTCTCCGGGGGATAGTTCGATAGGGATGAACCTTGCCGCTTTACAACTGGAGGGATCAAAGCTTGCCATTGACCCGCTTTTGGATGTCAACCAATCGGCCAGCATCGTTTGGGAAGCCAAGCAAAAGGGAAGTAGCGGGGTGTTTATTTTGGGTGGAGGTTCTCCAAAAAATTTCATGCTTCAAACCGAACCGCAGATTCAGGAGGTTTTGGGTTTGGAGGAAAGTGGCCATGATTATTTCCTTCAGGTTACCGATGCTAGGCCGGATACGGGTGGACTTAGCGGTGCCACTCCCCAGGAAGCCATGACCTGGGGAAAGGTCGATCCCGAAAAGCTTCCCGACACCGTGACTTGCTACCTCGATAGCACGGTGGCCTTGCCGCTGATAACGGCTTATTCCCTGGCCAACCGAAAACCTCGGGAGAAAAAAAGGCTTATGGATCGTTTACCTGGCCTGATGGACAAGCTTAAGGCAACCTATTTGGGGAAATCCAAAAACGAAGGCAGTGACCAGGATGGAGATTAAAGCGTTTAGAGGATGGTAAAAGGGTTGAAATCAATACACCCTGGCGAGGTGTTCTTCCCCGATTTCAATGATGAGTTTCCGGCCAAGCATCCCCACCTCCAGGACCAGAATTTTTTGATTGGGTTTTAACCGGAGAATCGTTCCTTCGGTACCCACCAAAGGTCCTCTTGCAATGCGGACATGGTCGCCTGGCTTGCCAAAAACTTTTTCCTGGACGAGTTCATGTTTGCAAAGCACATTGCGCAAATCCAGAAGTTCGGTCTTTAATTTTTGGGGATTGTCAGGCCTTAGGACCTTGTTAATTTTGGCCCTGGTGAAGGGGGAAACAAATTTGTTATCGAGAAAATGTTCCGTCGAGGCGAACAGGTAACACGAAAAAAGCGGGATGTTGGCTTCGCTCGTTTTCGTTAGGTATTTGGTTCGTTGCTTGATGGTGGGCAAAAAAACGGGAACCTGGATTTGGGCCAGATCCATGGCGATCTTTTTTTCCCAACGGGGGGTGGTTTTCAGGGCGATCCATTGCTCGATCTGTTCATCGAAATCGTGAAAAAGGATTGTTTCCGGATCGGGTTTGGTGGGTTGAATCATTAGGGGGCCTTTGCCATCCAATTAACCGTAATTCTATCACGGATTTTGGTTTTGGAGGTTCAATGGTAGGAAGAATTGTTGTTTCAGGAACGGTTGTATTGGCAAATGCTGTAATCCGGTCAATAGGCTTTCAATCCCGGTCATGGTTCCACAAGACTATTCTGATGGAATTCGCAAAAAGGGGTTTACGACTGGGGAGTTGAATCCTGGTTAGGTGTAGCATCGGCCAAGGGCGTCACCAGATTGATCAAAGTCCCAAGCTGCGACAAACGAACACCAAACCGTTCCAACAAGTCTTGCATGGCGAAGTCGTTGTCAACGATTTCCTCATCCGCCAGTTTTTCATGGAGTTCCTGGATCATGCGGGCATAGACCCGTTCCAGAATGGGTAAGGATTTTTTGGATTGGCCGCCCAAATCCGGGAATTCGCCATTCCAGCGAGCCAAAAAAGCCCTCCACCGGTGGAGATGATCCTGATTGGCCAGGTTGATTTTTTGGAGATGGAGGGCCTCTCTTTGCACTTCGATGAGAGTTCGCAATAGTTCAACCGGATCCGTGCCCATTGGTTTTGGATTTCTGCCACCGACCTGGGTGGTCAGGGCGGAGGAGACATCAATTTGATAGTTGAGGGGGCTGGTCATGGTCGGATCCTGGGGGTTAATTGGTATCCTAAGTAAGGAGGGTCGGGTGCCAACAGGCCAACTTGAAAAATCCGACGGTTTCGACCCTTTTTTTGATTGGATTGGCTTCTCCATTCCCATTTTAAGGGGCATTCCTCATGAAGCGGTTGCCAATTCTTGTTTGTTTTGTTTTTGGCCTTGTTTGGGAAGGGCCATTGAGCGCTCAAACCCCACCGGTTTACCTGATTCGGCAGGGTGACCCCAACGGTATTCCCAAATGGTACCACGGGAGGCAAATTGCCCAAGTCATGGGCCACCAAGGGGCAGGGTGGCTGGAGCGTCCTGAACGGGAGGTTGAAGAACAACCCAACAAACTGATCCGGTCCCTTCGGCTCAAGGGCGATGAGGTTGTGGCGGATATTGGAGCGGGCAGCGGATATTACACCTTCCGATTTGCCACCAAGGTCCCCAAGGGAAAAGTTTTGGCGGTTGAGATACAACAGGAAATGTTGGACCTTTTAAGCCAACGCAAACAGGCAACAGGGATAAAGAATGTGGAGTTGGTTCTGGGGACAGAAAAGGATCCCGCCATGGGGGATTCCCGGGTGGATTTGATCCTTATGGTGGATGTATACCACGAGTTCAATTTTCCCTTTGAGATGATCGAGTCGATGGTGAAAAGTCTAAAGCCCGGGGGTCGCATTGCCTTTGTCGAATTCCGTTTGGAGGACCCCCAGGTACCTATCAAACTGGTTCACAAGATGACCGAGAAACAACTCCGTAAAGAAATGTTGGATCATCCCAGACTGGCCCATGATGAAACCATTGAGACCTTGCCTTGGCAGCACATTATTGTGTTTAAAAAGAAGGGTGCACCCGATCAGAAGGGAATATCGAGTCCCAGGTAGTAGGTTGCCAGGGTGTTGTAGGACAAGTCACACCACACTTCGGTTCCTGTCCGAAACTCAAGCCTTGGCAAACAGGCAAACGGTACGCACGCATAGCCGATGTCACAGTAAAACATCCTGGCAGTTCCGGTGTTCTCTCCGATCAGGCTGGCATTCCAGTAGAGTTGGTTTTTCTCGTTCCAAAGGGGTGCCCAAATGGAACTGGTCAGGAACCAGCCTGGTTGAAAGGTCAGGCCATTGTTGCCAATCAGTTCTTTGGTAGGAGCGTATCCGATCCCAAGAAAACAGCTATCGAAATAATACCAACGATTTTCAACGGCTCCACCATCGTTGTATCCGTAGGGGCGACTGGCTGAAAATTCCGAATCGTTTCTTCCCCGGTTCAGGTTGTTGTAGGAATAGACAAAGCCTCGGATCTCCAATGTCCGCCAATAATTCCAGGCGGCACCAACAGTGAGGTCGAATTCCCTTTTGCTAAAATCAAAGGCACCTTGGCTGGAATTGGTGATATTGGGGGCGGACTTTTGACCCCAAAAACGGGTAGCGGAAAACAGGTACACCGACCGATCGTGGCAAAGGGCAATATTGAGCTCTAGGTCCAAGCTAAAAAGGGGATCAAACAGGACGCCGTTGGGTGCCATTTTTTGACCCACCGGAATGATCCGGGCCCCAAGCCCACCCCAAACCAGGGGGAGCCCGCTTTTGATGGGCCCATCCACCTCTGAATAATCCCATTCTTCCCCTGCCAATCGACCTGGGGAAGTATCGGGGAAAAGGGAGCGTTGGGGAGGATAAAAGCTGGTAGGTTGAATTTCAGGGATTTCGGATGGAACCGTTGATGCCTTGTTTTCAGGCAGTGGTTGAATGCTTGGAACCAAAGGAGGAGGCGAGGTCCAAAAATCATTGAAAGTACCCGGATTATTTGCGGGTTTCTGGAAATTACCATGAGAAAATTGCCCAAAAGCCCCATTTTCTGACAGAACAAAAAGGGCCAAGGCCATCACCATCCGAAGGCTTGGGTATTTGCAATTCGCTTTTTTGGGCCTCAAAATCGACATATCCGTCAGCCCCTGTTTATTAGGATCATTGGTTGGAATCGACATAACCCCACCCTTAACTTGAACAGGAATCAGGTGGAAAAGGTCGGTTTCAGGTGGGGAATTCCCCCCGAAAAACACCCGAATGGGGCAAGGTTAGACTTGAAATCCGATCCAAACCGGCTAGGATGCCCATGGAAGTTGGAAACACATTTGCATAGGAATGGTCATGGCAAAAGCACCCAAGAAAAAAACAGAACACGAAGAAGCGGAAGCGCTTGCAAAAAAGAAGGCCAAGGCCGACAAAAAGTTAATGGAAGTCGTTGAGGAAGAAGAGACGGAGGAAGAGGACGAAGACGACGAAGAATCGGAT
>SYLG01000145.1 GCA_005808665.1 Planctomycetia bacterium | reverse complement strand
GTCGGTTCAGGACCCCCTCTGAACCACTCTTTGATCGCATATTACCGCCTGTCGCTCAACCAAAAACAGTGTCTCAACAGGAGACCTTTCACAATGGGTAAATCAGGGCGCATCTTTTTTTTGAAGCCGGGAATTACTGATGTTTTCTTCCGGTTAAGATAGATATGGTAGTAGAGAAGTGATTTTCTCTTCACCTTACGCCCACCTTCCATCCCGCCTGTCCCCGTTCCGGGAGAGTTCAGTATGTTCACCTTTTTGGGTCAAGGTCGCCGGTTTTGTGATTTGGGCACTCGCCGGGATTTTCTCCGCCTTGGAGCCTTGGGGGTTGGTGCCAGCTCTTTGGGATTGTCCGACCTGTTAAAGGCCCGGGCGGTCGGCTCTAATGCCAAAAACGCTTCCAAAGCCAAGTCTGCGATTTTTGTCTACCTTCCGGGTGGCCCCTCGCACATCGACATGTGGGACCCCAAGCCAGATGCCCCGGCAGAAATCCGTGGGGAGTTCAAAGGTGCCGAAACCAATATTCCCGGCATTCGCATCAATGAATTGTTCACTCGCCAAGCTGCCATGTTCCAACATTTCGCCGCCGTCCGTGGCGTGGTAAGCGTCAACGAACATTCCGACTCGCTGGTCATGACCGGGTATTCGGACATCGAAAACCGCATCATGAACCACCCCAGCTTTGGATCGGTCCTATCCAAGCTGCGTGGCATGAGTGATGATGGGATCCCCCCGTTTGTGAGCCTTAGGGGGGCCAGCAAAGGAACCGAACCTGGTTACCTGGGCGTATCGCATCGCCCATTCACCCCGGAAGGCCCCGGTGTCGCTAATCTTCGACCCACCCCAGCCAATGCGGGAGAACGGTTGACCAAGCGCCGTGACCTCCTTAATCAGTTTGATGACTTTCGCAAGGAATCCGACACGACCGGTACGGCCAACGGCATTGATCAATTTACCAGCCGTGCCTTTGAAATCGTCTCTTCGGGAACGGTACGCAAAGCCCTTGACCTTAACAAGGAAGGCGCCAAGGTTCGGGAAAGTTACCGCGGCGTGGAAAACTTCCTCACGGCCAGGCGATTGATCGAGGCGGGTGTCGGCTGCCTCACCCTCTCTTATGGAGGGTGGGACACCCATGTCAACAACTTTGTTCAACTCAAGCGCCAGCTTCCCATTCTTGATCGTGCCATTGGCAACCTGGTGAGCGATCTCAAGGAGCGAGGCTTGCTGGACGAGGTTGCAATCGTGGTTTGGGGTGAATTTGGCCGAACGCCCAAGATCAACGGCACCGCCGGGCGCGATCACTGGCCAACCGCCATGAACGCCTTGTTGGCGGGGGGTGGGCTTCGCACCGGCCAAGTGGTGGGGGGCACCAATTCCAATGCCGAGAAACCCCGGGAACGGGGTTACCCGGTGCAGCGGGTCCTTTCGACTGTCTACCACGCCTTGGGAATTGATCCGGGCATGACCTTCCTTGATACCTTTGGCCGGCCGCAACACATCCTTACGGATCGCGAGCCCATCACCGAACTTTTGGGCTAATTCTCTCGACTTGGGCCGCCGGGCGAATCCCTGCTCCCGGCCCGGGGGACTCTTACCATGTTGCATGTGCTTTGCCTGATTGCGGTTTCCGGGCCCGTTTCTTTAGCCGCCCCTGTACCCCCCAATGGATTGGTGGTCGATCCCCCCTCGGTAGTATTATCGGGTTCGGACGCTTCCACCCAAGTCGTCCTAACCGGCAGAAATCCCTCAGGCCTGGTGGTGGACCTGATTCCTGGGGCAAAGTTTCAAATCGACAATCCGGCTCTGGCCAGGATCACAACCAAAGGCCGGATAACCCCCTTGGCCAATGGCAAGACTATCCTCCGGGTGGAAACCACTGCAGGTACGGCCCAGGTGCCGATTTCCATCGATGACATGGAAGATTCCAAACCGATCCATTTTGCCAACGAGATTGTGCCTGTTCTTACCAAATTCGGGTGCAACGCCGGCGGTTGCCATGGCAAGATCAGTGGGCAAAACGGATTTCGGCTCTCTCTTTTGGGGTTTGATCCCGAGTTTGACTACATGACCATTGTTCGCGAAGGGCGAGGTCGCCGTATCAGCCCGTCCACCCCCGAAAAGAGCCCACTTTTGCTGAAAGTCACCGGCTCCATTGGCCACGGGGGCGGAAAAAAAATAGATCCCGAATCGGATGAATACAAACTGCTCAAACGGTGGATTGTCTCAGGCAGCGCCTGGGGTTCCAAAGAGGATGCTACCCTGACCTCCATCGAGGTGAGGCCAGGGGAGCAGGTTCTGGCACGAAAATCCCGCCAGCAAATCCGGGTAGTGGGCAAATACTCGGATCATTCGGTCCGGGATATAACCCGGCGGGTCCAGTATGAATCCAATCAAACGGAGATCGCCACCGTGGATGCGGACGGTTTGGTACGCACCCACTCCCAAACCGGGGAAGCGGGAATCATGGCCCGGTTCCAGGGACAGGTGGTCGTGTTCCGTGGATCCGTACCCATGGAAAACGCACCACCAAAATATGCCTTCCAACCGAACAACTTCATCGACAACGAGCTTCAAAAGCAATGGGTCAAAATGAACATTGCCCCGTCGCCAAAGGCTACGGACGAGGAATGGCTCAGGCGGGTACACCTTGACCTTACCGGAACCTTGCCCACCCCTCTGGAACTGGCTACTTTTCTTTCGGATCGATCCAAAAACAGGGATGGGTCGGTGGTGGACAGGCTTCTGGCAACCGGGGAACATGCTGCTTTTTTTGCCCAAAAATGGTCCGATATTCTCCGGGTAAAACGAGGCAACCAGATGGAAAGGGCCCGGGGCACTTTCCTTTTTTATGACTGGATCAAGGAATCCATCGCCACCGACAAACCCTATGACCAATTCATCCGGGAAATCGTCACCGCCCACGGGGAGGAATCCCATTGTCCCCCGGTTGTTTGGTACAAAGACCTTTTGAGTCCGGACCAATTTGTGGACAATATGTCCCAGGTGTTTCTGGGCAGTCGCCTCCAATGTGCCCAATGCCATCATCACCCCTTTGAAAAATGGAGCCAGGACGACTATTGGGGAATGGCGGCCTTCTTTGGTCGGGTAGCCCGCAAGCCCTCGCCTATTCCGGGACAAAATATCCAAAACAACAATCAGATCCGCCAAATTGTTTATTTAAGGTCCAATGGAACCGTCACCAACAAACGCACCAACCGTCCTGCCTCCCCCACCCCCCTTGATTCAGCTTCGGTGGAACTCGACCCGGAACAGGATCCGAGGCATCAACTTGTCGATTGGATGGTTGCTCCCCAGAACCCGTTTGTCGCCAAAGCCGTGGTCAATCGCTATTGGTCTTACTTTTTCACCAAAGGCATTGTCGATCCCATTGACGATTTCCGCGTGACCAACCCAGCCAGCAATCCGGAGCTATTGAACGCCTTGGCAAGGGACCTTGTTGCCAACAAGTGGAGCCTCAAAAGGACGATCAAACAGATGGTTAAAAGCCAGGCCTATCGTCTTGCAAGCGACCCAACAAGGGACAATGAGGACGATAAGCAATCGTTTGCCAGGCACTATCCCAAACGGATGACGGCGGAAGTAATGCTGGACGCCGTGTGCCAGGTCACAGGCAGCCCGGCAACCTTTAACGGGCTTCCCACCGATAGTCACGCTCCCCGCCGGGCCATTATGCTTCCTGATGAATCGTATCAGTCGTATTTCCTGGATGTGTTTGGTCGTCCCCAAAGGCAAAGTGCCTGTGAATGCGAACGAATCGGTGATGCAAACCTTGCCCAAGTGTTGCATATGCTCAACTCGGATGAGGTGCAAACGCGCCTTGGGCGAGTGGGTTCCCGTGCGGACCTTTTAGCCAAAGACCCACGACCGGCGGAGCAAAAAGTTCGCGAGTTGTTCCTTTGGACCCTCGGGCACGAACCCGGTGCGAAAAAACTGGAAGCGGCCCTGGCCCACATCAAAGAGAATGAAAAAGCACCCAAAGTGGCTTATGAAAACATTTTATGGGCCTTGATCAACACCAAGGAATTCGCCTTCATTCGATGATTCGGCTCAAGGACTGGCCCCATTAAAGCGGTTATCAAGCCGGGTGAAAAACCGGCCATTGCCAAGGAATTGTGCACTTATTGGTTTTGGCAATGGAGTTTCAGGATTCGAAATATTTCTTTAAAGGATTCCGGATTGCGGTGCAGGTGGGTGTGAATTCCCCTTACAATTTTCTCACTTTGATCCGTGGGATTTCTTGCACTGGCAAGGTTGACAATGCCGTCCGTTTCCCCGCCCAATCCCAACCAGCCCCCCTCACCCATGATGGAATGGGTGGTAACCCAGGGAGCCATCCTGGCCCGACTCATTGCCAAAAGCATCGGTTGTCCCGGTTCGAGTTGATCGAGCATGTTTGCAGAACAATCGCGCAGCCTTGGCCGGAAAATGTTGCTGTTTCTTTCCAGAAAATCCCGGTGGGCGGCGGAAGTCGGCGTTTCATGGGTGATGATCCGTTCCCCTGAACGGGCCAAAAATCCACAGGCATAGGAGGTTCCCCGATGGGGTGTGCCAATGTAGATCACCCGTTTTATGTTTGGAACCGGGTGAAAATAGACCTCACGGGCCGTGGCTTCGATTTCGGATGGTTCTCCCCGCAAACCCTGGAATGGTGCTCTGGCGATCGCATCCCAAACGAGGCCATCCGATTCGATGATTTGTGCCTTGGCGAGGAGCCCACCCAAACTGTGTCCAAGAACCACCATGCGGTCCAAAGCACAATCGGTCTGCTCCGGATCAAGGCTAATCCGAAGTTGGGCAAGCATTTGGTGCATGGCGGCGGTTGATTCGAGGAACCGGCCATCGGTGGGATAACGGAAAGTCCATATTTGGTAGCGAGCGTAGATTTCGGGATCGTTTTGCAATTCGTTGATCATGTCGGTCCAGGTCATAGGCTCGGAGAAAAGCCCATGAATGAGGACAATAGGGATCTTTCCTTGTTTATAAGGGGCGAGCATGGCAAGAGAGGGAGGCAGGCCGGGTTCGGTGGGGATCAGGTAACTCCGGATTCCACTCCGGGGAATTTCATCAAAGGCAATAGCCCAAGGGGCACTGGTATCCCGGGAAAGCTTTAGCGACTTTCCACCCAAGACCAAATGGTCCACGGAATGAGGGTCAACGAGATCGATTTGAAAGGCTCCTGTGGGCCCTGGCCTGAGTAATGCGGTCAGGGGAACATAGGATTGCGGACGAAAATGGGGACTACCACGATTCTCATTGACACCCACCAGGGATACCCCCATCCCTTGGACAGCCCAATATGTCATGAGCGTATTTTGGTCAGCCTGTTTCGGAAAAGTGAACCGGTCAAGCTGATCGACCCTCCACCCTTCCCCCATGGAGTGGATGGCAAGGGTTGTCCCGTTTTCCATTGTAAGGCCTTGGCCCGGGATCAAATGACCTGTTCTGGAGGCGGTTTCAATCATTCCTTTTAGGCAATCGCTGTAGATTCGTTGGGCCAATCCGATGGAATCGCCCGAAGTATGGGTGGAATCCAAATATTTCCAGGCAAGGGTTGCCCCCCGGTAATATTCAAGAATTGGCGTATCGGTAAAAGACCGCCCAAACCGCCTTTTGGTCGTTTGATTGGCCCGGGCCAAATGCACCTCGGCCCATGCCAGTAATTCGGACGATTGCGGCGTATCATGAATCGACTGGGGTGGGTCGATGGACCGGGCCAATCTCCGTTCCTGCATGGCTCCCATGCACCCGGCAAGAAGGAACAGGCTTCCCCAAACGGAAAGGTACCCCGCCCACCAAAACCCATTTCCCTTGGCGGGAAACAAAAAAACCACCATGAATCATCCACCAGGCGCAAGCGGGCCAAAGGGTCAAAACCGCAAGATGTGTCCCAAAAGCCTAGCTCAAAAAAATAGCCAAGGTATTCTTTCGTGGATAAAAGTCTATTCAACCCAGGTGGGATGGGATGGTTTGGCAGGGTTGTGCGGATCGTTGGGAGCCCATAATAATGGAATTGGAAAAATGAGTTCAAGAAACCGTATAGCCGATTCCCAATTCCCAAAAGGGAGGACCCGATATCCTGATTCGGTCAACCTCCCCAAAATGAAGGGGATGGGACTCAGGGTTTCTCCCATTTGAACTTTGGCCCGGTCGCCGGATCAAACCCCGCCAAATGACTCTTGTCTTTAGCAAGACGCCTGGAGGGGGGAGCGTAGCGCCAGGGTTTGTCCCCGAAAACTTCCTTTAGCATGTTCGATAATCCCACATCGGCTTTCTGCAACTCTGCACGGGTGACCACGAGGTTTCGATTATCATTGCAATCAAACCAGGCTTGGACACCCTCCGCCCAATATTCTTTATGATTGGTGGCAGCGTAGGTGCCCTTCCATTTGCCCTCGGCCATGGCGGTATCAAACACCTTTTTGAGCCGATTATCAAAGGAGGGGTCAACCTTTGCCATGCCAATTTCATGAACCGTGTGGCCGAACTCATGAATCAGGATGTTTTCGCCCCGGTAAGGGTCGCCGGGAAACTCCAGCAGGTTTTCTTCCCCACAACTGGTTGCAGGCCGGAACAAGGTCGCTCCCAAACCCCTTGCACGCCGATTCCAATAGGAAGCTGGGGTCAAATCGGCGTGTTCCGGAGTATCCAGGGTCCGCTCATCATAGGCCATCACCACAACCCGGATTTTTTTTTGGGCAATGGCCTGAACAATATCATCCCGCCCCTCCATCATTCGGGACAGAATCCACTGCGCCTCGAGGAGGGCCTCGTCTCTGGTTTTTTCCGATCCTAGGATGGGAAGGTCCCCAAGCATTAACACCTTTTGATGCGAAGGCGAAAGATTGAACCTGGCAACCAAAGGGGCAGAAGGCGGTTTTACCGGTTGGCTATCCCCAACTACATGGGTCAACAAAAGCCCCAAACAAAGCACTACCATGGGAAAACAACCCTCAGGGTTTGGTTCACAAAAGGCCAAAAAGTGGCGAAATGGACCGGAGAGGGACCAATTCCAACCATTTTATTGGCCCCTCAGACAATTCCATGGCACGATTCATTGGGATCCCTCCCCCCATAAGGTTGGAAAGTATGCTTTCCCCAGGAACCAATCAATGGGCTAATTCCACCTTGATGGATCCGGAAAGACGCGCATCGCCCCGTGCCGCCATCGATTGGCAATAGGTTGAAAGCAAGGGAGCAACCCTCCGTTTTTGGCTTTTGCCATTGACCACAAACTCGACTGGCCTGGACACATCAACCTGGGTGGGATCCAGGTAAAGAGTCACTTTGGGATCGTTCCTTGTGATCAGGGTAACCATGTTGCCGTTTATCTTTGCCTCGACGACCATGCCCCTGGCAGGGTTGTCCACATGGATCCAAAAATGATCTTTCAGGAATCCATCGGTCAAATCCCAAGTGAGCGACGAAGGTTTGGGATTCCGGATGTTTGGATACATATCCCTGATTTTGTCACGGTCCGGCAATCCGCCGTGACCAAAGCCCGCTTTGTATTCGAACAACACGGGATAAAATCCGGGATTGCCTTTTTTAAGCTCTTCGATCTCGGTGTTGAATCGTTCACACCGCTCCCGGCGGCCATACGCCGTATCTTTTTCGCCAATCATGAATGAAAAAGGAGTATTTCGCAAGCTCCTTGGCGAAATGGTGCCATCCGTTTTGGCCGATGCCGAAGCGTGTATTGCGGCAAAGCGGTCTGGTATTTTTGGTCCCAGGAAAAAAGCGCCATAACCCCCGTGGGAATAACCCATAAGGTGGACCCGATCGGGGTCGATATCATGAAACAGGGTGAATTGTTCGATCAGGTTGATGACCAACGGGCAAACATAGTCATCATAAAAACCGTTCCAGACATTATTAGGGGCGCGCAGGGCAACATATTGGTATCCCTCCACCGACGGTTGATCCTTGTAGTAGATCTGCATATGCCGCCATTGACTGTCATTGACCTCCTGGGGTGCCCCGCCCCCGCCGTGCATGGCAATAAACAGGGGCCAACCATTCCTTGGCCGTTTACCCACTGTTTTTACGGTATAGGGAGACAAATGCTTTTCGTGGCGAACCTGTTTTTTCTCCATGTCGTTTTTGAGTTCCAAAGCCTTGGTCGTTTGGGCCAGAGATTCCCAAAGAAGAGCTCGAATGGTTTCGGAATGGGAAATGAGGAGCTTATCCAGATCCGGATGATCCTTTGACATTCCGTTAAAATGGCCCATCGCCGCCTTGCGAATGGTCTCCTTTTGCGAGTCGGATAACGGGTTATATTCATGGGTTGCCAAATCCACGAGCCATTCCGCCTGATCCTTTATACCAACTTCCACCGGTTTCCCAGCAACCAGGCCAACCAAATAATTGTTTCCCTGTTTCACTTCAAAGGTCAGAAAATCATTGGTATCAGCGGATTCATCTTTGGACTTTCCGGTGTGCAACTGTTTTTGGGTGATGGAATCGAGAACCGTTACACCCAGGGCTACCCGTTTATGAGTGACACTATCCCTTACCCGAATCATTAGCCTTGTGGTTTTTGCCTTGGGTTGTCCCAAAGCGTTGTAGCGTTCGGTTACATTCTCCCCTGGAATCGTGTCGGCCCCTTTGCGCCAAACTAGGGGAAAATTGGTCCCGGTTCGCTTGTAGCTTGAAGCATATATGGAATGTTCAGCAACATCCTTTTGGGCAAGGATGGCATCACCAATAAACCAGGCCCGATCCAAACCATTGGCATCATGTTCACAGGCACCGGTGAAATGCCATTGGCCATCCCAGATCTCCACCCAGGTGTGATTTCCCCGCTTGTTCACCCACATCGGAATTCCAACTACACGGGCGGGAATGCCAACGCTCCGGCAGGCGTCCACCAACAGGATCGATAGCCCCGTGCAGGAAGCAAGCCCCGTGGCCATGCTTTCCTTGGGCCCTTGGTCCGCCCGGTTGCGCTTGGTGGAATACTTGACATTGACTTTCCTGAAAAGTTGGGCATTGATCGCTTGGGCGGCCTCGGTAATGGTTTTGGCATCCTTGACCATGGGGGTACAAAGGTCCATCAATTCCTTACGCCAATCATCCCGTGATTCACTTACCGAGGCGTAGGGAAGGACCTCATTGAGGAAGAGATTTTCAGGAAGGGATTTGGCCCAAGGGAACTTTTCCCTGGCCTGATAGGCAAGGGCCACATTATTCAAAAGGTAAGTTGCTTTAAGCGTTTTGAGATCCGTTTCAGGCATATGGGTCACCAGAAACGCCATACCCGGGCGGGCTTTCATGTCGACTTTACCAAGTGCCTGTTCCCATTCGGCCCGATTGGCCCCGGCTAATTCAAGACTTTTGGCAACCTCCGGTGTCCACCAAACCTCGGCACCAGCACCTAATTGGGTTTGAACACCAATCAGACATACGCAACTAAAAATGCGAAGGAACATAAAAAAGGCTTTCCCTACTAGGAATGTTTTATTCAAAAAACCTGGGGCCAACATTTCGGTTTGGCCCCAGGTTTCACACATTGGCAAAGGATCAATCCGGGAGTTTTGGCAACCGCTCCAGAAGCCAATCCCCTTGGGCATTCTCTTCCCCCACCAAAGGTGTAGGCGGAGAGTTCGGATCATTTTCTACCCGGACGATAGTTGTGTACTCTTTGCCATCGACCGAAAGTACCACCCTATAGGTACCGGCGGTCAAGGCCCGGCCCGGGGCAAATCCTCCACCGCCAGCACCTCCCCCCGTACGCCCACCAGACCTGGCACCCGAATCGGTTTGTGCCGGCCTTGAACCAGGATTTGAAAGGGCGGGCGGAGCAACCCCGGGGGTGGGACGGGTAGTTCCTGGAAGATTTGTTGCGGGAGGAGTAACGGCAGGATTGGGTACCGGGGGCTGGTTGGCCTGAACCCCGGGAAGGGTGGGAGGAAGTCCACCCGGTCGGCCGCTCCCATCAGGCCGCATTCCCGTTGGTCTCATTCCTGGACCCCGACCTTGTCCCCCTTGGGTGCTTTGCATCGTATCCAGGGAAACCACATGGAGCCCGGCTTCGGCGGGAACACGGCCTGTCCGAATGGTGTTGCCTTCAATATCGATCAGGGCAAGTTCAATTTTCTCCGCCTTTTTAGGTAGGGAATAGGTGATATTCACACCCGTTGGGGGGTTTGTGGACACGAATCGGCGATTGGTGGCCCCGTGACGCGGCTGGGGTTGCCATCGAATTGTCGTGGATGGTTTGTAAAGTTTGGGCTGGTCCTTGAGTGAATCCGGCCCAAGTTGTCTAAGTGTTCCCACATCCAGGGCCCAAAGGCTCCGGCCGTGGGTAGCAATCACGATTTCATTAAGGATCGGATGTTGGGCGATTTCGTGAACCGCCACTTTGGGAAGGTTGGTATTGAGGGAAAACCAATTGGCCCCTCGGTCCAAAGTCGCCGCAAACCCAAACTCGGTTCCACAGTAAATCAGATTCTGGTTTTTGGTGTCTTCGCGAATGCTTCGCACCCAACCGGTTAGGGCGGGAGATTGAATCCGTTTGAAAGTGGACCCAAAATCTTCGGTTACAAAGACATAACTCTGATCATCGTTGCTTCGATGAGCATCAAGAGTAACATAGGCCCGACCCTCTGCAAAACGGGAGGCATCAATCATGGAGACCCATTTCGGTTGGTCAAGACCCAGATTTTTGGTGACATTGGTCCAATCGCGGCCGCCGTTTTTGGTTATCCACAAGGCACCATCATCGGTACCTGCCCAAAAAATGTCAGGGTTCTTTGGGGATTCGCACATGGCACTCATGCTCCCCCGTTTGGTTACGGTAAGTTCCGGGGAAATAGCCCTAAGGTCGTCCCCCCGATTGTAGGACCGCATGACAAATTGGGATCCAGCATAGAACATTTTTGAATTGTGCGTGGAGAGGAAATAGGGGGTGTTCCAGTTAAACCGGAACGAATCCTTTTGGCCTTTGGGTTTCACCGGTCGAATGGGGGTAATGCCACCTGTTTTCAGATTGCGTCTCGCCATGCCACCGTTTTGGCTTGTGTAGTAAATAATTTCCGGGTCAAAAGGATCAAAGCGGCAAGTGTAGCCATCCCCGCCGCCTATGGAAATGACATCTTCATTGATGGATCCACCTGTCATGGAGATACCGGGGGTTGCCCAGGAACCATTGTCCTGAAGGCCACCAGCTACCCTGTAAGGCAGGGCAGGGGAAATATCCACATGGTAGAATTGGCCAATGGCCACATGGTTGAGATGATCCCAATTGGCCCCCGCATCATATGTTTGATAAATGCCACCATCACCTCCGGTGACCATGTGTCGCCCGTTGGATTTGGAGATCCAAAGGGCATGTCCGTCGGCATGAACACTGCGGCCAAATGTATCATTGAAGGTGGCTCCGCCATCTTTCGAGGCGTGTTGACTAACACCCATCACATAAACATTGTTTTCATCTGATGGATCCACCCGGATACAGGAAAAATACATGGGCCTTGGGTTCAGGCTGTTGACCCGTATCCAGTTTTCGCCCCCATCCTCCGAGCGGTAAACGCCTCCAAACTCGGAACCATCACCCCCCTGCCAATCCTGGATATTGTGGTTTTGCCCACCCAGCTGAAAGGCATTGAGCCGATTTTTATTGGGGGCGTTGGGCCGGGTAGCAAGGGTCATGACAACCTCGATCCGTTTTTCGCCCCGGCTGATGGACAGTTTTATTTTGTCCTCCGGTTTTTTGGGACGAAGAAGCTCGGTAAACTCGCTATACCCGCCAATTTTCTTGCCATCCACCGCGCTGATTAGGTCACCTACTTCAAGGTCCGCTTTTTCTGCGGGACCATTATCGGTGACTTGGGTGATTTTTGCCCCACCCTCCGCATCCTGGCCAAAAATCCCGGCATAAGCATCCGTGGGTATTGGCCTGCCCCCCCCCGCTCCACCGGGTCCCCCGGGTGGGCCAAATCCAGCTCCACCAGGACCTCTTCCCCCGGCCTGCCCTGGAGTCGCACCGGGCCGGCCCGCCAAAACGACTTCAACGGTTTTCTCTTCGTTACCCCGGCGAAGCTTTACAGAGACCTTTTCGCCCATTTTTTTTGCGCGAATCGCCTCCACAACATCTCCATATTTGGTGACCGCCTTTTCTGCCTTGGCATCACTTCCCACGCCTACAATCAGATCGCCCTTTTGAATTCCTGCTTTGGCGGCCGGGCTGTCCTTAACCACCTGAATGATCTCCACCTTGCCTGGCAAGTCCCTGCCGTTTGCCCCTATCCAGACAGGAATGGAAGCAAGGCCTTTGCCAATGTTTTCGGTGTCGATGATCGAATAAAGGATATTGGGGTTCTTTTCATACCAGGCAAGGCCGATGCGACCCATCTGGCCTCTGGGCAAGCCCGAAGTGAATTTTTTCCAGGATAGGCCTCCATCCGTGGTTTTATGGATCCCGCTTTTGGACCCCCATTTGGGGATCGGGTCATAGCCATCATAGCCTTCGGGAATTTTGACCTCGCCTGGCCAACTATCAAAGCCATCCCGTTGGCGGTCCCAGGTGGCAATGATTAGCGTTTCCGGATCGGTTGGGTGCATAATCATGTCGATGACACCCGTTTTATCGTCGATAAAATGGATCCGGTTCCATGTTTTTCCTCCATCCATTGTTTTGAAAGCGCCACGGTCCCCACCCGGACCATAAAGCCTGCCCAAGGCACCAACATAGACTATGTCAGGATTGGCGGGATGAATGAGGACTTTGCCGATCTGGAAAGAGGACTTTAATCCCATATTCTTCCAACTCTTGCCCCCGTCGATGGATTTGTACACTCCGTCCCCCATACTTACGGAGTTTCTTGGATTGGCCTCGCCTGTGCCTACCCAAACAATGTTTGGATTGCTTGGGGCCACACAGACATCACCGATGGAGATAGTGGATTCGCGGTCGAACTGATATTCAAAGGTGTTGCCATTGTTACTTGTTTTGAGCAATCCGCCCGAAGCCGTCGCCACCCACCAGAGGGTGGGATCCTTGGGATGTACAGAAATGGCGGTAATGCGGCCGCCCATGTTGGCGGGGCCAAGTTCCCGCCACTTTAGGGCCTTGGTCCAGTCCGAAGGCACCACCATGGAAGCGGAATCCTTGGTCTCTCCCTTGGCTTGGGTTGCGGCAGGCTGAATCTGACCGGGGGCTTGGCCCGCATTCCCTTTGCGCCGCCCCTGTTGGGCAGATGCTTCCCGGGAAGGTTGGACCGCCAAAGCGAAAACGCCCAAAAGGAGAGCGGCGCCCCATTTGGAATAGGAGTTTGAGATCATCAGATTATGCTCCCGGGTGCGGGATCGTCCCTGAAATGCACCGGCCTTGATTGGAAACGATTGGGAAGGGATATTTCACTAAAAAGATGTTCTTCCCGCAAGGGGATAGCTCCCCAAACAAAATGCTTTTCCCCCGATTTTTCCATTTTAGGCCAAGGAACCGCCCAAACCTTGCCCAAATCCTTACAACAAAAAGCTCAACGGTTGTCCGGGAATTTGAAAGCCCATTCCTGCCGCCTGTTCGATTTGAACTCCCAATGCTGACAAAACCGTCGCCCCAAGATCCCCCGGGGTGCAGGCCTGATCCCGAGGGTGGCCCCCCGTTGCATCGCTTGATCCCAAAACAAAACCGGGTTTGATCCCGCCCCCCGCTATAAACGCTCCATAGCAATGTTCCCAGTGGTCCCGCCCGGCCTTGTCATTGATCTTTGGGCTTCTGCCAAACTCACCCATCGCAACCACCACCGTGGATTCCAAAAGGCCTGTCCGGCCAAGGTCATCAAGCAAGGCCGCCATCCCCTGGTCAAAATTGGGGGCAAGGCGGTCCTGGAGGATCTGGAAATTGCGATAATGGAGGTCCCAACCTCCATCTCCCGCATCTTCCTCCGCCTCGACATGGTCGGACCAATTGACCTGGACAAACGGTACCCCAGCTTGAACCAGTCGCCTCGCCAAAAGGCACGATTGGCCAAAACGGGTCAACCCATATTCCCGCCGCAAGGGTTCCGGTTCACTTGCCAGATCAAACGCCTTGCGTGAATCAGGTGAGGTCAAAAGGGCGAGGGCTCGCGACCGGTGGGCATCAAGCCCTGGAGCGATCCGGTCCGCCGCCCGATTGATTCCGTCCAATTTTTGCCGGAGGCCATCCCGGTTGGCAAGCCTGCCATGGATCATGGTTCCCTCCACGGCCAGGGTGGGTATCTCCACACTATTGCCACCCCTGTATTCCAGACGAAAAGGATCGTGATTGGGGCCAAGATGGGCCGCAGACTCCCCGGCGATGACTTTTTTTCCTTGTTGCAATCTGCCCCCCACCACCAAATATCCAGGTAGGGCAGAAGCTTTGGCCGCTTTGGAAACCAGGCTTCCCAAAGCCGGGCGCGAGGTTCCATTGTTCACGGCCCCTCCCAACCCCAACGCCCCGGTGATGGATCCGGTAAGGCCAATGGTCCCCGCCACGCCATGGTCATTGTGAAAGCTATGCAGGCTACGAATGAGGGCGAATTTGTCGTTTCTTTCTGCTAACCTGGGCAATAGCTCCGTGAAGCGAACCCCTGGGATTCTGGTGGCGATTGGGTCAAAGGGGCCCCGGAACTGGGTAGGTGCGGACGGTTTGGGATCAAAAAGGTCCGTATGGGCCGGCCCTCCCCAAAGCCAGACAAGAATCACCGATTGGGCTGCACTGCCTGTTGGGGGGTTGGTCCGGTCCGACCTGGCAGCCATAAGGTGCGAAAACGAAACCAGATCAAGGCCCATGGCGGCACCGGCCACCAAGGCTGCCCTCCGATGAACTTTCGGTCCAAAACAGGGAAAGGGTGGTATTTGCCTAACCATGAGACGCCCCGATGCAAGGTTGATGCTATTTTAGCCCAAGTTACGCAGTTGGAGTGATTTTTTACGATTTTTTGGTCTTTTTTGGGACCCTGATTGATGTTTTTCCCGGGAATTTGGAGTATGTCGAGTTCAAAACGGCATGTAGTCCCGACCAAGTTACTTGATATGGCCTACCGCAAAAGTTCTGCAACACAACACCGGAAATATAAACCCAGGAGAAGGTTCCGATCATCGCTCATGTTTTCCAGTTTCTTTTCGGTTAGATCATAGAGTTCTTGTTTGTTTGTCGCCCTGTGCGCTTTG
>SYLG01000144.1 GCA_005808665.1 Planctomycetia bacterium | reverse complement strand
GCAAGCTTGTAATTTGCTTGGCTATTACTTCACCGATTTGTCAAAGACCTTAAAGCAGCAGACAACCCTCCCTCTCAGGAAAGTCACCCACCACTGCGCTGTTCGTTACCGCATCGCGCGTCCCAATCGCTTGGAACTTTGATGTTTTACTCCCCTACCAGAGTTTGTCAACGGCTCCCAAAAAAAGGTTGGCAAAACTTTTGGAAAAATTTGAAAATACCTCCTTTTGGTTTTTCATGAATAACACCACAAGTATTCATTGGCGAATGATTTAGGAAGTTTCTTGGGCCTATACTTGAACGGTCTTCGTGAAAACAAAAAACTTTTTTGGGGACACCATTCATGGTCCCGACACAACTACCCAACAGGGTAAGAAAACCCTCGTTATGTCCGGGAAAAGCCTCACCCCTTGATCAATGGGAGAGGAAATCGACTTTCTTTAGACAAACAAACTGCTTACCGATTCGTTTTTATGAATCCGTTTGATGGCATCCGCCAGCAAGCCTGCCACACTCAAAACCTTGATTTTTGGCAGTTGTTTATGGGGTGTCAGAGGGATGGAATCGGTGACAATAACCGACTGGAGCGGGGCATTTTTTAGCCTTTCAATAGCCGGGCCAACCAAAACACCATGGGTGGCACAAACATGGATTTCTTTTGCCCCGTGGGCCTTGGCGACATGGGCGGCTCCGACAACGCTCCCAGCCGTGGAAATCATATCGTCAAAAATAAAGACCACCTTACCCTCCAGGGATGGCCCAATCAGGTTGGCTTGGCTGGTTTCCGTGGCACTTGAGCGCCTTTTATCGACGATGGCAATGGACCCACCCAGTTTTTTTTGAAAGGTTAGCGCCTTTTTTATGCTTCCCTCATCCGGGCTCAAAACGATGAAATCGTCGCTTGGAATATTCAGCGAACTGACATGTTCCACGATAACCGGGGCAGCATGTAAATGGTCGACAGGAATATCGAAAAAACCCTGCAATTGGGCGGCATGAAGGTCAAGTGCCAATACCCGGTGGACTCCAGCATTGGTCAGGAGGTTTGCCACCAATTTGGCGGTGATGGGTACCCGTCCCACATCCTTACGATCCTGGCGGGCGTAGCCATAATAGGGTAATACTGCGGTTAACCGGGCCGGACTGGACCTTCGGAATGCATCCAACATTACCAATAGTTCCATCAAATGTTCGTTTACCGGGGGGCAGGTTGGCTGGACAATGAAAACATCGCGACCCCGGACATCCTCCTCGATTCGAACGGAAGTTTCCCCATCCGGAAAATTTCCCACGGTCATTCGTCCAAGCGTCCCTCCAAGGTGCTGGACAATTTTTTCCGCCAGGGGAAGATTGGCCCGACCACTAAAGACCCGAAGTTCGTCGTGAAGCATGGTTTTTTGTGTGCTCAATCAAAGAAAGGAGCCCCGACTGGAGAGGGCCAATGCTGATTTTTTAAGAAATCGGGATGCAGGGTCCAAG
The DNA here is from genome assembly GCA_005808665.1 of Planctomycetia bacterium. GTDB lineage: Bacteria > Planctomycetota > Planctomycetia > Gemmatales > Gemmataceae > SYLG01. Next base: position 35,251 of record SYLG01000144.1, on the reverse strand, counting down.
AATCTTGGGTCCAACCACCCTAATCCCTATTGGTTTCAGCCCTCTTGAACCTTCCAAACTTGTGCTATTTCTCATGAATTGGTCATCCACCTATCCTAAAATGCCAAGGTAATCCCCTTTATCCACCCTTGGCGGGTCATTATGCGACTTACAATCAGCCTGTTTTTGTGTTCCCTCGGGCTCATGGTGGGGTGCTCCAGGTCGGGAACGGACCAGACCGGCTCCACCACGGGAAAACCCTCCCAAGCCCGACTTCGAAGGTCCGTAGCCGTTGAAAAGGTGGGTTTAACCCGCCTCGAGTCGAATGTGGAATCCGTGGGATTCGTGGAATCGGAAAGCCAATCGGAAATCGCTGCCGGGACCTCAGGGGTTGTGGAAGAAATCCTTTTCCGTGAGGGACAATGGGTGGAAAAGGACCAACCGTTGGTAAAGGTCGATCAAAGCCGTTATGAAACGGCGTTGAAAATATCCCAAAGCACTTTGGATAAAGCAAAAGCCGGTTTGGAAAAAGCCAAAAACCTGCAAGGAATATCCCTGGGGGCAGGCATTGGGGTGAGCAGGGAAGAACGAGCCCGGTTGGTTGGAGATGTGCGGCTGGGAGAGGCAGAGGTAGGAGAAGCCACGGCAAATTATGCCCTTGCCCAGTACAATCAGAAGCGATCCATCATCCGTTCCCCCTTTCGTGGGCAAATCAACCAGAAGCGGATCAATTTAGGTAGTTTTGTTGAAGATAAAACAGTCATTGGCACCCTTGCAGATCTTACCAAACTTCGGGTGGTTGGATTCATCCCGGAGCGGTCGACCCCACTTGTCCGCATTCAAATCGAAAAAAGCACCCAGAACAGGCAACGAACACTTCCGGGACAGGAGGAGTTGAGATTCGCCACCAGTCTGGTATCCGGACCATGGCAAGGGATCATTACCAGCCAACTGTATTATAGCGGTGCCCTTCAGGAGGGGTATTTGGTGCCTTTTACCCTCAGGAGTTTTCCGGGAAGGGTTTTTAATGCCAAGCTTTTCTACCTAAGTTCAACAGGCAATCCCGACACCCATATGTTTGAGTGCAAGGCGGAACTTCCCCCTTGGGCAGCCACCCAGGGAATCCGCCCGGGATTCACCGCAAAGTTATACATTCCTGTCGCATCGGCAGGAGAAACCATGATCATTCCCGAAGAATCTTTGCGTGCTACGGAGCGAGGTTTCCTCGTGTTTAGGCCAAAACCCCTATTCAGGGGTGATGGCAAAATAGAATGGGAAGCCGAAGCGGTGGAAAGGCTGCAGACCGGCAGGAGGCGACCTGGAGTTGTGGAAATTTTGGATCGCTTGCGTCCTGGGGACTGGATTGTCCGAAGGGGAGCGGAGGCCCTTGAAGAGGGGACCCCATTGGCGTTGGACGAGGAATCTTCGGTTAAAATCCTTGCTGAAATGGACTTAAGCCAGAGAAAAAGTCCATGAATCTCGTCCGGTTAAGTTTGGGCAAAAGCGTTTTTGCGATCATGGTAACCCTGTCCATGGTCGTTTTCGGTGGCCTTGCAGGTTCAAAACTGGGCATTAGCCAACTTCCAGAGATCGATTTTCCCGTCGTAAACATTTCCACGGTTCGTGAGGCCGCATCGCCTGAAATCATGGAAAACGATGTTACGGACATCCTTGAGGATGCGGTGTCCACGATTGAAGGGATCGACTATATCCAGAGCCAAAGCCTTCAGGGGCAATCGGTCATGACGGTTTTCTTCGATTTGAACCGCAATGTGGACCATGCCATGCAGGATGTGCAAAATGCGGTCTCCACCGCCATGCGGAGATTGCCTACCGACATCGACCCGCCCGTAATCAATAAAGTCAATTTCAACAAATTTCCTGTAATGTGGCTATCACTTAATGGTCCACGACCCATCCAGGAATTGAACCGGTTGGTGGATGACCATCTCAAACAGATGATCCAAACCATTCCTGGTTGTGGGGGGGTGATGTATTCGGGGCTTAGACAACGCAATATGCGGATTTGGATAGATCCTGAAACGACGCGAACTCACGGCATGGACTCCATGGAATTTTTCCAGACATTCCGGAGTAATCAGGTAGAACGGCCTGCGGGAACCCTGAACAGTCTCAATCGTGAAACCACGGTGCGCTTTTTGGGGGAGTCTAGAAACAGGGATGACTTTCGGAAAATGCCCCTGGCCAGGGGAAAAGCAGGGGATGTAACCCCCCTTGGCGAACTTGCGGTCGTGGAAGACGGTTTGAGCGACAAAAGGGGTATGGGTCGATTCAACCGTATGAACACGGTGGGAATTGGGGTTCTTAGAGGCCAAGGTGCCAATGTGGTGGAACTTTGTGATGAGGTCAAAAGGCGCATCCCAAAACTGGATGCGATTTGCCCACCGGATGTAAAGGTGGGAGTCAGCGTTGATTATTCGGCATTTATCCGGGACGATATTGAGGAGGTGAAAGGGTCCCTGGTTCTGGGTATCATACTGACGGCCCTGGTAACATTCCTCTTTTTAGGATCTTTTGGATCTACCTTTACTGTTTGCATTTCCATCCCAGCATCCCTTCTGGGGACGCTTGTGGTAATGTGGTGGCTGAATTTCACCCTCAATTTCATGTCGTTGCTGGCCTTGTCCCTTTCGGTCGGGGTCGTGGTGGATGATGCGATAATGGTTCTGGAAAACATCATCAGGCGTTTCGAAGAAGGAGAATCCCCGGGATTGGCCTCATTAAAAGGTGGACAGGAAATTTCCTTTGCCGCAGGTGCGGCAACCCTTTCCATTGTGGCGATCTTTATTCCCGTTGCTTTTATGCAAGGAGCCGCGGGAAAGTTTTTTTATCAATTCGGGATCACGGTTTCGGTTGCGGTTCTCCTTTCCCTTTTGATTTCGTTGAGCATCATCCCGGTTCTTTCCCGTTTTCTTTTGGGAATGGGGCAAGTGCCCAGGAAGGGAAACCTGTTCCTTGGCATTCCATGGTCGTTGATGATGTTGCTTGACCGCTATTTGTTGTCACCCATTATCGTCCGCCCGGTTCACTGGGTACTTGGCCAATTGGAAGATCTCTACAGGGTTATACTATGCGTGATCATGGAATGGAGACGGAGCGTATTATGCCTTAGCCTGACCCTTACCTTTGGGGCTTTTTTGTTTCTCAATGGCGTGACCATTCCACTCCCTGGCTGGTTTTTCAAGGAAGGAAAACCAGCCGCATGGACCTTCAAACCGATCGGTCGCGAACTCATTCCAAGTGAAGACCAGAACCGTTTTATCATCAATGTCATTTGCCCGGTAGGATCAAGCATCGACTATGTAGACAAAATGATCAGGGAATCCGAAAAGGCAATGATGCAATTAAAGGATCCCAAAAATGGCGAGGAACTCATTGCATCCATGTTTTCCGCTGTGAGCATACGCCCCGGGTCACTTATTAGCGAGGGAACCATATTCATTCGCCTCATCCCGTCCACGGAGCGAAGTCTCACCCAAACCGAATTGATCAATGAATCTCGTTCTATTCTCGGGAAAATATCCGGTTTGCGGGCCGTAGTGCTGGATCTTTCCACCCAAGGCTTCAGTTCTGGCCGAGGATTTCCGATTAATTTTGCGATCCAGGGGCCGGAATGGGAAAAGGTAATCCGTTATTCTGAACTCATCCGGACAAGGCTCATAAATGGGGGATTCGTCAGTGATGTGAACACCGATTACCGGCCTGGAATGGTGGAGGCCCACCTGCATCCGGATCGGGACAAATTGTCCCAAATGGGCCTTTCCACACAAAAACTGGCTTGGACTGTCAATGTCGAGTTTGGAGGACTTCGCGGGGGGCGATTTACCGAAGGCAATCGGCGCTATGATGTGCGCTTTCGGAACCTCGAACCAGAGAGACAATCTCCGGATGACCTAATGAAGATTCAACTCAAAATCGGGAACCCAACCCAGCCCGAAAATGCTCCCTTGGGGAATTTTGTGTCCCTTGAGGAACTGGCCCAAACCGAAATCCAATCCATGTTGCCCCTCATTGCCAGGTACAACCATTTGCGGAAAGTAGAGATCACGGCAAACATGGTACCTGGAATATCCCAAGGGGATGCCATTCAAAAATCCCTGGAAATGGCGCGTCTTTGTCGGGAGGAACTTGGCCTCCCGGAAAGCTACCGGATTGTGCAAATGGGCAATGCAAAAGCCATGGAACAAACCATGGGAAGCCTTTGGGATGCTTTGGTCCTTGGATTCCTGGTTGCCTACATGATCCTTGGAATCCAATTCAATTCCTTTGTCCACCCTTTCACCGTTTTGGCGGCTGTACCATTTGGCCTTACCGGAGCTTTGGCAACGCTCTGGTGGTTTGGGGACACATTAAACCTGATGAGCATGATTGGCCTCATTCTTCTTGCGGGGTTGGTAAAGAAAAACTCGATCATCCTTGTGGATGTGACCTTGCAGGCATGCCGAAGCGGAATGGCACCGCGGCAAGCCCTTTTATTTGCCTGTCCCAGGCGTTTACGCCCTATTTTGATGACCTCCATGGCAACCATCGTAGGGGCATTACCTTTGGCACTTGGCATCGGTCCGGGTACTGAAACCCGTGCCCCTTTGGCGCGGGCCATCATTGGCGGGGTTGCCCTATCAACCTTGGTAACCCTGATTTCCGTTCCCATTATTTTCCTCTGGCTGGAAGAGATTTCCCTGCGGTTTGGTTACAAAGGAGAGTCCTTGGCTAATTCCTGCACGATCCCCTCCCCTGTTTCCCTGGAGAATCCTTCATGAGTCTTAGGCTTTCAGATGTTAGCATCCGAAACCCTGTCTTTGCGGTCATGGTATCCCTCGCCCTTGTGATTTTTGGGTGGATGAGTTACCGAACCATGGGGATTAGCCAATTCCCGGAAGTCGATTTTCCGGTGGTAAGTGTAGTCATCAACCGCGAAGCGGCTTCTCCTGAAATCATGGACGGTGATGTTTCAGATGTTGTCGAGGATGCGATAGCCAGCGTTGAGGGAGTCGATTCCATTCAATCCCAAAGTTCCGAAGGGACGAGCATTGTAACGGTCTATTTCAAGCTTGATCGCGATGTTGATGCGGCGATGCAGGATGTCCAAAATGCAGTGGCTTCGGCCAGGCGGCGCCTACCCGTTGATATTGATCCTCCCATAATCTCCAAAGTCAATCCCAATAACCTACCCGTTATATGGTTGACCTTGGCCGGCCCCTTTGCCCCTCATAAACTCAGCGATTTGGCGGATCGCGTTTTGAAAGCCGAAATCAGTTCGCTTTATGGTGTGGGTGGCATTCAATTCGCCGGGCTACAGGCCAGGTCCATGCGGCTATGGATCGACCCTGAAAGGCTTGAAGCCTTTGCCTTGACAGCCGAGGATATTCGGGCCGCAATCCAAAGCCAACACGCAGAATTACCGGCCGGGTACATCAAGAGCAATCAGGTTGAATTCAACCTGCGAACCATGGGCGAAGCTGAAAATGCGGAGGAATTTCGCCGATTGGTTGTAGCCAGGCGCAACGATCAAACGATCCATTTGGGAGATGTCGCAATCCTGGAGGATGGGGGCGAAGACCGCCGAAGCCTGGCGCGATTCAATCGCCTGCCTGCGGTGGCCCTTGGTGTACGCAAAGCCATCGGGGGCAACCTTGTGGAGGTATGTGATTCGATTCAAAGTGCCCTACCCCGACTAAGGAAACTCCTCCCGGAAGGGGTCGAATTGGCGGTATCGGTCGATAGTTCCGAGTTTGTCAAAGAGAACATTCACGAGCTCCAGTTAACCCTCATTCTTGGGGTACTCCTGACAAGCATCGTTTGCTATGCTTTTTTGGGAAGCTTTACCACAACTCTGAACATCTGCCTGACGATTCCAACATCCCTCCTGGGAACCTTTTTTTTTACCAAGGATTTTTTAAGCTGGTTTGGCCTCCCACCCTTCACTTTGAACCTCATGACCCTTTTGGCCCTTTCGCTGTCGGTTGGTGTCGTCGTTGATGATGCCATTCTGGTTCTGGAGAACATTCATCGGCACGAAGAAAAGGGTGAAAGCCGTAGACGGGCGGCGAAAAAGGGGACCCGGGAGATTCAATTTGCCGCCATGGCTGCGACCCTTAGCATTGTTGCCATTTTCCTCCCTGTGGCGTTTATGACAGGAGTCATTGGCCGATTTTTCTTCCAATTTGGTGTGACCGTAGCCGTGGCGGTATCCCTATCCCTTTTGTGTTCCCTTACCCTAACCCCCATGTTGGCGGCCTATTTCCCCGAAGGACGACACCAGAACTCACCTCCTTCCCCAAAAAAAAGCTGGCTAAAGTGGTTGGCAACCGGGGCCATAATGGGAGTCGTTTTTATTTATTTTGGCTGCCAACCCAATCGCCCGACCTGGATGGCTTGGATGGGTTCAACCATGGATTTCCTGGAATCGGAATTTCCCCTCCCCAAAGTGGATACTTCCATTTTGTATTATGGTCGCCTTGTCCTCGGAGCCGGATTGGGTGGCCTTACAATGGTCTTTCTCCGCTATGGGTTGCCAAGGATCCTTGGTTTCGTGGGCAACTGGATCATTCGCCCAATCCTGCAATGGCCTGTCGATACCCTGATGAAAATAATGGAACACTTCTACAGCGGGGTTTTGCGCTGGTCCCTGGCTTTTTGGCCCGTGGTTCTGGCACTTGGCATTTTGTTGACAGCAATAAACGGCTGGTTTTTTACCGGAAACCGCCTTGGACGCGAATTGGTTCCATCCGAGGATCAGAGCAGGATTTTGTTTCATGCCACTGCCCAGGTGGGAACCAACATCAATCAAATGTCCAGGCTTTTGAGTGATTGCGAGAAAATCATTCTGGAAAACCAGTCTGTCGAAAGTGTCTTGTCCACCATCGGAACGGACACCAACCCGGTCCTCAATGAAGGAGACCTATTTGTCCGGCTAAAACCCCGTCGCGATCGCTCCGTTTCCCAGACCGGGGTCATAGGCCAATTGCGGGAAAACCTTGGCGTTGTTCAGGATCTCCAAATCATTCCCCGTGACCAATCCACCGAGGGCTTCACCGCCCAACAAGGCTATCCCATAGATCTTGCCGTGATCGGCCCAGGTGGATCCCTTGGTGCCGTTTCCAAGTCTCTTGGACGGGCTATGGAGGCATGTCAGACAAAGGAAGGATTGCCCCTTTTTGCTGACATTTATACCGATTTTCGCTCCGGAATGCCCGAGGTTCGAATTCGGCCGGATCGCGAAAAACTGGCTATGATGGGCCTGCCCATCGAGAGGCTTGCCACAAGCATAAGCCTCCTCGTGGGGGGTGAAAGAGTGGCCAAATTCACTGACCATGGCAGGCGTTATGATGTGCGCATGCGCCTTTTGGAACAGGACCGCGATAGCCCGGATCGACTCCGTTTTTTACCGGTCCGGTTGGGGGATAATCAACTTGTAAGGGTGGAGGATTTGATCGAGGACCTCCAACATGAATCCACCTTGCAAACCATCAGGCGCCACGATCACCAACGCTGCGTAAACATCACGGCAAATCCAGCTCAAGGGATAAGCCAGGGAGACGCCCTGATCGAGGTCCGTAAGGTTGCTAAGGAAATCCTTCCTGCAGGGTACCAGGTCGTGGAATTAGGAAATGCCAAGGCCATGGAAGAGACCATTTCGAGCTTGGCAATTGCCCTGCTCCTTGGCATCTTTGTAGCGTATATGATTCTTGGAGTACAATTTAATTCCTTGATTCATCCGGTAACGGTTTTGATGGCAATGCCCTTTGCCGTCACCGGGGCTCTTGCAACCCTTTGGCTCACCGGGGACACCCTGAATATGATGAGCATGATTGGCTTGGTACTCCTGATGGGACTAGTCAAGAAAAACTCGATCATTTTGGTCGATTATGCGGAGCAAGCCCGCCTGGGCGGAAAGAGCGCGCGTAATGCGGTCCTTGCGGCGGGACCATTGAGGCTTAGGCCCATCCTGATGACTTCCATTGCTACCATTGCCGGGGCCATCCCGGCAGCCATCGGGCTTGGCCCTGGGGCGGAAACCCGGGCACCCATGGCCCGTGCCATCATTGGCGGTATCCTCGTATCCACTCTGGTTTCATTGATTTTTGTTCCCGTTTTTTATGTTCTCATGGAAGACCTGCGTGCCTGGCTTGGTAGATATTTTGGTCCAAACCAGGTAGAGAATCATGCCTGAGCAAGGCCTTCCCTTTGGAAATGAGGTGCCAACCCTTAACGAAATGTCGATCCGTTTTGAGGCCGGAACCCTTGTCATAAGAGGTTTCATTCCCGGATGGCTCCAGGAGGCACCCTGGGTTCTGTGGGATAAAAGGGAATTGGTTTTTCGGGCCGAAGGATGCCGTTATCGCGATTTGATATGCCTCGCCAAAGAAAACAAAACCCCATTGCTTGACGAGGCAAGACAATATCAAAAAATGGCCCTTTCCCTCCAAACCGACAGGGTTGCCTTTCCCCATCAAAGGGATGCGGTGGACCATTGGTGGTCTTCCGGGGCCCGTGGTTTGGTAGTTCTGCCTACAGGCACGGGAAAGACATTTGTGGCCATCCTTGCCATGATTCGGGCTCTACGGTCAACCCTGGTGGTAACCCCCACCATTGACCTTTTGAATCAGTGGCGCAAGGAGCTGAATTTGGCCTTTGGGGTCCCCATTGGCCAAATGGGGGGTGGGGAACAAGACCTATCCGATATTTCCGTAAGCACCTACCAATCGGCTCATATCCATTTGGAAAAGTGGGGAAACCGTTTTGGCCTCATTGTTTTTGATGAGGCCCACCACCTCCCTGGGCCAGCTTTTTCCACCTCTGCCCTCGGTTCCATTGCACCGTTTCGGCTGGGCCTTACGGCAACCCCGGAGAAAATGGAACAACCCCTCTCCTGTTATGATGGTCTGATTGGTCCCATTGTATATCGACGGGAGATACCCGACCTATCCGGGCAATACCTATCCAATTACTCTACTAAAAGGATTTATGTTGACCTTGATCCCGTTTTGAGGTCCGAATACAAGGCTTGTCGCAAAGCTTACCTGGATTTTTGCACCCGTCACCAACTCGATATGTCAACCGAAGGTGCCTGGGGCAGGTTTATCTCCCTTTGTGCCAGGGTCGATGGAGGCCTGGCAGCATTTCGTGCCTTTCGCCGTCAAAAACAGATTCCCCAAACGAATCCGGCTAAAAACACCGTTTTGGAAAGCCTGCTCAAACTCCACGCCAGGGAACGGACCCTGATTTTCACAGTAGACAATGCAACGGTTTACAAAATCGCAAAAGACTTGCTAATCCCCCCTCTAACCCATCTGACTCCGGCAAAGGAACGAAAGATCCTCCTGACAGGTTTTGCCTCTGGCAAATTCCCAACGCTAGTTACTAGCCGGGTACTCAATGAGGGGGTTGATATGCCCCTTGCCGCTGTGGGAATAGTCCTGTCAGGAAGTTCCACGGTTCGTGAACATGTGCAGCGTTTGGGCCGAATTCTCAGAAAATCAGGCAGCAAACATGCCACTCTTTACGAAGTAATTACCCGCGAAACCTCCGAAGAATATGCCAGTGTAAGGAGGCGGGATCACGATGCTTACAGGTAACCTTTCCCTTGTGCGGATGGATGGCAAAGAAATTTTTCCGGAGTATCTCCCACCAAACGCGGAATGGTTGCAAGTCCCAACCCAACAATTTATCGACTGGTGGTCGGAATGTGCCTGCTCCCATGATAAAACCACGCGGCGAGTATTACGGGAATTGGCGTCTCCCTTTCTTAATGGTCCTGGAAATCCACGCATTTGGGAAGGATTTTATCATATCCTCCAATCACGATCTTCATTCTCCGAAGGTTTGGATGGACTTGAAGAACAACTACGATTTGAGGTGTTTGCCCGGGCCGCAATTGCCCGAAAGGATAATAACTTTGACCGAACCAGGTTGCTCACTGAAGCCGCAACCGTTGTGGGAATGAATCCGGATCAATCGGAATCAAAATTGTTTGCCGATTTGCCTGCGGAACAACTACTTATGGGTTTTGAGTCCCTTTCCTCCGAACGATTGATCCATGCCTACAACATTGGCCTCGTTCAGGGGATATTGCTGCATTCCCTCTCGCTCGTTATCGAGGCGGTTCAACCCAATACCCTGGACCTGAGGCGAATCATTCAAAGGGTAAGGTTTCATCGGCTTTTGGCCACTTATGAAAGCCGACCCAACGGGCGAATCCAAATCACCCTTGATGGTCCCTTATCACTTTTCGGCCGGACAAATCGCTATGGATTTCAGCTCGCCTGTTTTTTTCCATGGGTACTATCCCTTGAACAATTCGAGTTAAAGGCAAAACTGGCTTGGGGAAAACGGAAAGTGCCGAAGGTTTTCCATTTGGATAGTGGCCTTGGTTTGAGGCCCGTGGATAGCTCACCTCAGCAGCCCAACCCTATCAAGCAAGATCTGGTGGCACTTTTTACCAAAAGACCAAATGCATCCTGGGAACTATTGGAAACCCATGAAGTGCTCATGGAGGGAAAAAGGTTCCATGTTCCTGACCTTTGTTTGGTCGAAAAACAGAGTCAAAAAAAGCTTTTTTTGGAATTTGGCCATTTACCTAAAGGGAACTCGGGATTAACAAGGGGCACTTCCCTTCCCACCACCATTCCATGGATACTATGCGTACAGGCCAATCCAAAAGACCTTGCCAATGACCCCAGGCTTTATGGATACCGAAAGGTTCCCTTGTGGGAGGAAATTGAAACTCGTGCAAAACTGGTTTTGAACCCCTAAATGGGATGCTGGAGCGCCCGGGACTTTTCCCAAGGATATTGGCGATCGAAATTGGGTTTTAATCGCATTGATGGTAGGTGAAGCCCTACTTCATCCCGACACCAGGAAAAATCGGACTCCTGCCAGGCTAACTTGACTACAATGGGGTTGGAGGTATTTGATGATTTCATTTTCAAAATCTTCGGTTCACCGCAAAAGAAACCTATTCCTGGCCACCCTATCCTTGGCGATTTTGGCAGGAGGTGGGTTCTATTTTGCGATTCTGGTAACTCAGGTCCGTAAGTCGGCGAACAGAAGTTCGGATTTATGAAATCTCAAACAATTGGCGTTGGCGGTCGCCAACTACGCCGACTCCAATGGTCATTATCCACCTGCCTTTGTAATTGGCCCGGATGGAAAACCTTGGCATAGTTGGCGGGTATTGATCCTTCCTTATCTCGAACAAAATGACCTTTATAAGGAATATTGTTTTTCAGAACCATGGAACGGCCCGAACAATCAAAAATTGGCAGAAAAAATGCCATCCATTTACGCCTTCCACGGAAAGCATCATGCTGCAAATAGCATTACGAACTATGTTGTAATTGTTGGCAAGGAAACGGCTTGGCCGGGTCCCCATTCCCTTGTTTCAACGGATATCCAGGATGAAAAGGATCAAAGCATTTTATTGGTAGAAAACCTGGGGGCCAGGATTTCATGGATGGAGCCAAGGGACCTCTCTCTTGCCGAAATGGATTTTCGACTTGACCATCCTAATGGAATTAGCAGCCCGTATTCGGATGCCGCTGTGGTGATGATCGATGGAAGCCTTCATCGCCTCCAACGAAACCTTCTCCCTGAAACACTCCGGGGTTTAATTACCATCAAGGGGGGAGAAAAGATTGTAAACCTGGAATCCGGGGGTTGGGATTTACTTACGGATGGCCGACTTCGTCCCCTGAAAACACCTTGATTTCTGATGCTACCCTGGAGCCAATTTCCTGCATTCCAAAATTCCCAAAGAGAGTACTTGTCCATGAATGGATTAAAATGGATGCAGGTGCTTTTGGGAAACTGGACCGGGAGGATTCGCCTTCAGGATCCAGCCTCTGATTTACTTGGGGAATCCGCATCCAACCTTTGCGTTTCCCTGAAAAGTGATGGCCCATTTGCCCTAATGAATTACACTTGGAGCCATCACCAATCTCCCCAAAAAGGCACCATCCTGCTTGGTGTTCAGGAGGGGACCAAGAAAGCATCGGCTTTTTGGCTAGACTCGTTCCATACCGATGATAGGGGCATAACCCTGCTTGGATCAATAGATGGGAAGGGCATTTTTGACCTTTTAGGATCTTATAAGGCATCAACTGGCCCAAATTGGGGGTGGCGGACCATCATCACTCCAGGACCCAAACACCTTCGGCTGGTTTCTTTCAACATTTCCCCGACGGGAACGGAAGATTTGGCCATCGAATCCGACTATTGGAAGGATCAATGAATTGCCTTTTATGGACTATGCCCGGCTTACAAAAACTGATCATCTATCATTGCAAAAAATACTTTGGTCCCGATCCAAGCCATTTCCTAAAACCGTAGCCATTAAGCAAGGAAAAATGCCGCTCTGGCAAACAATATGGGGAATGATGATTGTTGCACTTGGGCAAGTTTGATAATCGGCAAACAAACGGTGAACGGGGCCTATTTATTGGGTAAAACTTACCACTTCCTGGTAAATCCAAATCGTAAGGATTTGGGTTGGCCTTTTTCACTCCTTGCCAGGAACAGAAAACGGCCCTGGCCTCAGGTTGAATCGTCCCGAGCAGGGTTGGTGGGGCATTCCTTTACAAGATCTTTGCAGCTATATTGACCTAATGATGCAACCCTTTGGACTATTGCCCCTTTTTGACCGCCCGCCTGAAATGGGGGAATTATCCGCCCCAGACAAAGCCCGCCTGGAACTGATTTATCAAAAATTTGTCAGGGAGGCGGATCATTTACTTGGGTATCCCACCAATTCCCTTTTTGATTATTCTTCCCTTTTACCTTTTTTGGCATTTGGCGCCAACAATGTGGGTGATCCGTTTTTGGCCAGTAATTTGGGTCTTAACACCCATGAGCTGGAAAGGGAATTAATCGAAATCTTCTGCCGATTGACCCAAGGCCCCCGGCCGGACACCTGGGGTTATGTGACCAATGGCGGAACCGAAGGAAATATGTATGGACTTTTCCTGGCCCGGGAACGATTTCCCGAGGGCATTGTCTACTACTCAGAGGATTCGCACTATTCCATTGCCAAGATATTGAGGGTTCTGAAGGTACGAAGCCTGATGATCCGAAGTTTGCCAGACGGCCGCATGGACCTTGATGACCTTCGTGAAACCGTCCATATCGAGCGTCATAAACCTGCCATTATGGTGGTCAATGCAGGAACCACCATGAAGGGAGCCATAGATGATTTGGTTGGGATCCGCAATGTTCTTTGCGAGATGGGGATTACCCAAAATCACCTTCATATCGATGCGGCCCTTTCAGGGATGCTCCTTCCTTTTATGGACGATTCCCCCCCTTGGAACTTCGCCCACGGAGCGGACACGCTTTCGATCAGTGGCCACAAAATGATTGGCTCTCCAATTCCTTGTGGCGTGGCTTTGGCAAGGCGGGAATTGGTCGATTTGGTGGCAAGCGGTGTGGAATATATTGGTACCCGTGACACTACCCTTTCCGGATCACGCAATGCCATTACGCCCCTTTTCCTTTGGTATGCGTTTCACACGATTGGTGAAAAAGGATTCCGGGATTGGGTCAGAAAATGTCAGGAAACCACAAAAAAAACGATCGAAATACTAACCACCCTGGGTCGTCATCCGTGGGCTCATGAGAAGTCCATCACGGTTGTTTTTCACCGTCCTTCCCAGGGCCTGATTCGCAAATGGCAACTTGCTACCGAAGGCCCAATTTCTCATATCATTTGTATGCCCCATGTCAATCTGGAACGCATTCAACGCTTTGCAAACGACCTTCGAAACGATCCCAATTCGGTCCATCCAAACAAAAAGGGGCTTCCATGAAACAGATTCTGGTGGTGACGGAGGATAGGCCAGGCTTGATTGCTGACATTGGCTCCATCCTTGCCCTTGACGGTTTAAACATTGATCGGCTGGATGCCGAGAGCATTGCGGGCCGGGCCATCGTCCGGATATGGGTGGATAAACCGGACAGGGCCCTGACCTTGCTAGCCGAGGCGGAATACCAGGCCGTTGGGGAACAGGTTCTTTTGATTCGTTTGGAGGACAAACCCGGGGCATTGGCAGAATTGATGGAGCGTTTTTCCGGGGCGGGTATCAACCTGTCCAGCATCCGATTTGTCAGCCGTCAAGGGGGCCAGGCCATTGTGGCCCTAACGGCCACCCGAACAGATTTGGTTCTGGATCTGGTGAAAGATTGCCTGATCAGGTAGCGAATGACCCACACATTTTATGCCACGATTTTTTCAACCACCTCACCATGCACATCCGTCAAGCGCATATCCCTGCCCCCAAAACGAACGGTAAGCCGCTTGTGATCCACCCCAAGCAGGCGGAGCATGGTAGCATGCAGGTCATGGATCTGGACAGGGTTTTCAACGGAACGGTAGCCCCATTCATCAGTGGCCCCATACGCCAGGCCGCCCTTGACCCCACCACCCGCCATCCAAATGGAAAAACCCATGGGATTGTGATCGCGACCATTGGATCCCTGGGCAAAAGGCGTTCGACCAAACTCCCCGGCAAAGACGACCAATGTTGTCTCCAATAGTCCCCGGGCTTTGAGATCTTCAAGCAAGGCACCGATTGGCTGGTCTACCGCCAAGGAATTCTTCTCATGGCCATTTTTCAGGTCGCTATGCTGGTCCCAACGGTCGAAACCGACATTGGGACATGTAACTTCGATGAAGCGAACACCCTGCTCAACAAACCTGCGTGCCAAAAGGCATTGACGGCCATAAATCCTGGTAGGTTCGTAGGAACTTTCCAGACCATATCGCCTTTGCAACTCTTTGGATTCCCTGGAAATATCCACCAATTCGGGCAAGCCGGTTTGCATTCGGAAAGCGGTTTCCTGATTTTTGAGAGCAGCTTCCCATTCAGGAAAAATGCCCTTTTTTGTGCTGGCAATTTTGTCAAGTTGGGCAGCCAAGGCCAGTTTTTCGCGCTGATCCCTTGGGGATTTTTCTTTTGGTTTGAGGTTTGCTACGGGTTCTGCCGCAGCCCCTTTCAGGACCGAGGCCTGATATGCTGCCGGTAAAAAACCGGAATTGAAATTGTCCAGGCCACCGGGAGGGATCAGCCCTCCATTGAGAACGATGAAAGAGGGAAGGCTATCGTTGTAAGAACCTAACCCATAGCCAAACCAGGCACCCCAACTTGGCCTGCCCTGAAGGCCGAAACCGGTATGAAGGAAATAGTTCGCAGAAGTATGTTCAGGGAATTTTGCAACCATACTCCGGATGATGCACAATTTATCGGCATGGACACTTGTGAAGGGAAACAGGCCACTTATCGGTAACCCGGATTGGCCAAATTGTTTGAATTTCCATGGGCTGGCAAGAACCGTTCCAATGCTATTAAACTGCGTCGGTTCAACCTTCATTAACTTATAGGGATCCTGGCGATCGTATTTATCCAAATGAGGTTTGGGATCAAAGGTATCGATTTGGGAGGGCCCACCATCCATGTAAAGAAAAATGACGGCTTTTGCTCGTGGCCGATGGTGCAATGTATCCACCGAACCCTTTGAAACATCGGCAAGACCCAACCTCCCTGCCAGGACATCCGCTGCAATTGCTCCCAAACCCAAACACCCTCCCCGAAGTAAGGAGCGGCGGGTCATCCAAGGGTGATAATTCAGAGAATCCATTCCAATTCCCCAGTTTTCGGGTTGTCGGCCTAGCGGAGGAAGACAAATTCGCGGGTGTTTACCAGAACATGGGTCAGGGCTTTCCAACCTTCTGGCCCAGCAATGGAATTATGTGATTGCAGGTAATCAAGACATAAGCTCACCTCCTCCGCCGTGGCTTCACGCCCATAGGCTTGAAGGTAAAGAGCCTTTATTCGATTCCCCGAATCTCCAGGCATAAGAGCCAGTTTTTGCCCCCAGCTTTCACATAACTCATGGACCAGGGGATGGTTCATAAGGATCAACGATTGAGCCGGGACATTGGATTCTGTACGCCGTCCCACGGTCGAAAAAGGAATCGGTGTATCAAAGGCAAGCATCCAGTTGGAAAGGAAATTCCGCCGAACTCCGACATAGATACTACGGCGGCCTTCTTCGTCGAGCTTACCGGAATTCGGCCGACCACGCCCTTCCTGGAAATCGTTAATCCAGGGAGCGGCAGGTGGACCAAACCGTTTATCGCTCAGGCGTCCTGAAACAAGGAGGAGGTTGTCCCGGATGGACTCACCGCTCATGCGCCTTGGACGGTAATAGTGAAAAAGGCTGTTTACCGGATCACGGTTTACCGCATCGGCCAAGGCATCGGAGGATTGCCTCCAGGCATGGGTGAGGACCAGTCTTTTGATCATTTTCCTGCTGGACCAACCATCCCGGACAAAGTCGAGTGCTAATTGATCCAAAAGAGGCTGGTGCAAAACCGGATCTCCCATGACCCCAAGATTGTCTACACTTGGGATAATACCCCGGCCAAAAAGGTGGTGCCAGATCCGGTTAACGGCTACCCGGGGAACCATAGGGGTTTTCTGGGGGTTGGTCCAAGCTGTGGCTAATTCCAGGCGGCGACTGCCAGGTCCCTTCAGGGCCCCTCCGAGGGCCTCCAGGTTTTGGGGTTCTACCATGGCCCCTGCGGTCTTTGTTGACCCTCGAATAAACACATGGTCTTTTACCTGGGAACCCTCCCAAAGGGCCGGGGCAACGGCCGAAGGGATTTGCCGTTTGGGAAAGTAACCGGCAAGAAGGTTTTTCCATGCTACAATTTCAGGCAAGGAATTTGTCCCGGAAAAAGCTGGCGACTCCATGGCACTGGCAAGAACTAGGGCAGCCCATTTATGATCGGCAAGGCCTGATAAAGTGCCATGGTCCTTCAGGTGGGAAACCCAATAGGAAAGACGCATCTTCAGGTGATCGTGACGGTTTGCTACCGCTTTGCCCTTGGGAAAGTATGCCCAACCCGGGTTGCCCGGTTGGGCCACTTGGTCAAAAACTGTGGCCAGGGCAAATCGGGAATCGTCTGTGGTGAATTCCAAATGGCAAGGGAGGCCAATGTAGCGGGTCAGGTTCAGTCGAACCCAGCGAAATGCATCCGAGGCACCCGAATCCGTAACCAACTCCCCATGAAGGGGCCCCAGAATCATTACATGCGAACCCACGGAAGAGTAGATTTTGGCCTGGCCCCGCATCCAGATCCAAACGGCACCAGATTGAACATTGAAAGTTTGGGTTTTTAGTGTTCGTCCGGTCCGGTCATATGCCAGGGCCCCGGGTTCCTTCTCAACCTTGGGATCGGGAACCATGCCATTCCAAAGCGGATCGCGGCAGGCCGCACCGTAAGGCAACAATCCTGGATTTTTCCCGGAAAGGTCAATTGCCCCGGCTAACCGCGGGCCAGCCCCAAAACTCAAATCATCCGGATACCAACAGGAAATTTGGGCATAGTCCACAACCGGGTTGGCCGGAGGCACTTCGTCCTTCCCATCAAGCCAAGCCGAAAGGAGGCTTTCCTTGGGGAAGGTCCGTGTGGTCGCATCTGATTCCCTGATTAATTTGGCAAAAGCTTTGGCAACCGTTGCCTCCGTTTGGGCCCGTTGGCCTGACCATTTGTTGGCAAGGGCGGCATTGGCTGTCCTGTGTTCAAAACGAACCTGCCGGTAACTTGCACTTTCAAAAACAGAATAAAGACCGTAATAGTCTTTCGTTGAAATGGCATCAAACTTGTGGTCATGGCAGCGGGCACAGGCAACCGTAAGCCCAAGGAAGGTTTTGGAAACCACATCTATCCGATTGTCAAATCGGTCCGCTTCGTCCTGGCGAATATCCACAGGCGAATGGATTTCCTCCCCCAAATAACAAAAACCGGTTCCCAAAACCGATTCGTTGGAGTCTGAACCTGTTCGCATGCGAGGATTGGAGAGCAGGTCTCCGGCCAGGTGTTCCTCCAGGAACCGATTGTAAGGAAGGTCCGCTTTCATTGCCCGAATGACATAGTCGCGATATTGCCATGCGTTTGGAATGGTATAATCAAATTCATGACCACGAGTTTCACTATAGCGAACCAGATCAAGCCAATGCCTGGCAAAATGCTCGGCATGTTCCCATGAATCCAAAAGCCGGTCCACTTCCTTGCGATAATTGGCTTCGCTGGGATCGGCAAGGAACGCCTGGACATTCGCTTCCCTGGGACCCAAACCGGTCAACACCACATGAAGTCTTCTCAAAAGCGTGGCTGGGTCGGCAGGTCCACTTGCCTGGACCGATTTTTCCCGCCGGGCCTTTTCCAAATACCAATCAACCGGATCCAACGACTTCGGCAAATTACCTTTTCCGGGAAGCATGGATTGCAAAGGGGTCCAGACCCAATGGTTCGCTTTCCGTTTATCCAAATCGAAAACATCTTTCTGGGTAGTTGTGTTGACCTGTTCCCCAGGCCAAATGGCTCCGGAAGCAATCCAGGATGCCATATCCTTGATCACCGCGCTGGACAACTTGCCCTTGGGGGGCATACTGAGGTCGGGATTTTCGTAACTCAGGGCAATCAGGATTTTGCTCTTTTGGGGCTCTTTCAAGTCGATTGCCGGGCCTGAGTCCCCTCCTTTTAAAACACCAGCACGGCTATCCAGCAAAAGGCCACCTTTGACCTTTGTGGCATTTTTCGAATGACAGGAATAGCACTTTTCCACCAGGACAGGACGAATTTTCGACTCAAAAAAGGTCTCTTCCCTGGCTACCAGGACCATTCCCGGACAGCAGAGAAAAAAAAATGCACAATGCAAAAAGAGTTTCATTGGTTATGGCCCAATGCAATCGGGCAAAACTGCCCAGGAGGGTTACAAGGTAATTGTAAACGCCTTGGTAAACCCTGTCCACACGGAACCAAAGTGGCTTGGCCTACCTGATAAACCGATTTTGTTTGGGGAGCAAAAAAAAGAGGCGGCAACCTGCCGCCCCGATTTTCGTTATTGACCTTAACCGCCCTTAGAACACGATGCCGCCACGGAAAGTGGAAGGATAGGGCGAGGTAATATTTTTTACAAAGGCACCGGTAAGGCCGGCATAAACCGAAATGGTTGGGGCATAACCCGGCCCGGAGCCACCCACCAGGTCGATCAGGCCATCCCCATTGACATCTGCGATATTCACCCGGACTCCACCCGTAAAATTGGGGTTGAGGCTGACCGTGACACCCGGTGTGCGGCTGGGGCCATAGAAAACCTTCATTTGCGGGGTACCACTTCCAGTCCCTGCAAGAATGTCCGCCTTACCGTCGCCGTTGATATCCCCTGCCGCCACAAACACCCCACCTGGCAGGTTTTGGTTTGTAAAGGCAAAGAAGGATTGCACCACCGTGAAAGCTGCTGGATCAATGTTTGAAACATTCAAAACCAGAGTGTGGCTGGAGTTTTTGGCAGCACCAACAATGACATCCGCCTTGCCGTCCCCGGTGAAATCCCCCGAGGCAATGTTGATGCCTCCGGTGTACCCACTGCCAAAGGGCATGAACGATTTCAATACAGTAAGGTCTTTACCACTAAAGACCTTGATATGGTTGCCACCGGTGAGGGTAGCAGTCACGATGTCGGTGATCCCGTCCCCATTCACATCCCCGGCAGCCACACTAACGCCACCATTGAAGTTTTGGGCATACGCAAGGAAACTGAATATTTGGGCACCAGTACTTCCATCAAACACCTTGACAGCAGGGGCCGCCCCGGTTCCCGCTGCAACCACAATTTCCGGGGTGCCATCCTTGTTGAGGTCGCCCACTGCCGTTCGCAAGGCCCCACCATAGTTGGCAAAAGGAGCAAAGGATTTGGTGGCCACCCCATTGGTGTTGTAAACGGTTACGACCGAAACCGCTCCGGGAGAGGTTGCCCCTGGACTGCCAAGGACCATGCCGCCTGCAACCGAGGCCTGAGCCACGGTAAGGACCACATCATTACCCGTGCCCCCCTTGTAGGTGATCTGGAATCGGGTGGTTCCCGAGGTGAAACTGGATCCCTCACCAAGTCCATTAAATGTCCCAAGCACAAGGCCGGAGGATTGATTATCAACAATGGTAAATTGTTGGCCCGCGGTAGGTTTGAACCCGGTACCAACGACTGCAGAAAGTGTTGATCCGGCGAGGTTGACCCCGGCGGTTACCACCGTTTGGTCATATCCGGATCCCGCCCCAAGGGCGTTGATTTCTTCAAGGTAGGTGGAACCTGCGGAAAGGTTCAGATTGCCCGTGGTTACAGTGCCCGGGCTTGTACCGGGGGAGAAAGTACCTCCCGTTGCGGTGATGGACGCAGTACTGCCGGTTGCGTTCAGTGTTCCACCGGTAGCCGTAAGAGTACCGCCTGTGGTGCCCGCAAAGGAGAGGACACCCTGACTTCCTACGATCGTTCCGGTGAAACCGGGAGATGTGGAATTCAGGGTAACTGTGCCCGCCCCTGCCTTAAGGAAGGTTCCAGCTCCCGTAAAAGCGTTACTCACTGGTGTTGTAGCAAGGTAGGTCGCTGTCAGCGTCGTTCCTGCGGCAATATCCACCAAACCGGATCCTGAAAGGGGACCTACCGATTCATTGGAAAGGATTCGAAGGGTTCCGCTTCCTGCAACCACCACAGGGTTGCCATTGGCGATTGCGTCTTTGCCCGCTGCATTAACCGCAAGTGTTCCGGTTTGCACCTGAACCGATCCTACAAAAGGATTGCTCCCTGCCAGGACCTGGGTGCCTGGGCCGGATTTCAGCAAGTTGCCGGTTCCTGTCAGGCTTCCGGCAAACGAATTGGTAGAAGCAGCGTTTATCAGGCTCAGGTCGAGGTTTGTCAAGGTGCTGGAACCTAGGCTGACACTGCCCGATCCAACCAAGCCACCGATTTTGTCACTAATCCCCGCCAGGTTTATGGTTGCTCCCGTGGCAACGGTAACCACGGACCCATCCGGGATGGATCCGGTTCCTGTAAGGGCCAAGGTACCTGAGTTTATGGCTGTGGTACCAAAGTAAGCCATGGGCTTGCCAAATGTAACGGTGCCGGTGGTGTTCTTTGCGAAATTAACCCCACCCGCCAGAACCGCCGCAATGGTTCCCTGGGAGGCCTGAATATCCGACAAGGAGGTCAGGTTGCCCGAACTGCCATTGATGATTCCGGAAACCAGATTCAGGCTTTGAACGGTGTTGTTGAATCCTGCCACATTGAGCGTTCCGCCCTGGATGGTAAGGGGTCCAGTAATTTGATTGTTGACCTGCACGGTGACCGTTGCCACGCCAAGATTGGTTGCTCCCGGGAGACTGCCACCGTTGGTTGCCGCCAAAAGTAAAGTTCCCGCCTGGATGTCGTTGCCACCCGTATGGGTGTTGGTTCCTGACAAGGTCAGGATTCCAGTGGTGGTTTTTGTGATTTTGCCCGACCCGGAGAGGCTGGCATTGACCCGTCCGGAACGCAAATCAAACGAGGCTGCTTCCACGCTTCCCAGGCTGCTACCCGAGGTAGGTCCAACGAGGCCACCTTCCACCCGGAGAGTGCCCAATTTCTCGGCAATAAGCGCGGATCCAAAGTCCATGGATCCCCCGGAGATTACCACGGTACCGGTGTCTGCGATCTGTTGGGATTTCAGCAACAAGAGTTTGCCACCGCTGATATTGACATTGCCTGGGAGCGAAACCCCCGAGGAATTGGCGGCAACCGTACCGCCTGTTATTGAGGTAGTTCCCCCGTAGGTATTGACCCCGATAAGAACCAAAGTCCCTGTTCCGGAGGCAACAAGGCCAGTGGTAACCCCACCCAATCGGGCACTTACGGTTCCATTGCTTAGGGTGAAATTGGTTTGTTGAGTGGAGAGGCTTCCTCCGGTAGAACTGATCTCTCCCCCGGTCAAGGCAATCGTTTTGAAGGTCTGATCAAAGTTGGCCAAGGCTAGCATGCCGGCAGAAACGGTTAGGTCCGCCGTATTGGCAAATTGCGAAGTGGTCGCATTGGCCCCCACCGAAAGGGTCCCCCCGTTCACCAATACCTTGTTCATATTGAAGGTTTTACCAACAGGACTATTTGCGATAAGGCGACCAGCAGTTACTCTCAAATCCCCGGTTAACAACAACGGGGTTTGAATCGTTACCGTCCCGGTGGAATTGGTTTTGTTGAAACCCACCGTTCCATCCACACCCGCCAAATTTCCACTAATGGTACCGTTTTCCGCCACGATGCTTGTCGAAGAAGTAAGGGTTCCCGTAGTTCCAACAAGCGTACCCAAAATCAGTTCCACACCTTTTACGGTATCGCTGAATGCTCCCATGTTAAAGATACTGTTACCTTCAATGCGGATAATTCCGGTGTTGGATATCTGATTGTTGGCACCAAGTACCACCGTAGCCCCGGCGGAAACCGTCAGGTTGCCACTGATCACCTGGCTGGCACCATCAAGTGTGACCACGGTGGTGGCACCCTCCACCCGCACTCCTCCTGTGGTTGGAATCGGGGAGCTAATGGTGGTGGAAACCCGATAGACAACCACACCGGGACCATTGACTGTTACCTGAATATGGGAAGGATCGGTCTCAAGGTAAAGGTTTCCATTGATGGTAAGGACGCTGACAACACCACCCGTAATGTACCCATCGGCACCTTTCAGGGTAATATCTGTCACCACATCGGAATGGCCATTCATGGCAAAGGAGCCATCATTAACCACGACCGATGCGGAATTTGCCAATTGGTCGCCAAAGCCTAGTTCGAGATTGGCACCCGAATTCACGGTAACCACCCCACCTAGCGTGGAATTGTTGGCAAGGGGGTTGGCAAGGACCAGGTTTCCAGATTCGATTTTGGTATATTGGGGACTGTTAGCCCCAGTGAGCGTGAGGTCGGATGCACCCGATTTCACCAAGGTTCCGTTCCCCGTGATGGCCCCGCCAAAGGTCACAGGGGTGTTGGCCAGGATGGTAAGTTTAAAGCCATTGAGTTGAACGACACCGGTCCCGGAAAGGTCATTCAGGGTTTGGTCCGCGGCCAGGGACAGGGTGGTTCCCGCCTCCAACTGAACCCCGGGAGTATCCAGGAAAACATCGGTTGATTTTGGAACCAGGATACCGCCGCTTACGATTACTTTGTCCACTGTGTTCACATTGCCAAAGATCGATACCGTTCCGGTGGAGGATTTGAGGAGTCCTGCAGACCCAACCAGGTCTGCACTCACATTTCCAGAAAGCAGATTGATGGAATTTGCAAGGGAAAGCGTGCCCAATCCCGAAATTATCCCATTCCCCGCCAGGGAAAGAGTACCAAGCCCCTGATTGTAATTTCCGGTGGCTAGTGATCCACCATTCACATCCAGACTTGCACCGGGAGCAAACTGTCCATCTCCCGCTAGTGAAACAATTGCTCCTGAATTAATTACGAGCGAACCCGCTACCGCCACGGCAGTTCGTGCAAGCCAAGTGGTCCCGGAAGTCGCTACGATGCTTCCCAAAAGGGAGTTATCGGTGGAACCCGTAAAGGTTTGGCTACCCGTACCTGCCAAGGTCAAAACACTAACACCAGGACCAGTAAGGGACCCGGCAAAACTGTGGTTCCCGGAAACATTGAGGACAGCCTTGTGCCCGAAAAGATCCAATACCGATCCATTATCGGTGGAATCCAAGGCCCCAAGATTCACATCGGCCCCAAGAAGTATATTGCCACTAAGTACCTGGATGTTGTTACCGTTCAAGGCACCGGTGTTGTTGATTCCAAGAACCCCGCCCTGAAGGATCCAAGGCCCGGTAAAGCCATTGGTTCCGTTGGCATTCACCGTTCCCGCCCCGCCAATTTTTAACCCGGTAGCCGTGCCGCCAAGGGCGGAATCCAGATTCAGGACAGAGCCAACATCGGCGGCAAAGAAGCTGGGAGAACCGGAGGTCGTAATTACTCCCGCCAACGATACCGCACCCAGACCCTCCACCTCGATTCGACCGGCCGTTGTGATATTGTTGGTGGCGGAAGAAACCACCGCGGCATCCATCAAAAGTGTGCCGTTCACGCCAATGTTGATTGGCTTGCCAACCAGGCTTGGGGTGTATTCAATGACACCTTCCTGGATGTTGATCGAAGATCCTCCTTGGGTTCCGCTGAGAATCAGGGTTCCTGCACCGACCTTGGTAATCCGGTAATTCCCCGTGACAGCACCGCTGATTTCAAGGGTACTGCCGGCATCGACTCGCATAAGTGTGTCAAGGGTTAAAACCACCGGACCCGAAAGGGTAACCCTTTGGCCCACACTGGTTGCCATTTGCAAGGCACCTTGCCCGCCAAACCCATTTCCCCCTGCGGTTAATTGATTACCAATGGTGAGGTCTACCCCCCCAATGCCCGCATCAAAGCCAAGGGATGCACTTGTGGCCACCGAAACTTTGCTTGACCCGTTACCCAAACTATTGCTGTTTCCCACCACCAGCTTACCGGATGGGATTTGGATAGTGCCACCCTTTAGGTCCATCGCGTTTTCGATGACCAGGGTCCCGTTGCCGGATTTGGCCAGGTTTGTAACGGTTGCCGAGGTGTTGGCAACAGGCTGTTTGACCCTCAATTCGGTTCCGCTCACCGTCAGGTTGGTGGCCGGGCCCGTAAGGGTGATGACCCCGCCAAGCGTTACCAGACCTGCTTTGGAGGTCAGATTTGTTCCCAAATCAATGGCATTGTTAAAAGTGTTGGTTCCAGCAACATTGATGGTACCCGAGGAGCCTATCGCAAAACCCAATTTGGGAGGAGTAGCCGGGGCCCCCAGGGACTTTGCCCCGTCGAATTGGGCATTACCCGCATTGATGTTAATGGCCCCGCCACTAAATCCGCTGTTGTCTCCATTGATCGTCATCAAGCCTGTGCCGGTTTTTACCAAAGTCCCACCGAGGGAAATCAATTGGCTGGGGAATAATGCATTTCCCGAACTGGACAGCGTCAGTGTTTTGCTGGCTCCAATGATGATTTGGGTGCTATTGAACACCGTAACCACCGAGCCAATGGTCTCATTTGCTTCAATATCAAGGACACTTGTGGAACCGGTTAGATTAACAATCGCCGAGTCCGGAAGAGCGTTACCAGCCGCATTGATCAATACCAGTTTCCCGGCTTTCACATCGGTGGAGCCATTGTAAGTGTTCTGGCCTAGCAGATTCAGGGTGGAGGTCGAATCCTTTACGAGCGATACGGTGGCCAAGGCAGCGCCAGCAAGATTCGCCTCGACCGAACCGCCATCGAGGAGATAATCCACATTGGCGGTGAGCTTACTCCCCAGACCTTGGATCTGGGAAGGGTCACCAGACATGACCACCGAATTGACAGGTGTGCTGAATCCGTTCAGGTCCAAAATGCCGCCGGAAAGAATGGTCACATTGGCAACCGCCGGGATTTGATTGGACGCCAAAAGGACAACTTCGGCACCGGTCTGAACCGTCAGATTACCTGCAAACGGAATGTAGGGAGCCTTGGCGTTGAGCTCAAGAACCCCAGCACTGGCAGTCAACCCACCATCCACCTGATTGCTGGAAAGCTGATTGTTGAGGACGAGTTTCCCTGTCCCCGCTTTCTCCATGGAAAGAGTGGTTTGGCCAACTCCCCTTATGATGGATCCCTTTAGGGTAAGGGTCGAAGTATCCGCAGCTTCGATGCGAATCGCATTGTTGTCAACGGTAATGTCTTTGGTGATGGTAATGTTTGAGGTACCCGCCGTTCCAAAACCGGGAGCCGCCCCTGTTTGTCCCGGGATTCCAAGATTTACCGCATTGTTAATCGCCGAATTGCCTTGCAGGAGAAGGGTTGCCCCATAATTGACCTGAAGGGCACCACCATTTTTAAAGTTGTTGGAAGTATTATTTACCCCAAGGGTGAGCTTGCCTGCTTCGACATTGATACCCCCGCGGAAATTGATATCGTTGGCAACCGATCCAAGCACTTCTGCCTGACCAAGGCCCCGTTTGATCAGTTCCGAGGCAACCGAACCATTCGCTTTGGATTCTTTGACGGCGGAATTGAAGGTCGCCTTGGCAAGACCATCGACATAAATAGCCGTGGAGGCAAGATTGTTGACCACACTGTTGGTCAAGCCCAGTTCGACCACCCCATTGAACGCCACGGTCGTATTGGGTTGGATCCAAAGTGCCGCTTCAGGGGTTCCGGTAGGAGGAACAATGGGCGTCAACCCTTCCCCGGAAAGGGTAATCTTGTTGGCAATCGTGGTGGAAGGAATGTTTACTCCAAGCGTACCGCCATCACGAACAACAATCGCTCCGGTTCCGGCCGCCTTGTTGGATTCCAAGGTCAGCAATCCCGCCTGGATTTCGACGGTTCCGGTTAGGGTGTTGTCCATTTTCAGGACCACGGTGCCAAGTCCCGTCTTCACAAGGTTTGTCAGGGCACCCTCTGCAAGGGCCCCCGAAAAGATCAATTGGGCGGGTGCCTGATCCACACCAAATGCCTCAACATCCACCGTCACCGAGGGAGCAGTCAAATTGACCGCATTGGTAAATGTGGCTTGGCCACTCCGGACATCGAGGGCACCACTATTTAGTAACCCACTCCCCGCCAGGGACAACGGGTTATTGAAAGTGGCAAGGGCCATATCCAAGGCCAGGGTCCCGGTAGCTAGCACGAAAACATTGGCCGTGGCATTTCCCAAGGCTCCCGGATTTTGCAAAAGCAAGGTCCCGTTTTCAACAACGGTACCCCCACCATAGGTGTTTGCAGATTGGAAGGCAATGGTCCCCTGACCACCCTTACGGATACTGATATTGCCCGTAAACGGAGACGAAAGGGAGGAGATCGCTCCGGCAATTTTCAGTTGGGAGGCACTATCGTGGGCGGTCATCAGGACCGGGCTTAAAGCATCATTCAGGACGATTTTCTGGTCAAGGGTTACCACGCCGGAAACATCATTGAACCACAAGGCACCAAGGTCCTTGCCAAACAGATTCAACCCGGTCCCGGAGAGATTTATATTGTTTTGGGCCAGGGAAGCGGCCAAACCGGTAACACCCAGGGTGCCACCGTCCAAAACATCGACAAGGGTATTGGTGCCTAGTGCGTCGACGGCATTTGCTACCAAAGCCCCCTCTTGAATGGTGGTTAGTCCGGTGTAAATGTTGGTCCCCTCAAGATTGACCACCCCGGCCCCTATGCCACCACTAACCAGATCAAGGGAAGTGTTGGTGGTGGCAAGGGTGAACGCCTTTTCGATGGTCAGGATACCCGGATTGTTTATCACCGGAAGGTTATTGGCACCCAACCATAGCAAGCTGCTTAGATCACCATTGCTGTCGGTTATGGTAATGTCACCTGTCAAGTTGACATATCCTTGGGTAACCTTTATCGCTCCCTGATCGGCAAGGCCCTTTCCTTCCACCTCGATAGCGTTGTCAATCACCGTGGCAAGGCTTGGGGTGTTCGCCCCACTTACGATGAGGGTGCCCCCATCAAGGATTTGAATCAAACCCGTTCCGGCTGCCCCGGTTTTCCCCAAATCCACTGAGCCTTCAAGGACAATGATCTTTCCGTCCAGGAGGTTCGGGGTGGTTCCGGTCAGGCGCAAGATGCCCAAACCCGTTTTGGTCAGGTTGTATTGAACCCCGGTTGCGCTTTCGTCCAAAACCCCATCAAGGGTGAGGATCGACCCGGTTCCTACATCAATCGTGATGGATTCGGTAAGGGTCATGTTGCCTGTGATCGTGGAAAAACTTCCATCCACCAGTTCAATCACACCCTTGGTGGAGATTCCATTGGTGTTAGGGGGAGCAATACAACCCGATCCCGCCACAATAAAATTGTTGAACAAGTCGGCGGTAAGGGAGGTGGTCGTCGGGTTAATAATCAAACCTGCCCCATTGGCAATGGTGGTATCACCTCGTCCAAACGGGAGGTTGCCTTGGACTTCCATGGGTCCGGAAGCAATGCGGTTAGCCCCAGTCGTGGAATTAAAGGTAGTTGGCTTCACCACCAGGATACCAGGACCTGTTTTGATGATTCCGCTTGCCACGCCGCCCTCGGTAATGTTGGCGGTGAGCGTCAGGCTTGAGTCTGGGTCGGGAATACCAATGGTGGTTGCATTGTAAAGGACAAAAGGAGTGGTTGGCGTGAAATTCACCAAGCCGGATTGAACCACCAAGGCCCCTGCCCCGGCTGGCCCTGACCCTTCCAGACCGATTTGATTGACAAAATTTCCAGGCAAAGGCGTTCCGACCGCATCAAATCCCAAATCCACTGTCAAGGCGGCCAGATCACTTATCCGAACGGGACCGGTGTACAAAGAATCCTTGTTCAGGACAAATATGGTACCGGCTTTGATTTGGGTCCCCCCACCATAGACATTGGGGGCACTCAGGTAAAGGTTTCCTGCTCCCTTTTTCTCCATGGCCAAGTTGGCCCCGCTATCATTGATGGAGCTTAGGATCCTCAGTTTGGCCAGGTCTTCCACAAAAATCGGCAAGGTGGGAACATTTGCGGTGGAGGTAAGGGTGATTGCCCCTCCCATGGTGACATCACCTGTTAACACTTTGAGAACCGATTGATCATTGACCAAGGGAGCGGGATTATCATCGCTTCCTTTACCCAAAAGATAAACCAGGTTAGGTATGCTCATCGTGGCGCCGGTGCCTGGATCAAAGGCAACCGTGCCAAAGGTGTTAAGCGTTCCCACCCGGCCAATATGGATAGACCCCAAGCCAACCGTTTCGAGCCCACCAAAAATCACTGTACCAATATTTACTTTCAGATCGTTGTAAACACTGGGTCCCTGAAGCTCCAGGACCCCAGTTCCGGTGGCTACCCCAAGGGTGTCCAGTTTTTCATCGCGAACAAGATTCGTGTTGATGCCATCAAGGGCATTGGTTCCCTCCAGGGCTTCGATTTCAAGCCATTTACCACCATTTACAAAGATCTTGAAGGTATCTTTAACGGGTACGGTTCCACCAAGAAGGTTGATCGAATTGTTCCTGACCCGGATATGCGCATTGGAATTGGCCCTCAAGGTGTTGGCCCCAAGGAAGTCAATGCCACCGTCCACATCGAAAACCAGGGTACCGCCCGAAGGGCTAAAAATCTGGAAAATGGTGGTTGGGTCAAAAATTGCTTTGCCCCTACCCAAGGTGTTGGACGCCTGGACCTCAAGCGTTCCTCCAAAAACATGGAGATCACCCAAAAAGGTGTTGGTCTTGGTAAGAATCAATAACCCCGTTCCGGTTTTATCCACAAACCCCGGGCCGATTATGCTTGCTCCCACGGTCAAGGACCATATCGCCGTCGCATCCGGGCTGGCGGGAACATCTATCACCAACCGGGTGCTGGAAAGCGGCAACTCGACTCCCGTGGCAGGAGCCAATTGGTTGATCCCATCCACATTGGCGACAAAAGTATTGTCACTATTGAGTTGAACCTTGTTGATAAGGGTAATATTGTTGGAAAGGCCAAGCGAAGTCTCATCGGGAGTGAGGCTACCGTTGCCTAGCCTTATGGTGTTGTTGGTGCCAGCAGCTTTTGAGCTTGCAAAAATAACCGACCCGGCAAACACCCGAACATCACCAACCAGTTTGCTGTTATCCCCGGAAAGGGTAAACGAACCTGTTTGAGACAATTTTTGTCCACTATTAGCGTCGGTATCCGTTTTGATAATGTCCAAACTGCCATCAATCTTCCCGCTAAACAAGGGGGCATCCCAAACCTGCGTCGTTTTCACAGTCAGGTTTTTCGATTGACCAATCAGGGGATCCGAAAGGAGTTCGCCGTTTCCGGTCAAATACCGAACCTGTTGGGAAAACCGTTGCAGGTCGAGTTTGGCGGAAACCAGGTTTACAGATGCCATGTTGGGATCGGGAACCAGATTGGTCGTAATCTGATTGTCCTGATTGATCCGGTAAATGCTTGGGTTCAAAGCACCTGGCAAACCGGATAAAAGAGTGGTACCAAATACCCGTTCATTGACCGTATCATCCGAAGGCGTGGACCAAATGCCCGTAGGAATGGCACTTGGACTTAGCCCGGTTCCATAGGTAAAGATGCGCATGGAGGTGGCCGTTGCCACATCGATAATATCCCCATCGGTCAAGGTCGGGTTGGATAGGTAAAGGCCGGTATCCCCTTTGGATCTTGCTGCCAACGAGTCCCCACTCAGGCGCAGGGGAGCATCCAGGGCACCCAAAACGGTGCCATTGGTGACAACCTCGATAGGGCCGCCCACCAAATCCGATCGGGCAGCCGGATTGTTACGGGTGATGGATCCGGTGGCAAAAATTTGCAAAGGCGATGTGCCTGTGTTGATCTGGTTCAGGATGATAAGGTTGGATTGATTTTGAAGGTGAAGCCCCAAAGGAGCAGTGGATTCATCCAATCGCTCGGCTTTTGTCAGCAGGGGACGAGTGGTTTCGCCGACCTGACCGGTATAGCGAAAATCCAATTGGCCCCGGGTGCCCGCTCCGTTCGCTCCAAAAGCAACATCATAAAATTTTGTTGGCAAGGCCGCATTGGTGGCAATACTACTGCTGATTTTGCCAAGGCCCCCCAACCCATTTTGAAACGACATCCGCCGGTTATCCGCAAGCAAAATACCCGTGTTGAGCAGGACATCCGAGTCCTTGCCAAGCAGGGTAAAATTGAAGTTTTGGGCGATCAAATTCAAGGGGGTAGTGGTATTGCCACTATCCTGGTTGTTGAAAACGCTGAAATTTCCAACCAACCCATTCGCCCCAATTTTCAAATTCTGGGTATTGATCCGGTTGGTGATATCCGAATAGGTGACATCAAAAAACTGGTCGGTCAGATTGGCCGTTTTATTACCTACCAAAACATTGTAATCGGTAATGGAAGGCTCAAGCAGAATGCTGTTGGTTCCCCAAAGGCTCCCTGCGGTAGCAAGAGTGTAGGAGGCCGTTTTCAGGATCAGGTCTTTGTTGGCGGTAAGTTGGGCATTGATCGTAGCCCTGCCATTGGTGGTGCTAAGGTAAAAAGTGTTACCACCTGAGGCTTGGAATATGGGCCCGGTCATGGTATCCGCCCCCACGATCAGGTCGGCATTTTGGCCACCGATCTCGGGATTGGAAAAATTTTCCATGTAAAAATCACCCAACACCTCCAGGGAATCCAAGGTATTGATCGAGGTTCGTAGGGGCCTGGTGCTTGCCCCTACCAAGCCCACGCCATTGATTTTTCCGTAGCTATCAATCGTACCCATACTCAGGATACCCTGTTCCATGATCAGGTCTATCCCGTTGGGGTTGGTGGGAATAAGGGGGTTGGAGGATTCAATGGACCCGCCACTCGTGCCAAGAGTAATCACAAGCGTTGAGGAAACAGGCAATTTCCAGAGGGCGTTAAACTGTACCCTGCGAAAATTGCCAATGGTATACGAAACGATGTTGCTGTTGGTTAAATCGGTTACATTGTTATTGTTGCCCTTGATGTCAAAATTATTGGCACCGCGGAAATTGATGCTGGGAGGGGGCATCATGGGAATCGGCTGGCCAATGAAAGAAAGCATTTCATTGGAAGTAAAATTCATCGCCGTATTTTCGGACCCGTTCAACGATATATTGGCTGCACTTAAGGTGAATCGATAGGCATAAATGCGCTCATTGGTGGTCCCGATTGCGGCCGACCGGGCGTTTAAATTGAAAGCTCCCCTCAGGGTTTCGATCTTGGAACCACCATTGAAATCGTTGGAAAAGGCATCTGTGCTAAAGGTCATCCCTATGGACCTTGCTCCAAAGGACTCGATGGGTCCCTTGACATTGATGGCATCCCCGCCGGCGGCTCCCGTATCCACATTGAGGTTACCATAAATGCCGATCATGGTGTAATCGACATCACCGTTACCATCCAAATTGCGGGTTAGCCGCTTGGTTCGATCGGAATAGAGCGTCATTCCGTTGAGGTCTACCGTTTCGGCCCCGGCCCCTGCATTGATATTGATATTGTTGGTGTACAAGTACCCTAGCTGGGGATGGGTTGCGGTGTTGTAGGTGACCGAGGCATCGCCCACTCCCATGGCCACGGTGCCGGTGGTGCCAGGACTGCCCATATAGAGGTTTTTGCTTCGTAGCAGGCCCGTTGCCCGATACAAACCATCCGGTCCCTGACCTGATATGGACCAGGAAAAGGGATTGACAGATGGGTTATCCCCTGTCCCGGCATTGCCATTGGAAATGACCCCACCACCCGCCAATGGCATATTCGAGGTAACCGATATTCTTAGGGTCAGATATTCACCAAAGGGAGCTACTGTCCCATCCGTACCCAAGCCTTGGCCGGTAGGAACTACATTGCCCAAAACCTGGGGAAGGGTCCTGGGGGGAATGATTGTCTGCTCCGAAGGGATATTGGCGTTGTAAACATAGTATTGCGAGGAAATTCCCTTGTTGGTTCCCCCTGTAGAAGCGTCCCCTTCTGGTGGATTCCAACCGGTCAAGGTCATCCCGGCGGTATTGGCATATCCATAAGCAGGGACCGGATTGGCCTGGGTGATATTGGAGATGGTGGCGGGGCCATACATCCATTCCGAGACACCATCGCTATTAAAATCGGCCAGGTATTTGTTGTTCGAGGTGGAGGTGGACCATTTCGATGGAGCATGGCTGTAAACGGTTGGACCAGGGGCGTATTCGAAAGAGCCAAAATTCCATTGTCCATTTGGGTTGGATATTTTGTCCACCTGTCGTTCGCCGGTTAAGGGCACATTAAAATCCACCTCGGTGGTAACCGAAATTTGTTCCCCGGCATCAAGGTTTATATCCAGGTCCTGGGGAGTGTACCCTCGAATGGTGGTAAAGGGGGCATTGTCCCAGACCTTTGCCGGGGTCGTTGAGGAATCAAAAATGGTGAAAAGGCCGGCCGTGGTCGACTCTACCCAAAGAGGGGTGTAGGAAATCGTGGCCGGAACCACCTTGTCCTCCAACTTTTCCAGTTGGAGTGGCAAGGGCTTGTTTTTAACGATGGTGGAGGATTTTTTGAGGTGTCGATTGAACCAACGATTCCAAATGCGCGGCAGCATGTTGTTCTCCAACCCCTTTAGAATTCCATCCGGGTGTACGGACCGGTATAGAAACTGGGCGAACCCCTTGCGGGGTTGCACCTTTTTAGGAATCGACCGGGAGGATATTCAGACTTTGTCGGAACTGATTGGAGAAGGAATTTCTCCCCCGTTCAAACCGCACCAGTCCTACGGAACGCATATTTGGACAATCAATCCCAAGATGTGGTCTCGAAAACCCTCTCCCAGCTTTCCCAAATCCATGACGAGGATGGCCAGTTTTTGGATTTGCCCACCCTACAAGGGCATTGTCCCATTTGGAGTCAAATCACGGCAAGTACAATTCCCGCCTAGGTTTTGGATTTTACCCGTTCCTGAATGCTGCCCCGGTCCCCTCCCCCACCAAAGCCTTGCATTATGGAAAGGATTGCTTCCTTTGGCGGGATCCCCAAACCAAATCGGTTGAGGTTTTTGCACCTAAAAAATTCCTGTAATTCTTTATTTACTATGAAGTTAGGATCAATTATCGCTTTGTCCTGAAGGTCCCTCGCAGGACCAGCACAAGGGCAAAAAATCAATTTTATGGCTTAAAAAGCTATCTTGTCGTGTTTATTAGATAAAAAAAGACTTTACTGTCCTTCCTTGGCTTACTTTTGGTTACCCAACGGGTTGGACCGGGAAAGGACATTGCCTTTGAAAATCCATGGCCGATTTTTCTCAGCTGGACCAGTAACTCCCGGAATTTTGGTCAGGATCCGTCCATGCCCCTGCTGGAGGATCCCCACCCAAGGCCTATCATGTTCCTTTTGAAGAAGGGTCCCCATTCACTGGGGTCGGTTGGAAGGAACACCATGCAGGATTGGCGCAGAACGCATCGTTGTGGCGAACTAAGGGCAAATCATATTGGGACCATTGTGCGGTTGAATGGGTGGGTCAATTCCTACCGGGGCTATGGCCAACAGGTGTTTCTTGACCTGAGAGACCGGTTTGGCATCACCCAAATCGTGGTGGAATCAACCAGGGAAAACGCCTCGCTTTTCCAATTGGCGGATGGGGTCGGCCGGGAATGGTGCTTGGCGGTGGAAGGGCTCGTCCGGCCCAGGCTTCCCGGCAAAGAAAACCCGGATCTGATCACCGGGGCGATTGAAATTGAGGCCACCTCCCTCAAGGTTCTCAATCAATGCCCTACCCCTCCCTTTGAGGTGACCGAATTTCCTGGGGAAGAATTGGCAGGGGAGGACCTTCGCCTCGAAAAACGCTACCTCGATTTACGCCGCTTGAGTTTGCAAAAAACATTGGTTTTAAGGCACACACTCAATCGGGTCATTCGGGAATATTTGAGTGAACGGGATTTTCTGGAAGTGGAAACGCCCCTCCTGGGGAAAAGCACCCCGGAAGGTGCCCGGGATTACCTTGTTCCCAGCCGGGTCCATCCCGGCTCGTGGTACGCTTTGCCGCAATCCCCTCAACTTTACAAGCAACTTTTGATGATCTCAGGCTATGACCGCTATTATCAAATTGCCCGTTGCCTTCGCGATGAGGACCTCCGGGCCGACCGGCAACCCGAATTCACCCAACTGGATTTGGAGATGTCTTTTGTGGACCAGGAAGATGTTTTAAGCATGCTTGAGGGGCTAGCCCAGAAAATATTCAAAGAGTGTCTGCATGTCGATATTTCCTTACCCATTCCCCGCTTGAGCTATAAGGACGCAATGTTGCGTTATGGGTCGGATAAGCCAGACACCCGTTTCGGGTTGGAAATCAGTGACCTTGGCGTTTGGGCCCAAGGGACTGATTTTCGGGTGTTCAAGGAGGCGATTGCTTCCGGATCGGTCGTTCGGGGTATTCACATCCCCCAAGGGGCGTCCAAGTTTTCCAATACGGATCTTAAACCAGGCGGAAAAACCAGTGAAATCGCCGTCAAAGCGGGGGCCAAGGGATTGGCTTGGCTCAAGTATGAGGACAACAAGTTTTTGGGGGGAATCGAAAAATTTTTCTCTGCCGAATCCCAAGCGGCACTCAGAGACAGGTTCGGAATGCAAAACGGGGACCTGCTCCTTTTGGTCGCCGACAAGGAAGAGGTTGCCGCCCAGGTTTTGGGCACATTAAGGCTGCATTTGGCTCAAGTATTTGGTTTACTTCAGGGCAAGGAAAACTGCTTTGATCTGCTTTGGGTGGTGGATTTCCCTTCCTTCATGCACGACACCCAGGCAGGTCGCTTCGTTGCCAACCATCATCCTTTCACCGCTCCCCGCGAGGCAGACATACCCTTGCTGGACTCGGATCCCTCCAAGGTAATGGCTCGGGCCTATGACCTCGTCATCAACGGCTACGAAGTGGGCGGCGG
>SYLG01000025.1 GCA_005808665.1 Planctomycetia bacterium | reverse complement strand
CAGCAGCACCTTTACCATTGGTGTGAACAAGTCCTTTACCTTTGCTGCAACCGGAAAACCAACCCCTGCCTACAGCCTGATTTCGGTGACGGGTACGGGAACCAGTTTGCCAAGTGGCCTTTCGCTAAACAACACCACCGGAGTTCTTTCGGGAAAGGCCGCAGTCGGTTCCCAGGGCACCTATATCCTCACGGTTCGTGCCACCAACGGCTTGGGTGTGGATGTCGAATCGTTCACCCTGACGGTTTTAGGGGATGGCTAAGCTCTAAAGTGGTCCAGGCCAGATTGACAATTGGGGAGAATCAAGGCCTTGGGAGAGTCCAAATCAGGATGGTATAGCCTCTTCCCCAGCAAAAATCGGTTGGGATGGTTTTCAGGCATGAAAAATACAGAAACCAATCCCCAAACATTCACGGGATTGCAGAATTACTCCTTGTTCGGGAGAGGATTGGACCTGGTCCCTAACAATTTCCAGGGAAAAGGACACATCTCAAAAGGGCCGAAAACGGGTCTCCAGATTGACAGGATTGAAATAAGACCTGATTCCGAATAGGCTTCCCCTATCCTTCATCACCCGATTCTTTTTACATGGAGCCTTTCCCCATGCCTTCGTTTGTAGCCCGTTGGAGATCCCTATTAGGGTCATTACTTTGCCTTGGATTGTGTTTGGCCATGGTGATTGCCCGTGACGATGGACCCAACGCACCGGGTTCGATCAAGCCTGAATTGGCAAGTGCGGCTCAAACCATTGCTGCAAAGCTTGATCGTACCATTCTCAAGGACATTCAGGACCATGCCGAGGTCAAAGCCAACCTTACCTACATAAGCGATGTAATCGGCTCGCGCATGACCGGATCAGAAAAC
Organism: Planctomycetia bacterium; assembly: GCA_005808665.1. Classification (GTDB taxonomy): domain Bacteria; phylum Planctomycetota; class Planctomycetia; order Gemmatales; family Gemmataceae; genus SYLG01. The sequence goes on along the minus strand of SYLG01000025.1, from coordinate 13,922 downwards.
CTGAAAAAGGCCAACCAGTGGGCCAGGGACAAGTTCCAGTCTTATGGCCTGACGAATTCCGTCCTTGAACCCTATGAGATTCCTGCAGGTTGGGAACGGGGATTTGTTCACATGAAGTTGGTCGAACCTGACAATAGCCGCCTCCTTACAGGCGCATCCCGGGCTTGGACTCCAGGAACCAAGGGGCGCATTGTTGGCGAGGTTGTGGTTGTGGAGGCAACCAAGGCTGAGGATCTTGATGCCTATAAGGGGCGGTTCAAAAACGCCCTGGTCATGCTTTCCGGCCCTTCCACCATTACCCCCGTTAGTGAAGTGGGAAAGCCCAGAAATCCCAATGCGCCAAGGCGTCCGCCGTTTCAGGGGGCCGGGATGGCGATTCGTCAGCAGATAACAGAAATGGCCCGGGTTGAAGGTGCAGCCTGTATCCTCACCGATTCGGCGAAACCCCATGGCCTTCTCAATATGACAGGCGGTTGGCGGGGGCCTGATCGTGCCGGGGCCACAGAACCTTTGCCTTCGGTTTTTCTAACCCACGACCATTACTCCCTCCTTCATCGCCTGGCCCTAAGGCCCAATGTTCCACCTACCAAAGTGGAGATCGAGATCCAGGCAAAGACGATCCCCGGGCCCATCACGGTTTACAACACGGTGGGAGAGATCAAAGGGTCCCAGTTCCCGGATGAATTCGTGGTCATCGGAGCACACCTTGATTCCTGGGATTTGGGTCAGGGAACGACCGATAACGGGACGGGATCCAGTGTGGTCCTGGAATCGGCAAGAGCCCTTGGCAAATTGGCCAAGCAAGGAATTCGCCCCAAGCGCACCATCCGGTTTGTCCTCTTCAGTGGGGAAGAACAAGGTCTTCACGGATCCAAGGAGTATGTCAAACGGCATAAAAGTGAAATGGCAAAAACATCCATGGCATTGGTTCATGACACTGGAACCGGTCGGGTAACCGAAATTCCCCTTCAGGGTTTTAACGATGCCAAAGGAGTCCTCGAAGCGGAGTTGGCCATTCTCAAGGAATTAAAGGTGGAAGTTGTGGTGGGTGCCCAGGGAGGAACCGACCACCTCTCCTTCAACACCGATGGGGTTCCTGGTTTTGCCTTCCATCAAGACCCTGCTGAATATTACCTTACCCACCATTCCCAAAGTGATACGCTGGATAAAGCCAGGTGGGCCGACCTGATTCAGGGGTCCCAGGTCATGTCCATTACGGCAATGCGTGTGGCCAATTTGCCTGGATTATTGCCAAGACAACGGGTGACGCCTGAGCGAACAAGGGATGCCAAAGGCGGGGCGGGCCCCAAAGGCGATTCCAAATCCGGATCGAAATCCAAGGAGGAGACTGCCAAACCTTAGGAAAAGGATTACTTCCATTTAATGTTGAACAGGCAGGGGGTCCGTTTAGGCCCTGGATGCCCGATGCCTTGATGCGAAAAAATGCCACTGAAGCAAAATCAAAAGCAGTCCACCCGCACCAATGGCTATTCCCAAACCGACCGCCTTAAGGTAATCCTCCATGGGAAAATCCCCGGGATTGGCGGACTTTGCCTCCGGTACATTTTGCTGGTTCTGGTTGGCTGGTTCATCCAACTTGACGATTTCCCTGGCCAAAACAGCCCGGTGCCGAAACAATGGTTCCACTCCACTCATCTGCCTGGCTTCCACCAATTCGGTCATGATTTTAAAAGCCGATGCCTGGTCCCCCTTGGCGTTTAAAAACTCCCCATAGGCCCAATAAAGCCTGGAATCGGCTGGAAGCCAAAACAGAAGTTGAACCAAAAGGCTTTCCACCTCAGGGCCTACCCGATCCCAGGCGCCTCGTGGTGGCTTGCCCGGTTTGAAATTATCCTTGACCACAAGAGATTCCAGTCCAAGGATGGAATCCAATTGGACAGGAATATTCATTCCACCAATGGAAATGTATTCCCGGAGCCTGGATCGCCACAAAGCAAGGAGGGCCACCTCGCTTTTCCTGAAATGATGCCATTTGGGATAGTTCCAATCCTTTATCGTCTCAGGCCACCGCTCCAACATCTCTTCCTGGGTGACAATGGCTCGTGGCAAAAGGGCAGGGTCATGCGCTTGGGCCATAGCCAGGTGGGAAAGCAAAAGAATCGTTTCCGCATCATTTCCGGAAAGCCGTTTCTTGCCAAGAAACTCAACCACCCTTTGTGCTTGCCCAGTTCGAAGCCAACACCCGGTAAGTTCGAGCATTTCAGCAGGAGTATTAAGCACATCGGCCTTTGCACTTAACTCTTTTGCCCTTGCCAGGATTTGCTCGCGAAGGCTACCTTTTTCCGGAACACCAAGGGAGGGATCATACCCGGCCAAAAGGGATCGGTATTCCCCTACAATGAGCCTCACCTGGGAAAACCCTGTGATGGTGGGAAACGGATTGGGGTCCAAGGCAAGATAGACCCCGGCCCGGGAACGGGTAGAGCTGGTTGAAAAGGCAACCAGCATCAGGAAAACACCCAAGCTCCCGCCAAAACGAATCACTGAATCCCCTCATGGATGACGGTAACATTCGTGGTGATCCCACCTCGGGGCGTGAATGCACCCTTGATTTCGAGCCTCTTGGGATTGGCGACAGCTACAAAATCGTCCAACAACCTATTGGTGACAGCTTCATAAAACGAACCCTCATTCCGGAATCGTTGGAGGTAAAGTTTTAACGATTTGAGTTCGACGCAAACCTCCCCGGGGATGTAACGAAAAGTGATTGTGCCAAAATCGGGATGGCCTGTTTTTGGACAAAGGCTTGTAAATTCAGGACAAATGATTTCAATGGTAAAATCTCGTCCCGGCCTTGGGTTGGGAAAAGTTTCCAATTGGTTTTTGTCAGGTGCGGCAAAATCAGACACGATCCGAAATCTCCTAAATGTTTATTATCTTCCGGAATAATTCAAGTGATACCAGGCATGGGAAACTGCCTTGGGGTTCTCAGGGCGCTTTAGGGGCCCGGGTGGTCCACGGGACCATTTTGGCCGCTTGGGGATGGGGCTTCCCTCCGGGAAAATCTCCCATTGCCGCAAAGGGCCAAGGCTCAACAAATCCTCCTCCTTTGGTGGTCGGTGAAGTGTCGCGGCAATAACCCTCCACCCGCAGAAAATAGCCTCGGGAAAATCCGGTGGGTACTGGCCCACCCGCCTCAAATTCAAAGGTTACCTCGTCTCCCGGTCCACCAATCATTATTAGGTCGTCAAAATGAGTCAGGAGTTCCCGCACTGGTCCAGTCCTGGTCAGGTTTCCTTTCCAATGCGAGGCCATGCCCGACCGCTCCCTTTGGGAATGGTCATAGGATATGACCCCGTCGGCACCAGGAATTTCACGAAATAATCCCGGGTTCTCCAAATGGGCGGAACGAAGAGACATGGATCGAACGGTTGCTTTTTCCTCCTTGCGGGCAAGCCGCCCCAGCTGAAGGCGGTCGATTCCAATCCGCAGGTTTGTCCGAATGCGCAACGGGCCCTCAAGACTTTTACCCAACGAGGTGACTTCAATGGTCATTCGTTTGGGCAACCCCGCAGGGATCCCGATTTCCATGGCTTTTTTCCATCCACCCAATCCATCCGGTATTTCAATCGATGGAACGAGCGGTTCCACTCCCGCCTGGGCCGAGGCAAAAAACGATTCGGGATAAGCGTAATCTGTCCAGGCATCAAGGATGAGGAAATACCGGTCGTCCTTGTTTACTCCTTTTGAAGCCGGCAATGGATTGGGGGAAAGTATCGGGTGTTTTTTTTGTTGGGTGTCAAATGCAAACTCCCAACCATGTTCCCCCGCAAAACCAAGCCAACTTCGAAGAGGATAGTCCCTGGGAAAGATACCATCTGCTCTGGATAACTCGCCAAGGCAATCACGGCCATCGAGTTTCCTGGCCTTTTGCAAAGGAAAAAGTTGGGGAAACAACAAAAGATCCCCGCTGGGCTGGGGTCCGGAAAAAACGAATCGCTCATCCGGGGCAGCTTCCCAACCCAATGGCAAATCCACAGCCTCAAGCCGAACCCGATCGAGGTACATTACCTCGTCCATTGGTTCAGAAAGGCTGAACCTGACAGTGTCACTCGCACTCATTGGTCCAGGTGGTACGATCCAAAGGGATTCGTTCGGGCGGGGGGGGCGAATGGATCCATCGGGGTTTTGTTCCCCCATGGTGCCTCCCCCTAACAGGTCGGTTACCATCCGCATACCATCCGGATGTTGCCACATCAAAATGGGACAAGAGGTTGCCTTGCGGTTGGTTTCGGAGATTTTGTGGACCTCCCCGGTGGCAAGATTCTTTTCCGCTTGCACAACCCGATCCGGCCACCGAATACTTACCGTGTCCGCAGTGAGGGCTCGACCAAGCCCAATCATTACCGGAATGCTTGAGTGGGAGGGGCCCGTATTGAATGTGGCAAGGTCCACGGTTCCCCTAAGCGTTCCCGCCATGGCCTGAATGCGGGAGCCTGTACCGTCGGAATTGGTCCGTAGCGTGTCGCCTTTATCCCGCTTTCCCGTTACCAGGATACTGATCGCCTGATTGCCGTTCCCCTTGTTTTGGCGCACCTCCAACCCTAACTCGTCATGCCAAAGCCACATGTCCACCTTGCCATCACCCGTATTATCCGCCATGGCAAAACCGAGGATACCTTTGGGCCAAGTCTGATTGGATTGCAAACCCTTGGGATCAAACTCCAATACCCCTGAATAATTCCTTGCCAATCCCATTCGGCCGGTGGGAATCAAACCAAGCAGGTCAATCATTCCATTGTTGTCAATGTCACAGGCAATCGCCTGTACCAGGGATGGTCCCTGGCCCTGCATTTCCTCCAAAATGGGTTTGCCAGGAGTACTTTGGGGGCCAACCAGAAATAGATGGGGTTGATGGTCGGCGCCGGTCAGAATCAGATCGGGAATACCATCATTATTGATGTCGGCGGTGAGGCCTGATGCAGGATGAAAGCCATCTTTGCCAAAAGCCAATGGCCCCGAAAAACGGAGCAGCCTGTCGTTAAACACGATTTGTGGTTTATAGCCATGGGCAAAAACCACCAAATCAAGGTCATCGTCGTTGTCAACATCCGCCAGGATCAGGTGGGTAGCTCCGGGAATTTTGGGAAGGAGTGCTTCCGGAGCCTCCTTCCAGGCCCAGGTCAGCGGGAGGACGGCCCTGCCTGGCGGAGTAGGCGGGGCTTCCCCGCTGTTTAGCAAAGCAAAAAGGGCCCCACCCTGACCATTTCCCCCTAATGTGAGCATGGCTTGGGCTACATTGTTTCCGGGTGAGGTACCCACCAAATCCAGATCACCGTCCTGGTCAATGTCAACGGTGCGGATGCCAAGGGCAAGCCTTTTGAAGGAAGGCAAGTCCGGGGTTTGGTCCACAAACTTTGCCTTACCCAGGTTTTTAAGCGTTTTGATGCCTCCAGGTCCCGATAGGACCAAATCGGTGATACCATCGTTATCAAGGTCCGAAGCCGAGGCGGCCCATGAGACCCAACCCGCTGGAAGGGGTAATGGTACCACCACCCAATTTCCAGGGGTTTCCTGAACTAATAAAAGATCGGAAACGGCTTTGTTTCGAAGGACCGCACCACCCAAAAAAGCTCCGAGCCTCCCCGTCTGGGAAAAATCCCCAAGGCATAAACAGGCCCCAAGCTGATCGCGCACCGTTAACAATAGTTGATTCACAGGTGTTTTGGGCCAATCCGTTTTCCCTGCCCATTGGACTTTTGTACCATCTTCACTTTGGCCCAGGTCTGCTGGGCCCGTTTCTCCGGGTAAAAACTGGGGAAGGAGGGCTGTAGAACTTTGGTGGGAAGCCTGATAGGCCCCGGTTACCGAAGCATAGGGACCCATTTGGGTATAAACGAGGTCCTGGTTGCGTTCCCAATCGGCGCGCTTGAGCCGTTCATGATCGTCCAAAAGGCGCTTCCGTAAAACCGGATCCTCCAGAAGCGGATGAAGGGCCAAGGCATAGCGGGCCGCATTGAGGTAGGGGTCCAGTTCCATGGCCCTTTTCAACGCCTCAAATGCTTTGGGAGAATCGTCCCCATCGGGATGAACTTTGGCAAACCAGGACCATGCGTACGCATCATTGGGATCCTTGTCCAAAACCCAGGCGAATTCACGGGCCGCATCCACGGTTCGATTCTGGTGAAAAGCGATTAACCCAAGGCAATAATGGGCCTTGATGTTGTTGGGTTCCACAGTCAGCACAATTTCAAACTGTTTGATTGCCTGTGCCAAGCTTGCATCGGTTGCCTGATTGAGCTGGGCAATTCCAAGGTTTAGCCGTATTTCGGTGTTTTTGGGAGAGAGTGCCAATGCCTCGGAAAATCGCTTGGCGGCATCGTTGTACTCAAACCGCTCCATGTCCGCCACCCCCTCATTGCGCAGGTGGTGAATCGTTTCTTCGTCTGGTTTGGACAAGTAAAAGTAGATGGCCATAGCCCCAAGGAAAACAACCCCAATAAGAATGGCAAAGAGGCTGGGCCTTTTTTGGACATTCTGAGACATGGGGCATCTCCGGGACACGGGTTATTTCGTTGGATTTCTCTTCTATACTACGAAAAACCTGATCTTTTCCCGTTTTCCTTACTGGGCGGACCAATCCATGATGATAACCGGATTTGCTATGCTTGCTGCATGGTTAGGATTTCCCTTTGGTATGGGCCCAACCCCAGATCCGTTGGCAACATTGGGGCAAAACAGCGACAGGATGGCTCAAACGGCACAATTTGTTTTGGATCATCATTCCCCAAAAGGTGGATATGTCCCCCAAAAGGGTTCGTCCCCAAGTCTGAGGGCAACACTTTCTGCCAGGAGGTCTCTCCATTTGTTGGGGGTAAAGGCACCCTCTCCCGAAAAAGACATTTTGTTTGTGGCATCCTGTGTGGATGAATCCGGTGCCTTTGCCGATAGGCCGAATGACAAATCGACCACCACCCTGGCCTCGGTTGGCCTGCTCCTTGCATCCGACCTGATGATGCATAAAAATCCCGAGTATTTCAAATTGATCGAGTTGAACAAACGGTTGGTACTAAATGACGCCAAGTCATTTGAAGAAATCCGGATGGGGGCGGCCGTCTTTGAAGGGTTGGGGGTCATTTCGACACGAAGAAACGAATGGGTTCGCCAACTCCGGGCAACCCAAAGCACCGAGGGAGGATATGGTCCTTCCGGTTCCAGATTGCGGGACACAGGCGGTGTGGTAGCTGCCCTTTTGCGGTTAAAAGAACCTCTTGCCAAACAAGAGAAACATGCATTGATTGAGTTCCTCCTTTCCGGCCAGGGCAAGGATGGTGGCTTTGGCGTCACCGAATCGGCCCCTTCTGAACTTGATAGCTCCTATCGCATTGGCCGGGCATTGTGGATGCTTGGAGTCACGCCTGATGCCAGGCGGATGGGCGTATTCCTTGAAAAATGCCGCACACCATCCGGGGCATATTCGGTCCACCCGGGCGAGGAGCCGACCTTGGTGGACACCTATCGGGCGTTGATCATTTCTTCGTGGCTAAAGGAAATAAAACGATAATGGCGATCGCTCTTGTGGCATTAGGTTCCAATCTGGGTGAACGGGCGGACCAACTCCTTCAGGCCGTGGAAATCCTGACCACCCAATTTCCTGTCCGCCTCCTCCAAAGATCAGGTTGGATCGAAACGGACCCCGTGGGTGGCCCCCCCGGCCAACCACCTTTCCTTAATGGCGTGGTTGAATTGGAAACCGGATTGGATCCTCACGACCTGATGCGGGCCTTGTTGACAGTTGAAACGGAAATGGGCCGGATGCGCACGGTGGCGAACGCTCCCCGGACGGTGGATTTGGATTTATTGATGTACGATGACCTGATTCTGGATGACCCAGGTCTTTGCCTTCCGCACCGGAGGATGACCGGACGATTTTTTGTCCTGATCCCGCTGGAACAGATTGCCTCAGGAGTTATGGTTCCGGGTACGGGCCAGACCATTGGCGAGCATTTGGCCAAGCTTACCGGACTCAAAGCCTATGGCCCCGATGCCCAAAGGCCACTTCGGGGAAAAACCATTGTCGTTACAGGTGCTAGTGCGGGAATTGGTAGAGCCGGGGCTTTGGAGCTTGCCCAGGCTGGGGCCGATTTGGTGCTTCATGGCCGAACGGGTGATCGGCTGGAAGAGGTTGCCATGCTTTGTCGCAGGCGTGGTGCCACCGTGAGTACGCTTTTGGCAAATTTGGATTCCGAAGGGCCCAAAGTGCTTTGGGAACGCTTTTTGAAGCTTGATATTATTCCAGATGGATGGATCAATAACGCCGGGGCAGACATCCTTACGGGCCCGGGTCCTGGACTCTCCTTTGCTGAAAAGCTGGAATTGCTTTGGCGGGTGGATGTCCAGTCAACGCTTGAATTATCCCGATTGGCCGGATCGCTTATGGGAGTAAAAAAAGGAGGCGTGCTGATTAACCTTGGTTGGGACCAGGCCGAAACCGGCATGGAAGGGGACAGCGGCACACTCTTTGGCACAACCAAAGGGGCCGTCGTTATGCTGACTCGGGCCCTTGCCGCCGACTTGGCACCCAAAGTCCGGGTTCATTGTGTGTCACCCGGTTGGATCAAAACCAAATGGGGGGAAAAAGCCCCTCCTGCCTGGCAGGAACGCGTCCTTCGGGAGACCCCTTTGGCCCGGTGGGGTACTGCCGAAGATGTTGCCAAGGCTTTTGTCTGGCTCATGTCGCCCGGGGCACAATACCTCACCGGGCAAACCTTGCGTGTCAATGGTGGGGCCATTCGTGCCTGATTTACCAAACATATCAGGGAATCCCTTGAGCCAAGTCGGGCCTCAAAAGGCATCCAGGGAAAAACGGGGGAAAGCCAACCCCAAAACGATTAACGAACTACCTGGTATTACCGCCAAGGTGCAGGCATTGCCAACCTCGTTGGATCGATTGCCAGGTTTGTTGACGGAAAAACCGTCCATGAAGGCGGTCCTTGCGGCCCTTACACAAGGTCAAGCCGCCACGGTTGATGGAGCTTTTGGGTCCTCTGCCTCTTTGGTAATCGCCACACTTGCCAGCCATTGCCCCCATCCCCTCCTGGTTGCGGTAGCCCATGCCCGGGATTTGGATACCCTGGCTTCGGACATCCAAGCGTTTAGTGGAAGGCCGGTTGGCCTATTCCCAATTACCGGTTCGTTGCCCGGCGACAAACAACTGGATCAGGAACATCGGGAACGGCTCGCCCTTTTATCAAGGCTAAGGGATGTGGATGCGCCGGATATTCTTTTGGCCCCTTTCGCTGCCCTGATGCAACCTGTGCCTGAACCCGCCGATTTAATCCAAAGTGCCAGGCTGTTTGGACCTGGAAGCCGAACCGAACCGGAAGATGTTGCCCGGTGGCTGGTGGATTCCGGGTATGAACCTTGTGAGATGGTAGAAAAAGTTGGGGATTTTGCCCGTCGTGGTGGTATTTTAGATATATTTCCTCCTGATAGGCTTAAACCTGTCCGCATGGAATTTTTTGGGGATGAAATCGAATCCGTAAGGGAATTTGACCAACTTACCCAGAGATCCGGCCAATCCCTTGAAAAAATTGCCTTGTTGCCCCTGGCCACCGGAATCGATCAGGAAAACAATTTCCATAGGGGTAACCTGATTGAACACCTTCCCAAAGGCTCCTGGACCATCCTCCTTGAACCAGGAGAATTGGCAGAACAAGGCAAGGTTTTCGCCGACCGGATGGAAGGCGTCCTGGGTTTGTTTGATCCCCAAGCTGTAAACCAGTTCATGGTTTCAAGGCCCAATGTAACCCTTTCAGCATTTCCCTTCTCCAGAGTGGAGGGGAATTGCCATCTTTCGGTCGAATCGGTGGAACGCTTTAGTGGCTCGGTGGACCGGATTGGCGAGGAACTCGATTTGGCCTGCGGGTCAAGCCATGTGATGATTGCCGTTCATAATGATGCCGAGGCCAAAAGGCTTGGGGAGGTCCTTCAGACGGGCAAGCTTTCCCAAGCTCACCTGCTCCATTTGGTGTCTGGCCAAGTGTCCCGCGGTTTTCGAATGCCCGGATTTTTGTCAGCCGGGGTAGGCCTTGTGATTTTGGGAAGCCAGGAACTTTTCCACAAAGAGGCGGCCCGTCCTGTAGCCCCCCTGCGTAAACTCGAAAGCCGGGCGATAGACAGTTTTCTCGACCTGACCGAGGGTGACTTTGTCGTTCATATAAGTCATGGCATCGCCCGCTATTTGGGAATGAAATTGTTGGACAAAACGGCCGTCAAACAAGGGGCCATTTCAACGGGAGCATTTCAGGCTAACCAATCGACGCAGGCAGAAGAACACCTCATCCTTGAATTTCGGGACGGTGTGAAAGTCTATGTCCCCGCCACCCGGATCGACTTTGTCCAAAAATATGTGGGTGGGGCCAAGGCGGATCCCGAGTTATCCAAATTTGGTGGTACCCAGTGGCAAAAACGCAAAGAAAAGGTCCAGGAGGCGGTTCTCGATCTTGCTGCCGACATGATGGAATTGCAGGCCAGGCGGGAGGCCACCCAAGGTTCGACTTATCCTCCTGATAGCGATTGGCAAAGGGCTTTTGAGGCCGGCTTTGGTTATCAGGAAACACCTGATCAATTGATTGCCATCAACGAAATCAAATCCGATATGTCCCGGGGCCGACCCATGGATCGGCTGGTTTGTGGCGATGTGGGTTACGGTAAAACGGAACTAGCCCTTAGGGCCGCCTTCAAGGTCGTGGACAATGGGCGCCAGGTTGCCGTCCTGGTTCCCACCACAATTCTGGCGGAGCAACATTACAAGAGCTTTTCCAAACGGTTTGCCGATTTTCCTTTTACAGTCGGTTCACTCAATCGTTTTCGGCTCACCTCCGAGGTTCGCGAAACGCTTAAGGGGATCACCCAGGGTTCGGTTGATGTGGCCATCGGAACCCACCGCATTTTAAGCCAGGATGTTGTTTTCAAGGACCTTGGACTTGTTATTATTGATGAGGAACAAAGATTTGGGGTCGAGCACAAGGAGCGACTCAAAAAACTGAAGGCAACGGTTGATATTTTAACACTAACTGCAACCCCGATTCCCCGAACCCTCCATTTCTCCCTTTTGGGCATCCGTGATATCTCTAACTTGGAGACTCCCCCACCCGACCGCTTGGCCGTGGAAACAAGGATCATGCGATTTGATGAAACCCTTATTAAAAACGCAATCAATCGGGAACTCAACCGGGAAGGGCAGGCCTTTATTGTCCACCCAAGAGTATGTGATATCGAACCCCTGGCACAAAGAATCCGGCGGATTATCCCCCAGGCCCGGGTTGTCGTGGCCCATGGACAGATGCCCGAGGGGGAACTTGAGGCGGCAATGATTACCTTCCTGAACCGCCATGCGGATGTGCTGATCTCCACCACTATCATTGAAAGTGGGCTGGACATCCCCTCCGCCAATACCATCTTTGTCAATGAAGCCGATCACTACGGCCTTGCCGATTTGCACCAGTTACGGGGTCGGGTCGGACGCAGTCGCAACAGGGCTTATGCCTATTTTCTTTTGGACGGCCGCAAACAGGCCAACCCCCAGGCCGTTCGGCGCCTGAAGGCCATTGAAGAATTTGCCGAATTGGGTGCAGGCTTCAAAATCGCCCTCAAGGATCTTGAAATTCGAGGGGCAGGAAACATTTTGGGCACCCAACAATCGGGCCACATTGCCTCGGTGGGCTATGAACTTTATTGCCAACTCTTGGAAAATGCGGTCCGGACCCTTAAAAACCAGGCTCCCCGGGCGGAAATCAATGTCAACATCGACCTCCCATGGACAGCCTATCTCCCAAGGGATTATGTTCCGGCAACCAAACTTCGGCTTGAAATATACCGCCGACTAACCCGGATCAGGAAACAGGATCGACTGGTCGATTTTCAAACCGAATTGACCGAACGGTTTGGCAAACCGCCCGAGCCAGTAATCTGGCTACTCAAACTGGCAGAAATCCGCCTCGATGCGGCCAGGTGGAACCTTGCTTCCATTCACCTTGACCGACCACCCTCACCAGATTCCCCGATTGAAATGGTTCTCACCTACCGCGATCCCCGCAAGGCTCAAACGATCGCAGGGCGAAGTGGCGGCCGGTTAAAAATCATCGATACAACCCGTCTTTATTTTCGGCTAAAAAAGGGCGAAAACGACCCGTTGAAACTGTACCAAATATTAAAAACACTCCTTGCCCCATAACCCTGGACGACTTTCGTCCTTTAAACCTGGATTGGATCTGGAAACAGACCCTTTTCCTGACCAAACCAGGTTGGTAATGAGACATGGAGCCGGTAGGTTTTTTCCTGGGGGAATGGAGGCCCTATTTGAGGGGACTCTCGGAGCCCCAGGGCGATTGCACCATAATAGGAAAAACAAGGAAAAGAGGATGTTTGCAAATTGCAAGAATGGCTAATCTGGTGAATTAAAGGTGTTTATTGAAGGCTATTGCCATGTTCTATGTCCTTGAAAAACAGCTTGGTTTTAATGATTCACTTTTCCCAATTCCCCCAAAATCCCCAAGACCTCAAAGGCTGCAAATTAAATGTCAAAAACCGAGTTTTGAAATTGTCCTTACTGGATAAGGACTTATGACGCATACGCCCTGCTCGGAGCCACTAATAGCCTCCGACCTGTTTACCCATTATGGAATTATCCTTTTACCCATTACTTTAGGACTTACGCAGTTGGATCAATATAAGGCCAAATCCACCGGAAAATGGATAGAATTGGTATTTTGGGACAATGTTAAGTCTACCCAAAATCCCAATTTCTGGGCAACCGCGTAAGTCCTATACTTTTTCACTCTCCCAATCCGACCAACCTGCGCCCCGGTCAAGGAGTGTGGTGATTTTTTCAAGGCACCGGACAAACACATAGAAACCAATTAATACTGTACAGGTGGCCGCGCTGATGGCACATTCTTGGATATAGTTAACGGACTTGGAAACACTGTAAAGATAAATTGGACCTGCGCCTAACACAACCATCAATACTCCTGCCCATGAGATAATCAACAAAAAAAAGGAAATCTGTTTCAAAAGCGATGGAACACCGGTTGGGACCTCATCAACATCTTTATCTTTTATTCGTGCCTTTTTTTTGCGTTCTGATGGTGTAAACCCGGTTCCATTATCAAGTGAGACCTCCCCCAATACCAATACCGGTTCTTCGTCACTCGCCCCCTTGGTAACTCCCAAATGGGCCTGAATGTTAGTCCAGTTTACCTTATCCGTGGACACGGCGGCATGTTCGGGTAATTTTCCCTCATTCCATAGTAGCGGTAACTGCTTCTCAGGAATGGGTCCAGTAATCGTTTTTCCAAGCTTCACATAATACGAGGTAGACACGGGCAGGGCTCCTTGGTTTTAAAAGAGGCTAAAAATTAAGGTAATTGCGGTCCCTCTCCTACCTTATCGGAAATCTCCTTTTTTAAAATGGGTTTATTTATTTCAAGTCTTTTTTGGAAATGAGTGCACCAAAGTGGTATTTTTTTCGGCCGGAAGCTTTTAACCTGCCATGTACCATTTTTCGGATAATTAATAGGGATCCCCAAGCAATCCAATAATTGGAGGCCATTTCACCCATCAAAAAGGCAACCGGGGGCCCTAACCATGAACATGTAAGCCACCCCCCCCAAGGCCTTCGACCTGATCGGCCTGGGGGAGAGGATTCCTGACCCGGTTACTTTGGCTGATGCCAACAAGATGGAACCGGTCCAAGCGACGGGAACAGATGATTTTGCTGTGTCGTCTGCTGTGCCATTGCTGTGCCAAAAGGGTGATATTCAAAGACAAGGCTTGAGTGTGATAGACACCTTTTCCCGAAAGGGAGAAAGCTTCTCAAACTCCTTAAAAGAAGGTGTTTCATCACGAAAACAAGCGGAAGGGGAGGGATTCGAACCCACGGATGCCTTGCGACATCT
>SYLG01000024.1 GCA_005808665.1 Planctomycetia bacterium | reverse complement strand
CAAGCAACCCCCGCTCCTCACCACTCAACCGGACTATGTAAATTTTCCGCATGGTACCAACCCTCCTTGGTTGGTACTTATACTATGTGCCTTGCAGCTGAATACTATCCTAATCCCTTTGAGTGGCAGGGCACTAGGCCAAAAATCCTATTTTCAATCAAAACCAATTCTAGAGGAGTCGGAATATTGGATTACTATGCTTACCCACCCGAACAAAGGTCTGCAAAGAATTATCATAATACCCGTTCCCGTAATGCTTTTACCTTGATTGAGCTCCTGGTAGTGATTGCGATTATAGGGATCCTCATTGGACTCCTTTTGCCTGCGGTACAAAAGGTCCGTGAAGCGGCCAATCGGATGAGTTGCTCCAATAATATCAAACAATTGGTTTTAGCCACCCATAGTTTTGAATCCGCTTTCAGAACACTACCCCTCAATCTGGAAATCCCGACTCCATCCAATTGGCCCTACACGGTAAAAACCTGGTTTGCCTCCATTTCCCCAACCGGGGTAATCAACCCTACCGAGGGGACCCTTAGTCCCTTTTATGAGGCAAACACCAAAGCCCTAAACTGCCCAACCCTTCCTAAAACCTTGCTTTTCCAGACCCTCGGGGGATTTGCCGGAGGTTACGGGTACAACACCTCCCTGGGGACGACCTATTTTCTCCCGGGGAATTACACCTCACCTGTTTACCTAACCAAACGGATGGCCGATTTTCCCTCAACGGGAACGGTTTGTGTCTTTGCCGACTCCGCCCAAATTTCTCCTGCAAGGAATCCACCCCGTGCGGATGAATCCTACGGCCTAAGCTCCCCAAAGCTTGCCTATCCGGGAACCCCTGTCCCAACCGTTCATTTTCGCCATACAAACCATTTGGCGATGGTAGGTTTTCTCGATGGCCATGTTGAATCGAGGACCGAAGTTCCCGTCCCAAGTCCGGTTAATTGGAATCCAGTGGCAAATGACCTTAGTGTCAAACTCCCACTGGGTTATTTATCCGCAGATGGTTCAGCGTATGGGGTACCCTGATTCAAAGGCCCTATCCAATCGGGATTTTTCGCATGGTTTCTCGCATTTCAATGGGCGTTTTTTTGCTGGTTTCCCTCGGTTCCTTTGGAGCCCCAGCCTATCCACCTGAAAAATCCCTTGCTTACCTGCAGGGAACTTGGTCCGTGGTCTCCTTCACACGCAATGAATCGGTTACCCCCAAGGAAATAACGGATTCAATCGTTCGCATCGTCGAAAAAGACCATGTGATTTGGAAACGGGAAGGCAAAGCATTTGCAGGAACAAAAGTGACATGGGACGACACCAAAATCCCTATGTGGATGGATGTATTGCCCGATGGTGGTCCAGGCAAAGGGGAAAGAATCCCCGGTATCTTCAAATGGGATGGAATCGACCTCACGATTTGTATGGCGGACAAGGGAAAGGCCAGGCCCACCCAATTTGCTTCCCCAAAGGGAAGCGATCAAACCTTGATGGTATTTCGAAAAAAACCTATTGACCCCAAAACTCCCTGAATTCCATCCCGGGTTGGAGCGAGGGTCAACAAAAAAGGGAATTGGGGAGGTTTCCTGGCCCCAAAACGGCTAAAATAACTCCTCAGGGTAAGGAGCCGTATTGGTTATGAATTCCGGTTTTGTCTCAATGCTTAAATCCAAAATTCACCGTGCAACGGTAACCCAGGCCGACCTTGAATATGAAGGAAGCCTGACACTGGATGACACACTTCTCCATGCGGCTGGCATCCTTCCCTTTGAAGAAATTCATGTTTGGAATGTGACGAGGGGAACCCGATTCAGAACCTATGCCATGAGGGCCCCCGCCGGCTCCAAAGTGGTTTGCGTTAATGGGGCAGCCGCTCACCTGGCTAATACAGGGGATTTGATCATCGTGGCCACCTATGCCTGGA
Organism: Planctomycetia bacterium; assembly: GCA_005808665.1. Taxonomy (GTDB): domain Bacteria; phylum Planctomycetota; class Planctomycetia; order Gemmatales; family Gemmataceae; genus SYLG01. Next base: position 28,515 of record SYLG01000024.1, on the reverse strand, counting down.
TGCCGCAACCGGAAGCCCTGAAACATATTCCAACCGTGGTTTTTGTGGACCCCGAAAACAGGTTGGTATCCAAACGACAGGAAATTCCCGGACCGGCATTCCCTCTGCCGGTTTGAACCGTTCCCTGCAAGGGTAAAGTGGAGCCGAAGGGGATCGAACCCTCAACCTCAGCATTGCGAACGCTGCGCTCTCCCAATTGAGCTACGGCCCCTTCCCAAGGTATAGGATAGAGACAAAAAGGTTTCGGCTCAAGGCCCGGCGGGACTTGGAATGCACAGAAATTGATCGAACGAATTAAGGCAATTATTATGGAAAAGGGATTCTTTTTTCGGTAAAAAATTGCCATTTGATCCTTGCAGATAACCAATTTCCTGTTGTTGAAACAAGGTCCTTTGGGTCACCTTTTATGCGAATGCCTTGGATCTGGATGTCCTTGTTTTTGGCATTGTTGTTTTCGGTTTGTCGATCCAATGAGGCCAAATCGGAAAACCAGGTCCCCCCGGAACAATTGTCCCATTGGGTAAATCCCTTTGTGGGAACCGGGGGCATTCCTTGGGTCTGTGGCCATAACTTTCCAGGTGCCATGGTTCCCTTCGGGATGGTGCGGCTGGGTCCTGAAACCATGTCCCCTTTGCTCCGGAAACGGGCATTAAACACCTCGGGGTACTACCATGGGGATGACCAGCTTCTCGGATTCAGCCATACCAGACTCAATGGGACGGGAGCCACCGATGGTGGCCATTTTCTGATCGTTCCATCCCAGGATTCATTGCATCCCAAAGCCTACCGCATGGGACACACTACCCGTTTTTCACACACCCAGGAAACGGCGTCACCGGGATATTATTCCGTAACCCTTCCCCAAATCGGCACCAAGGTTGAACTCACGGCCACCCCCCGGGTCGGAATTCACCGCTATACCTTTGACCAAAGCACCCATCCCCACCTTTTGCTGGATGTAATGAATGCCCTTGGTGGCCGAAAAAGCAGCGAGGGCTATTTGTTTGTACGACCCGAAGCAAAAGAGGTTGAAGGAGCAGTTAGGACTTTCGGTACTTTTTCCCAGCGTAATGGGGGGATTAAAGTTTATTTTGTGGCTCAGTTTAGCCATCCTTTTGCGAACATAACGACTTGGGAAAATGACACCATTTCCCCTGGAAAAACGACAGTCAACGGGGATAAAATCGCGGTGGACCTGGGTTTTCATCCTTCAAGGTCCCCGACAGCAATCACCCTCAAATTGGCCATTTCCTATGTGAGCATTGAAAACGCCCGGAAAAACCTCGTCGCCGAGGCTGAAAGGAAAGAATTCGAGGAAGTTCATGCGGCGGCCAGAAACGAATGGGAACAAAAACTTTCCCTGATTTCAATTCAGGGAGGATCCAAAAAACAACGAACCGTTTTTTACACCGCCTTGTTTCGCACTTTTCAGATGCCAACCGTCTTTAACGACGCCAACGGGGATTATCTGGGATTTGATCAAAAGATTCATCGTGCGGTTGATTACCAATACTTCACCGACCTGTCGCTTTGGGACACCTTTCGGACCGTTCACCCCCTATACACCCTGATTGCCCCAAAGGATCAGCGAAATATGATGGTTTCGCTAGTCAAAATGTTGGAACAGGGAGGATGGCTTCCCCGTTGGCCAGCCGGTGCCGGTTACTCCAATTCCATGTTGGGAACCCCTGCGGACATCGTGATAGCGGATACCTATTTGAAAGGCATTTTGGATTTCGATATTCAGAAAGCGTATCAGGCAATGCGCCTTACCGCCCTTGGACCCACCCCCAGGGGAGCCGCATTTTCCGGGCGTAAAGGAATTAGTGATTATTTGAAATACCAATACTGCCCGGCGGACTTGATGGATGAATCGGTATCGCGCACCTTGGAATTTGGCTGGTCGGATCATGCGATTTCGCAACTGGCCGCGGTCCTTGGCTACCATGCAGATGCCAAGTTATTTGGGGACCATGCTCAATTTTACAAAAACCTTTGGAACCCAAAGACTCAGTTTTTTCAACCAAGGGATTCCACCGGGAAGTTCATCGAACCTTTTAATCCGCTTCTTTTGACTTATCTGGATCGTGGGAAAAAACTCACCAAAGACTATGTGGAAGGTAGTGCCATGCAATGGCGATGGGCGGTACCCTACGATCCCAAGGGACTGATTTCCCTTTTCCCTAGCAAAGAATTTTTTGCCGAAGAATTGGATCAATTTTTCAGTAAGTCAGATCCGGCGATGGGAGCGTGGAATCCAGGCCCATACTATTGGCACGGCAATCAACCCGATATTGGGGCGGTTTACATGTTCAATGATGCCAACCGGCCAGACCTCGCCCAAAAGTGGTCACGATGGATTCTGGCAAACAAATATGGGGAAGGGCCCACAGGCCTGGACGGGAACGATGATGGGGGAACCCAATCGGCTTGGTATGTTTTTAGTGCGTTGGGATTATATCCGATGGCGGGCTCGGACAAATACCAACTTGGGTCGCCTTTATTTGAAAAAGCGGAGGTAAAGCTGAACGGAAAACCCCTTATGATCTTAACCGAAAACCATGCGGAAAATCATCCTTATGTGGAAAAGGTTTCACTGAATGGCAAAGTGCTTGATCGGCAATGGATTCGGCATAATGAAATCGCAGATGGGGGAACGCTCCTGTTTTGCATGAGTGCCAACCCCACGAGGAAAAAATAGCAACGGGTCTAAATCCCCAGGGGATATTTCGCCGGGATTATTTTACCTTAACATCGTTTGGTGCTCTGTCCCTGCAAAATAGGGTTTTTTGAGCTTGTCCCTGCAAGAATTGGCTCGGGTGGGATCATTACGCACGGTATCAAAAAGCGTAGCCAGGTGAAACAGTGCCCTTGCCTCCTCGGCCCGATCAACAGAAAAAAGAGTTTCTACCCGCAAAAACTCCCAAAATGCGGCTTCCCTTTGGTTGGCGGCCAGGAATATTTCCCCTAATAGGTTTGACCCCATGGCCTGAAGGCCCGCATCGGTCGCCTTGGCTATGGCAGGTTTCAATGTGGCATCTGCATCGGGAATTTTTCGTCCCTGGGCCATCGATAGGGATGCCTGGAGGATCGTTTTGTTCGCTGGGTCGGAAACCTTTGTAATTTGAAGGTTGGCTTCAGGAAACTTTGCCAATCGAATCAAAATGCGCGTTCGCGAAACTTGGGCATTTTCCCGGGATTGGGCAGAAAGGCCAGGACGGTCCGCCAATACACCCAAAGTTCTTTGTGCCGCTTCATTGTCCCCTTTTACCTGCTGAAGACTGGAAAGAAGGAGCATGGAGGGAAGGATTGTCCATCCGGATTCGAGATTCCCTTTCTCGCGCGTTAAAAGGGCAATAGCTTGATCGGTTTGTTCGGGTTCACTTTCGGCAAGTTTGGCCCGGAGTCTGGCCAAATAGAGAACCCAGCCTCGGGAACCCGGCGTTCCCTGGGTTTTCGCAAGGTTATCTTCCGCACCAACTACTGCAAGCTTGAGTTGGGCTATTTTGTCGGTTTCGGCCCCATCCCGTCGGCTTAATTCTTCGCGGGCTAATGGTTCCCGCAACTGGGAAAGGGACTTGGCTGGAACCCGGCCAAAAAGGAAAACGACTGCCCCGGCATCAATTTCCAAGGGGTCTTTTGCGGATCGTATGCGAATCCGAACGCCACCTGGGGAATCTGAAATAATCTCGCAATCCGTCTCCCTTTCCCTTTTTTCGGCATCCCGGTACCGGATGAAATCCTGAGCATTAATTTGAGTCTTTTCCAGACCAAGAAAGCAAAGGCCAACAATTCCAAGAGCAAAATGGTGTATTTTCATGATAATTTCAAACCTTATTTAATGACAGGTGTAATAGGGGTGGTAGCTTTTTTCTTGGCAGCCTCATAGCGTTCCCGGAGGTTCGGTTCCCGGTTAAACATTTCCTCCACCCTCGCCTTGGATTCCGTTGTTCCAAAATCGGGCCAGGACCTTTCCATTTGGTACAAAAGGGAACCGGCCCGGTCCATTTGACTCCCGTCATTTTTGGATTTGCCATACAGGTAAGTGGAGTTAACCATGTTCCAGTAGGCTTCCAGATACCGCTCCTTGAATAGGTTGTCCGCCGTGCGAGGTAACAGTTGTTTGACCAGTGTGCTGGCCTCACTCACGACTAATCCATGTTTATCCTCCGAAGCAAGGATATTAAGCCTCTCCATTTTTCCTTCAACACTTGTTGCGGCCCAACCCGGCGCCTTGGCGGTTCCCATCCATTCGGAAAGAAATTGCCTTGCTTCGGCGGCACGGCCATCCTTGCGCAATTCCTTGACAAAAGTCAAAAGCAAACCCTGACCCGGTCCGTCCTGCTTGAACTTCCCAGGGTCCCCATTGGCTTCTCCTATCGTTTTGTCTACCGCAACTTGCATCACCTCTACGGCGCGCTTATGCAGACCAAGAGCACTGAAGCACAAAGCAAGAATACGGGTGTTTTCGCTGTTGTATTTCGGCGCATTCTTTGCGAGTTCCTCAATAACGGCGGCCATCCCCGCCAGGGCTACTTCTTTTTGTTTGGCGTCAGGAATCCCCTTGACCTCCGCACCTACCTGCCTCGCCAAACCATAAACCTGGCCCAATTGATTTTTAACCGCAGCGTCCCCCGAACCACCATCAAGTTGCTGCATGATGGCAAGGACTTCAGAAGCTGCCGCCATATCGCGACCCTGGACAGACGCCCGGAGAGCCAGGTTTAGAAACCCTGTCGCCAGTTGGGGATCTTTGCGGATGACTTCGATTTTCCCCGTTTTCGCCTGTTGAATGATTGGATTGATTAGGGAAAGGGCGTCCTTGAGCTTATTCTCACGCAATAAAGAGGAAGATTGCGCTTGTATGGCATAAAGCCGAAGGGTGTCAGCATTGGTTTGGAGTTTTTCCCTTAGGTCTTTTGCCCGGATAGGATCCGCATCCACCAAGGCTGTTGGGATTTGCAAGGAAACCAAAGTTGTCAATTTGTCCACTTCGTTAAAGCGCTTGGCAGCGTAATATTCCGACGCAAGCCTCAATTTCGAAAGAACATAAGTCAGGACGGTTCCTGGGTCATCCGATTTACTTTGGTCGGTAACTGCCTCCAGTGTTTGGACCCCTTTTGCCCGGTAGGATTCATCCTTGGTTTCCAAGGCAAAATCCAATGCAGCCAAACCCATTTGATACCGGACAAAGTTGATGGCTTCATAGGATGCGGGAATCTGCTCCATCACCTTGATGGCATCCAAAAGCTTGCGGTCCCTAAGAGCGATAAGGCCAAGTTGGTGCCTTGCTACATTACCTGCACTTGAATTCGGCCAGCGGGCGATAAGGAAATCGGCCAATAATTGAATTCTTTTTTTGAGGTCAAGGTTTTTTTTGTGGTCTTTTCCGCTGATTTTTTCGCACTCTTGCTGGATTTGACCAAGGCTTTGGAGAGCGATAATGCCCGCCTTCTCGGCTTGGAATGCCTTTGGGTCATTCCGACAAAGGGCTTCGCTGACTTCTGCCGCCTTTTCATTTTGCCCTGACTGGCCGAGAAAATAGGCCAAAAATATTTTGGCGTTACCCCGTTCCCATGGAGTCGCTTTTTGGGAAAGGACCGCTTTTGCATCCAGATCAATCCCCTTGACCAGAGCATCCTGAATGAGTTTAATTCTCTTGTCCCGAAGTTCCTTCAGTTTGGTGGCATCCTTTTCGCGGGCGGGATCCTGATCTATTTCCAAAGCCTCGAATTGGGCCCGGATGAAACAATCCTCAAAGGTGTTGAGCTGTTCCAATTTGCGCTGGAACAATCCTTGGTCCCGGACAATCTGGATTTTCAAATTGCGGGAAGGATCAGAAAACTCATGGTCCCCCTGTTCCAATTCACGGATAAAACCTCTCGCTTCTGCCAGGATTTTTGCTTTTTGGGTTGCAGAGGTGGCATCCTTTCCTGGAATGGCCCTTGCCAGATCATAGGTGGCTTGGGCTTGAAGGAACTTTAATCCAAGCCGAAGGGAATCATCCCCTTGTGGCTCGCGGAAAGTCCTGAAATCCAATTGCCATTGCCGGACACCGTCCAAAACCAAACGCGTTTTTTGGGCTCGCTCGGAAGGTTCGGGTTCCTCGTGTAGAATGCGAAGGCGAAAATAACTAGCCCAAGCCTTGCCCGCCCGAGCCCCGGGATTGTTTTCCTTGGCAGATTGAATGAACTTGATAAATTCCCTGGCCTTTTTGGGTTCTCCTTTTTCCTTAAGGAGAAATGCGGCCCAGGCGTAGGCTTTCCAGCAAATGGGAGCTTTTTCATCCTCGTTGTATAGTTTTTCAAACGATTGAAAGGCCAGATTGATGGCTTGGACCCGGAGGATGGACTCTTTTTCGGGATCGTTAAATAACCTGGCCAGATTGAATTGAGCCTCGGCAATCGTGAGTTTGGCAACCAGTTTTTCCTCGCGAATCCTTGATGGGGTAAAACCCAGGACATCCGCTCCGGATTTCTCCACCTCATCAAACCGTGCCAGAAGGGCCTGGGTTTGGGTGATCCCTGCGGAAAGAAGCTCACGACCCTTGGTTTTTTCGACCAAAGCACTCGGCGTTTTGGGGTCAAAAAGCAAGGCTTTGGCCATCTGAGCCTCCCCCAGGCGAAGCGCCACTGCCGCCAGGGAAATGCTAGCCTGAAGGGCGTAAGGGCTCTTGGGGTTGGCCAAAACAAAAGCCTCAAGCTCAGCCTTTGCCTGGCTCATCATCCGCCGCCTTGCCTCGGCATCAGGAATGGACTTGGATAGGTCGATCTTTGCTCCCGCCAGAATTACCCTGAGGGGTTCCTGTTGGACCGGGGGATAAATGGGCAAAACTCTTGTGAGGTAATCCACAGCAAGATCCGGGGTTCCCTCGGCCCGAAGTTGTCCCGCAAAGCGCAAGTCAAGTTCGGCCATGGCGGCCCAATCGGGTGGAGGGCTTTGGGAAAAAGACGCTGCGACAAAGAAACCCAAACAAGCTGCGAGGGCGACCATTTTATTGTCGCAAAATAGGGCAAGTCGAGGATTCATAAAAACACTCCAGAAGGAAACAACCCTTGGCAAGCCCACTCCTTGGTAACACGAAACAATAGGGTACTATCCTTTGTTTGGTACGGAACCTTTGTTGGGTGCAAGAGCCTTTTTAGCCTCACCAATTTTCAAAAAGGGTAACAGAATGGCTTCGCCGTCCTGAGTCAATGCTTTAGGTACTTCGCCCGGTAAAGCCGCCCGCAAAAGGTCGCCAACCGCAGGATTTTTTTCTGTCGGGGTTCCGGCGGAACACCCTGGTTTTCGGTCAGCCAAAAGGAAATGGCACCAGGACCGAAGCTCCCGGTCCAAGGCGGTATTCCCAGGCATGGATGCGAAAAGTTTAGCGAGGGCTTCAGGATTGAGATCTCCCGGTCCCACCATTTCCGCCCACCTCAGAATAGCAACCTGGGCTTCGGGCTTTGCACCAAGGGAGACCACCTCCTGACTCAATTGGGTTCTCAATTGGACATCTTCAGAATTTAATATTGCCAGTTCAACCCGCGCCCGAAAACCCAAAGCAGGGATCCTGGAGGCATAATCCAATGCACTATTCAGGCGAGCCTGGTCTCCGATCAAAGCAAAGCCCCTGATTCGACCAAGAATTTGGCTTTCCAACTCCCCATCCAATGTGCCCCCGGGCAACCGTCCTGTTTGATCCCCAAGGGCAATTGCCAAGGAAATGACATATTCTCCCACCTCACTAGGGTTCACCTGGCCACCCGGGGCAAGTACCATGTTGAGGGCTTGGATGGCACCCTCCTTGTCCCCCATGGCTAAAAGTTCATGGCCCAGAATGCCTGCCGCATCCATCTTTTCCGGGACATCCTCTCCCAAACGATTGCGCCTTTTTCGATCGGTAAAAATCAAATTGAGCAGGGCCAAAGCACGCCTTGTTTCCTTGGCAACCACAAGCGTTCGAACAGTATGCCTCCACAAGCTTAGCCGGAATTCCGGCCAAGTCATCAAGCCAAAAGAGGCACCAATCCGCGGTTGAATCTCTTCCCAGTTGGCTTTTTTGCCAACCCTGGCTTCCTCCTTGGTTCCTCCCATGAGGAGGAGGGCGCGAATCATCGCCCCTTGGGCAGGATCAATGGGGGCCAAGGCTTCGGCATCTTCCGCGGCCGCCTGCTTTTCCAGGCGAAAATCCGCCAAAGCCAAATCCGTATATTTTTTGGGGTAGGTGTTGACCTCGGTTGAATAGGGGGTAAGCACAGTAACCGCCACCAGGTTGTAAATCGCCCTGGCTCGGGTGGGAAAATCCTTGTTTGCCTTGATATCGGCCTCGCCCTGGCGCACAACATGTTCCAAATTAACCAGGTCTTGTTGGCCGGAACGAATCCACCAAATGGTCCCAAGGACAAGGACAATGCCAGAGCCAAACATTCCAAGAATAACCGCTTTACGAATGCGTTGGCGAACCGGAACGACTACCTTTGGCCGCCTTGAAAGCAGGGCATCCGCCTCTTCGAGTGCTTCCCGGGAAACCTCCACCTTTGTGCCGCCCTGCATTCCCTCGGGCACCGGTTCCAAATCGCGGCGAACCGCACTAGGACCCTGTTTAACATTGGCTCGCCACGACCCTGCATCGACTCGTTTGGGTTGTGGGATTTTTACAATGCGGGAACATTCCGGGCAGGGAGCCTGCTTCCCTCCCATTTCGAGGGGAAACTGGATCGACTCATCGCAAAAAGGGCAGGATAACCCGATCGACGATTCCTTTGCCGCCTCATCCGCCATCCGCTCCGCACCCATAAAGGCCTCAACGGCCTCCTGATTGGCGCGAATTGCGGCCTCATCCACGACAGGGGAAGCAATTCCTTTGGGTTTTGTTAAGGTATTACTTGGCCCTGGCCCATTTTGGGGTTGAGCAGGAACGGTGATTTTTTTCTTGCATTTGGGACAAGCCACCGGCTTTCCCGCCAATTGGTCGGGAGCCTGAAACGCCGCATTGCATTCCGGACAGGCAAACCGAATGGGCACGGCTAAAACTCTTTTGGCATGGAAGAAAAGAAGGGGACTCCCAGGCCGACCCTTTTTTTCAACCCTTTACCAAGGGAAGGCGGGTACGGTGCGGGTGCTTGGAGTTTTCTATGGATTTCTCCCGGAAAAGGGTGCCCTTTTCCAATTCTTCGGCCTCCCATTTGGCAACCTCCTCCAATAAAGCATCTACCATTTCACTTTCAAGGACATGGCGAACGATTTCCCCCCGTTTGAAGATAACCCCTTTACCTTTCCCGGCAGCAATGCCCAAATCGGCTTCCCGGGCTTCTCCCGGACCATTGACCACACATCCCAAAATGGAAATTTTGATAGGGGTCTTTTTCCCCTCCAAACGCTTTTCGACCTGAGCCACAATTCCTTCCAGGTCGATTTCCAGCCTTCCACAGGTAGGACAGGCAATCAACTCCGGTTTGCGGACCCGGCGTTGGGTGGCTTGAAGGATGTCAAAGGCAGCCCCCACCTCGGGGACAGGATCTCCCAAGAGGCTTATGCGCATCGTGTCGCCAATGCCGTCCATCAGAAGGGGTGCCAATCCACATGCAGATTTGGTGATGGCATAAGGTGGTTTACCTGCCTCGGTAATGCCAATATGGGTTGGATAATTGGCCTGTTTGGCGTAAAGGCGATACGCCTCGACAGCGGTTGGGACATCGGACGATTTGAGCGAAACGATCAGGTCGTGATAGTGTTCGGATTCGGCAATCTCAAGGTAGCGTAAAACGCTTTCCACCATGGCTGGGGGACAGGGAAAGCCATATTTTTCGACAAGTTCCCTCTCCAAGCTTCCGGCATTTACGCCGATTCGCATGGGAATACCCTTGTTTTTGGCTTTGCGAATGACTTGGCGAAATTTGTCCAAGCCACCCAGGTTCCCTGGGTTTATCCGGATTTTGTCTACCGGGTGATCAAGAGCGGCCAAAGCCATTTTATGGTCAAAATGAATATCACAAATGAGTGGAATGTGGATTTGTTTTCGGATTTCACCGAGGGCGGCCGCATCCTCTGCTTTTGGCACAGTAACCCGGACCAATTCACAACCCACCTCCTCCAACTTCAATATTTGGGCCACCACCTCGGCAACCAAATGGGTATCCGGGGTGGTCATGGATTGGACACGGATGGGGTTATCGTCACCAATGGCAACTCCACCAACCTCAACCACACGGGTTTTATGTCGAAAAAAAGTATGCTGATAGGACATATATGCTCGGTGGCCTTCCTTGGAATCCTTGAGGCAAAAAACCCACTTCACCTTTTATGCTAAGTGTCCTTGTCAAGGACCGTCAAGTGCCGATGGAATTCCAAAGGACGATTCAGGGAATAAACCCGGTTTCCCATTGATCGTTTTTTTGCATTTTGAGGGCAACCATAACAGATAAATCAGGAGTCCTATTTCCAACCCTAATGATTGGTCCTTGGGCCCTTCTGGTCGATTTCGGAGGGCTCAACTACCGAGGATTTTTTCCTTTGCAGGACCCAAAGGGCGAAAACCAGGCTAAGGATTAGGTACGCACCGGCCCAATGGTAAGGGGTTTGGTATTTTACCACATCATGGAATTCTTTTTGAACCTGGGCCATTACCACCCAAGGAGGTCCCACATGTTCATCCCCCAAGGGGGAATGAATCACCCCGAAAAAACTGAAAAAAGCTGCCACCAGGGCAAATACGAACCCGGCTACTGCCCTTTTGTCGATCACCATAACGAGCATGGCCGACCAGAGAATCGAGGTCACCAAAAAACCGTTACCCACACAGCGCAAAGTTTGGACAAATGAAAGGCCGGTTGGTGTGGCCATACCGAAACCTGTTTTTAATCCAAGCGTCATGAGGTAGGCCAAAGCCGGCAAAAAAGCCAACGCCAATGCGGGTAGATGTTTGGGTTCGGTGGAATGAAAACTTGAGGCGGTGATCTCGATTCCGACATAAACCAGAATCGGGTAAAGGCAAGCTTTGGGGATAAACTCAAGAAGGTAAAAAGCACCGGTAAACCCCGCCAAACCGATGAAAATCGCCGTAAGGAGGGTGTAACCCAATTGACCACCCATTTTCTTGTAAGCCGGATGGCCGATGTATGGGGTTGTTTGAATGACTCCCCCAAAGACCCCGGCCACCAAACTGGCAACTGCCTCAGTAAACAAAACCGCCCTTGTGTCGTATTCATCTCCAACACTTGCAGCACTTTCGGTACAGTCGATACCCCCAATGATGGTTGCCAAGGCGAAAGGCAAAATGACTGGTAATCGCTCCACGGCAGTACTTAAGACGGAACTCCAATACTCTCCACCCACGGAACCCCAAACCCATGGGATTCCCGTCCAATTAAAATGGAGAGGTTGATTGGAAAATCCAGGGGCAAGGGGAATGGAGTCCTGGAATAACCCGGCAATCAGAGTCAAGGCACAACCCACCAAAGCCGCACCTAAAACCCCGGGCAACCGCAAAATTTGCATGTTGGCAACAAGGGCCCCAACCATTAACCCAAGGGCAACAATCCCGATCAGGGGCACGGAGGCAATGCCATCATTTATAAGGGGCAAAAAAGCAATCAGGGCCAAGGCAATGCCGCTTAGGGATCCCAAAAGGCTGGCCCGGGGCAAAATCCTTCGAACCAAATTACCCAAAGGAGCCAGGAGGGTTTTGATCACCCCGGTTATCACCAAAACCATTAGGCCTACATGCCAGGCAAAGTTTTGGGCCGCCTCGGGATCACCTGGAAACTGCTTGTGTCCGAGGCTAAGAGCGGGCAAAAGAACCAAAAAGGCCACCCCGAAAGTACTTGGTGTATCGAGCCCCAAGGGCATTGCCGTTACGGCCCTTCCCATCTTTTTGGCCAAAAGGAAACCCATGGCCGAAAAGACCAGGTCGCCAAAAAGAACACCCAAAGCTGTCCCGGGAACCATGTTGGAAACGACAAAATCGGGCGAAAAAACAAATCTGCCCGATTCCACCTGCTCCTGGTGGGTTTGAGTACCAGAAATCAAACCTAGCAAAAGAATGATCACGGCCACATTATCCAATGCTAACCCAAAAAATGCATTCAGATCAGATTTCACCCAAAGGGAAGGTCGCATGGTTGAGGTCCCCGAAAATCGGTGGTTTTAGGGTTTGGCAATAGGGTTCATCATTCCACAACCACCCTACGATCCGGTTTTAGCGATAATGTCCAAAAATTCTTTTGGAACGGAAGATTTTTTCCTATTGTAATTCGATTAGGATAACTGGATAATTTGAGTGGCTTGCGAGATTTCTGTGAGATCTGGCAATTTGCGCTAGTTGATTCATTTGGACTTTCTGGGAAACCAGGTAAGGGAACTTATCCAATGAAACGGGTCGTCGTCTCCGGTTTAGGGGTAGTTGCCCCTAATGGTACCGGAAAGACCGATTTTTGGAAGGCATGTGTACGGGGTAAAAGCGGGGTGAAGGGAATCACCTGTTTTGATGCCTCAAAACATCCGGTCCGGGTGGCCGGGCAGGTCCCGGATTTTGATTTCGTCAAATACCTACCCCAAGAACATCGAAAAAGCGCAAAGATCATGGGAAGAGCAGCCCGTTTTGGGGTGGTTGCCTCGGTCCTTGCCATGAACGATTCCGGGCTGGATGGTTCCACACTCGATCCGGAACGCTTCGGGGTTGTAATGGGTTCAGGAATTGTGCCCATGGATCTTGGGGAAATCAGTCCGCTTCTTTGTGAAGCTTTTCACAACGAGGACCCTCACTATACCCAACATCTGGGTCAACATGGTCCTGGAAAACTGGCACCCCTTTGGATCCTGAAATATTTGCCAAACATGTTGGCTGCACACATATCCCTGGTGCACAACGCCCAAGGTCCCAATTCGACAATTACTACCGCTTGTGCAGCGGGCACCCAGGCCGTGGGTGAGGCCTTTCGCCTAATCGCAAGGGGGGATGCAGACCTTATGATCGCGGGGGGTTCCGATAGCCGCCTCGACCCGCTCCTGATGCTTGCTTACAGTGCCTTGGGTGCTCTTAGTCCAGCCACCCGGTTTCCCGAAGAGGTTTCCCGACCTTTTGATGGCAGAAGGGATGGATTCGTCCTGGGGGAAGGAGCAGGTGTCCTTGTCCTCGAGGAATTGGACCATGCGAAAAGGCGAGGGGCCGAGATTTATGCGGAAGTTTTGGGTATGGGCACCAGTTTTGATGCCTATTCTGTGACTAAACCCGATCCGGAAGCCCGGGGGGCATGCCGTGCCATCAACTGGGCTTTGAAAGAAGCGGAAACGAACGCCTCGGAGATTGGGTACATCAATGCCCATGGTACAAGCACGCGCCTCAATGACCTAATGGAAACAACCGCAATCAAAACCGTCTTTGGAGTGGATTCGGGCAAGGTCCCGCTCTCCTCCATCAAATCGATGATCGGCCACCTGATTGGAGCGGCAGGAGCGGTGGAGGCAGTCGCGTTGGCCATGACCCTTAAAACCGGTGAGGTACCCCCAACCATCAATCAAACGGAGCCAGATCCGGGGTGCGATCTCGATTATGTCCCCAATAATGCCCGGGAAATTCCGGTACGCAAGGGTTTGTCAACAAGTTTCGGTTTTGGTGGGCAGAATGCCGCCCTGGTAATGTCATCCTTTTCCGGATGATTCAAACCGGTACCAAACTTACCGCAATATCACCACCAAAGCAAACGGAAACATCGCTACCTGGCTCAGCCAGCCTTTGATGGTATTTTCCGGTATAAACCCATCCTTTTTCCCCTTTGCGATATTCCAAAGGCAGAGGATGGCGACCCACCGAAGCCTCAAGAATGGCAGGTTCAGGATCGGTCCTTTCCAAATGGGGAAAGTTAATATTCCAGAAACAACCGGCGGGCGTTTCGCGATCCGATAGCCACTCCATCACCCGGATAACCCAGGAGGTTGCCCGAACCCAATCATATTCCAAATCCCTTATTTTATATTGCGAAAAAGCGGCTGCTCTTAACCCGTGGTAGGCGGCCTCCCTGGCGGCGGCGACTGTTCCAGAAATGGGTAAATCCGCCCCCATATTTCCCCCGGCATTGATCCCCGAAAAAACCCAACTCCAGTCACGGCCCCATTCTTGAAGGGCAATCCTGACACAATCCGCCGGGGTTCCCCAAAGGGCATAGTGATGATCCAAGGTACCTTTTTCCCACCAAATCTCAGAATGGTTGGTGACCTGATGCCCACAACCGGAAAGGGCCTCTTTGGGTGCCAAAACATGTAAAGGCCCTAACCCCATTGTTGCCCGTTCCAGCGCCAAAAGGCCATCCGCACCCAAGCCATCATCATTTGTAAGTAAAATGGACATGAATCCAAACTCCGCTAACTTTGATAGTCTTCAAAGAAATAGGATAGCCAGGTTCGATTCGGAAAGCCCTCACCAAAGCAAACGAGGAAACATAAGTGAATTTCAGCAACTCCCCCTTGGCAGATTGGAAACTGGTCTACCGGATCCTCCACGGTCAACTCATCCGGCACCCCGATTTGCTGGATTCCCCCTTTTTCGAGACCCTGCAAGGGCATTTGCAAGGGCAAGCCCAATTGGAAGGGGTGGATGGAACCGATCATGGGGCCTGGGATGAATGGTTGGGAAACCCGGGTGGTCGTTGCACTTTACGAAATTAAACCGAACGGTTCAGAAAAGCTTGCCTTTCCAATATTTGGGAATGGGATGGATTGGATTCCCAAAACTTGGGCAGAACCTGAAAAAAGCCTTCCGAATCACCTTTTAACAACCCCGGATCGTTCGCCCCAAACCGGTATTTGTGTAAACTAATCCTTGTTGGGATGGGCTTTGGTATGCCTTTTGCCCAAAGAAGAGCCTTGGCCGTTAAATGTACCGCATTTTTTGCGGTTAGCCTTGGGTAGTTAACTTGATTCCACAGACGGATCCCATGTTTGGCACCTTGATCCACTCCTTTCACAATTGGTTTTTTGGTCGCCAAATACCCGCTGGTTCCAAGGGTCGGAAAAACCAATGGTTTAGGGAGCCCGTTCGTTTCGGGGCCGTTCTGGTTTTGGGTTTATGTTCTTGTGCCGACAAAGAGGGCTACCCAGACGATTTACCCTATCCCCAACGGGTAGACCTCATCGTGGAAGAGGCCCCAAAGCTTAGTCCCAACAACCCCTCTCCGCCTGGTGGATTGGAAAAAAGCATTGCAAACCTTGGCCTTGTCGGAGGGAAAATCCTCGACCCGGTCAAGTTACCAGAGGCGACCCAAACCGAAATCACCAAACTTTTGGCGGAACAATTTGGGACCCCCGCCCAACCCAGAGTGGGCGATGGAAAAACAAATCTTCCAGAGCTTGGCAAAAAACTCAAACTCGATTCCCAAACATTGGCACAGGGCAGCGTTGCTTACAGGCGCAACTGTCTTCATTGTCACGGACTATCAGGGGATGGCAAAGGATCGAGCGGTCTTTGGGTCCATCCACCACCAAGGGACTTTCGCCAGGGGCGCTTCAAATTCATCAGCACAAATCCGGCAAAAAACCTGAATAGGCCAAGGCGCGAAGACATTCTCCGCACCATTCGGATGGGCCTGCACGGAACATCCATGCCCGCCTTCGGCATTTTGCCCACGGAAGAACTTGAAGCACTTGCCTCGTATGTGATTCATTTGGGAATCCGGGGCGAGGTGGAATTTACTATTGAAAAAACACTGCTCAAGCCCCAAAGCCAGGTCCTTAACCTCTTTGAAAATTATTTACCTGACGAGGAGGTTTCCAAAGATCAGGAGACACTGGCCTTTTTTGTGCCCAAGTTTTTGCAGGAAATTGTCCGGCAATACCATACAGCAGAAAGTCAGGTTCTGGTCCCACCCGAATACCCCTTTAAGGACTCCGAATTATCTGACTCTATCCGGCGTGGTTTTCGCCTCTTCAGCAGTCAGGCCCCCGATGCCCTGGGTTGCGTCAGTTGCCACATTGATTACGGTCGCCAATCACCCTGGCAGTATGATGAGTGGGGTTCCCTAAACCGCCCCTCCAACCTTACTGCCGGGATTTACAAGGGAGGGAGGCGCCCCTTGGATCTGTTTTGGCGAATCAAACGGGGAATTCCCCCGAGCAAAATGCCAGCAGCCACCCTCACCGGCGAGGACGAAGGGAAGAAAACCTGGGACCTTGTCAATTTCATAGAAGCGTTGCCCTTTCCTGCCACACTCCCGGAGGAAGTGCGAAACGCCGTTTATGGTTCGACAGGCCGAATCGCCAAACCCAACTAAACAGACCCAAAAAGGCTAGAAACCAAAAATTTTGGAGATTCCTTTATAATGCATCGGTTCTGGAGTTTGTTATTTGCCGCAGTCAACATGGCCTGCCTTGCTTTGTTGGTTGTCGCTTATGCCTACCCAGGGCTTGGTTGGTGGCTTCCGGATTCCGCATCAACCCAAGCAAATGAAATTGACTCCCTTTTTTACCTGATCACCGGACTCTGTGCCTTTTTCTTTGTTGCCACCCAGGGTATTTTGATCTATTCCTTATGGAGGTTTCCCTCCACGGCTCCCGGTTCCCCAAGCCCCATTCATGGCCATCCAGGTCTGGAAATCGGCTGGACCATTGCCCCACTTGTAGGTTTGTTGGTGATAACGGCTGCCTCCCTTCCCGTTTGGAAAGAAGCCCGTTACCAAGGTTTTCCACCTCCCGCTTTGGAAGGTACAAATCCATTACCTCCCGAGGCCGATCAGGTCATTCTGGTTACGGCAAGGCAATGGGATTGGCATCTCAAATACGCCACCGAATCCTTGCCTGCGGAAGGAATTCGTCAATGGGCATCGGTGGGAAATCCTTCGGACCTGATCATTGCCAATGAGCTTCATGTGTGGAAGGGAGCAAAGGTTTCCCTTCTCCTGCGAACAACAGATGTGATTCACTCGTTTTTTGTTCCAGCCCTAAGGCTAAAGCAGGATACTTTGCCTGGAAAAACCATTCCCATGCGTTTTGAGGCAACTGTTTCGAATGTCCGGTTTGACCCCGCCGAAGGCAGGGTAGTTCCCAACGAAACCAAGGCATCATGGGAAATCGCCTGTGCGGAACTTTGTGGCGGCAATCACTTTCGCATGCGGGGAAAACTGTTCGTCCATCCTGACCGCAAAAGCTATGATGCCTGGCTCGACCATTCCAGGCGCCAAACCCGCAGCCGCAGTCTGACGGCCATGTTACCCAATGCCTCATCCTCCAATCAAAAGGAGGGTGCCCTTCAATGAACCACGATTCTCACCCGGCGCCGGGGAATTTTCTTACCAAATATGTGTTTTCCGGTGACCACAAAATCATCGGAATCCAGTTCCTTTTCTCAGGGCTACTTTTTTGGATCCTTGGGGGATTGCTTGCCCTTGGTGTCCGCCTTCAACTGGGATGGCCCAATCAGGCACTTAACGAATTATTGAAATGGTTTCCGTCTTTGGCCGATTCCATTCCGGCCAGTTGGGGTTCCCGGATCTCCCCAGAATTTTACACCATGCTCTTTACAATGCACGCAACCGTAATGATCTTTTTTGTGGTTGTTCCATGGTTGGGTGGGGCTTTTGGCAACTATCTCATTCCCTTGATGATTGGGGCCAAGGACATGGCCTTCCCCAAGCTGAACATGCTTTCGTATTGGGTACTTTGGCCTGCTTTTTTCTTCCTGTTGGCAAGTTTTTTTGTTGATGGTGGTGCCGCTGGGTCGGGCTGGACAGCATACCCTACCCTTTCCAGTGCAACCCAAAACGCCGATATTCCTGACCCAGGTCTTGATGCCGCCGCCAAAGCCACAACCCCAACCAATCCTCCATCCCCAACCTCCATGGAACCTGGCCTTTGGGAACGAATCAAAAACCGCTGGAATAGTCCGGCGGCGGGCCAATCCGGTCAAGGCCAGGTCTATTGGTTACTAGCCCTGATTTTTAGTGGTACTTCCTCCATGATGGGTTCAGTTAACTACATCACAACAATCCTCAACTGTCGGGCCCCCGGAATGACATTGATGCGGATGCCTCTGACCGTCTGGGGAATGTTTGTTACCGCAATCCTTCAATCGCTTGCCTTACCGGTACTTACGGTTGCACTAATCATGCAATTCCTCGACAGGACGGTGGGAACGGTTTTTTTCCTGCCCCCCGCAGGACTGGCCTTTGGCAATTGGCAAACAGGTACCGGAGGGGGACAGCCCCTTCTTTGGCAACACTTGTTCTGGTTCTATTCCCATCCTGCCGTTTACATCATGATCCTGCCCGCAATGGGAATGGTCTCCGATGTTCTGGTCGCTTTTTGTCGCAAGCCTCTTTTTGGTTACAAGCCAATGGTTTTTTCGATGATCGGCATTGCTGGCCTTGGCTTTATCGTTTGGGGCCACCATATGTTTCAAAGCGGAATGGACCCCCGCCTGGGAACCGGTTTTATGGCTGCTACCGTTCTCATTGCAGTTCCCTCCGCAGTAAAAATATTTAACTGGCTCGCCACCATATGGGGCTCACGGATTCGCTTTACCTCGGCTTCACTTAACGCACTGGCATTCATTTCCATGTTCATCATTGGTGGACTGAGTGGCATATACATGGCCTCCACCCCGGTTGATATTTACATTCATGACACCTACTTTATCGTGGCCCATATCCACTATGTCCTTTTCCTAAGTTCCATGTTTGGCATTTATGCTGGCATTCACTTCTGGTTTCCCAAAATGTTTGGCAGGACCATGAACGACTCCCTTGGAAAGGTCCATTTTTTCCTGACTTTTTTGCTCGCAAACGGAACCTTTTTCCCCATGCACATTCTTGGGATTCGAGGCCACCCAAGGCGTTATTACGACCCGACTATTTTTGATTGGTTGGCTTCGGTCCAACCCCTCAACCAATTCGTTTCTATTTGTGCGATCCTTTTGGGCCTGGTTCAAGTGATTTTTCTGGCCAATTTTCTATTTAGCATCTTTTTTGGTCCAAAATCAGGTCGAAACCCTTGGGAGGCAAACACTTTGGAATGGGAAACACCCTCGCCTCCAGGCCACGGAAACTTTGAAACCACACCCATCGTCCTCCATGGACCCTACGAATATGCGGTTACGACCGCAATAAACGGTCGATTTTCCCAAACCGGGTTAAATCGTGATCAAATCCAACAAGGGAATCACCCATGAACAGGGATGGAAATGCACCATTGCATGGAGCGGATGGGATGAAGAAACTGGTTTGGGTTTCCATCCTCCTAACGCTTCCCTTGTTGATTTTGGGAACATTGGTCACCACCCTTAAGGTTGGAATGGTGGATCCACTCTGGCCAACCGAACCATGGTATCTGCTAAATGATCCATCGCGTCCTGATTCCATCCCTTTTTGGAAAGAAGACCGCACAGGATATTTACTCGAACACATTCACCGGGTATTTGGCTATCTTGTTGGGTTTGCCGTTTTGATTCAAACCATTGCCTTCGGCCACAAAAGTCGATCCATGGGAGTTTGGATCTTTGGTATTGCAGCTGTCCTCGTGGGTACGGTTTTGGCCATGACTTCGATTGATCGCACACTGGCCCTTAGTGACCCCATCGGTGCGGTTCAACCGGGTATTCTTCGGGCGGGGTTGGGAATCATTCTTGCGGGAATGGGTGCCCTGTTTGTTACTTTGGTTGTGGAATACCGCGAAAAAGGTTCCAGGCGCTTTGTCATGTCGTTGGGAGCATTGGTGTTCCTGGGAGTGATCTCCCAAGGATTACTTGGGGGACTCAGGGTTTACCTGAATGCTGTAGGAGGAACCCAACTCGCCTGTATTCATGGTGCTTTGGCCCAAGTCGTTTTTGCGGGTATTATTGGTCTGCTTGCACTAATTACCTTGGAAAAAAATCCCCCATCCGCCTTGCCTACGCCGAAAGCCCGGAGAGGTGTAATCATTTGGACCCATGGACTTTTGATGCTTTGCCTGCTTCAACTTGCTTGGGCCGTATGGCTTCGGCACTTCCACCATCCGGTCGCCCAAAGGCTACACCTCTTTTTTGGGTGCCTTATTCCAGCGTTCATCGTAGGAATTCACCTGAAAGGGCTTCAATTTCGGGAAATCTTTCGCTGGTTTGGCCCGGCTTCCGGAATGCTATTTATCCTCGTCCTGTTCCAGGTGCTCCTTGGCATTGAAGCATGGATAGGCAAATTTGGCACAGGCAAACCATTGATCGAAGCTGCGGTCAATTTTGGTCAGATTGGGATTCGAACCACTCATACCCTGTTAGGGGCTTTTGTTTTGGCAGGATCTTTGGTTCTTGCCATGCGAGCTTCTTTTATTCCCCTGCAACCCTCCCTGGACCCTAACACTCCACAGGCGGGTGGGTAATGAAACCTTCCCAAACATCGATTGGCGAAACCCCTTCAAAGCCCCGTTCGTTAACCGGGACCCTTAGGGATTACCTGGCCCTAACCAAGCCAAGAGTAGCAACCTTGGTGCTTTTCTCTGTGGCAGCAGGTTCGATTTTGGCCGCCCTTGCCAACCACCTGACTGTCGATTGGGTGCAAATGGGATGGCTGGTATTGGGGGCAGCACTTGTTTCCTCCAGCGCAAGTGCCTTTAATCAGGCACTTGAAATCCACACCGATGGACTCATGGTCCGGACTGCGAAACGACCGCTTCCCGCCAGGCGTATTTCCAAAACAGAAGCATGGGGCTTTGGGATTGTCACGGGAATGATCGGAATGGCTATCCTGATGACCAAGGGTAATCCCGCCGGGGCATGGGTGGCGCTTGTGACCCATGTAAGCTATGTATTAGTTTACACTCCTCTAAAAACGCGGACCAACCTGAACACCCTGATTGGCGCCATTCCAGGTGCCTTACCTCCGGTTATCGGTTATGTTGGGGTGGTTGGTCAAATGGAACCTCCTTGTGCCGTGTTATTTGCCGTCCTTTTTCTTTGGCAAATCCCCCATTTTCTGGCTATTGCCTGGATGTACAAGGACCAATACGCCGGGGCCGGAATGCATATGCTCACCGTGCATGACACCTCTGGCCAAACAACGGCTTCCCAAATGAGGAATTATACCCTCGCCATGGTGGCAACCGCCTCCATTCCCGTTTTGATACAAGGCAGAATCCACGGGTGGTGGGACTTGGTATATTTGACCGGGGCCACCGGAGTGGGAGGGTGGTTTCTATGGTCCACCATTTTGTTTCAAAGAAAACCCTGTTTTGATTCCGCCAAATTCGTTTTGCGCGTTTCCCTGGCGGTCCTTCCCATTTTGCTTTTGCTCATTTGTTTGGACACTTGGATTACCAGATTGCCGGGGATTCCTCCCCTTCCATCCTCGCTTCTTCCTCTGGAAAAATCCCCATGAATGCTCTTGCGGATTACCCCAGTCCCACCTTGGAAGTTCCAACCTTCCCCTCGGCTAAACTGGCCATGTGGCTGTTTTTAGCTACCGAAGTCATGCTGTTTAGCGGGCTCTTGGCCGGGTGCTATGTCCTTAAAGCGGGAGCCACCGGCGGAAACCCCAACCTCTGGCCGACGAGAGAGCAAACCCACATTCAGCCCTGGTTGGGAACCCTTAACACAATCTTGCTCGTAGTGAGCAGCCTATGTTTGAGTTTTGCACTTAACGCATTAAAATCGGGAAACATCAAGGGGACCATGGGAGGATTTGGATTGGGATTTGTTTTGGGCTCCGCATTCCTTGGCATCAAGGCTTGGGAATACCGTGACAAATTCCACCATGGCCTCATTCCGGGTAGCATTGCCGAAGCAATCAATAATAACCAAACCCACGATTCAAAACGAATGCAAATGCTGTCCTCCGGGCAAAGGGTGTGGCTGGACCTTCAACGGGGACAATTGGAGAAATATGTCCACGACCATCCCAATCAACAGGGACCGGACATGGTAGCCGCAAAAGCTTTCCTTGCCTCGCTTCGTGACGGCAAAAAAGCCAATGGCGACTATATTCGGCCCTTAAGCCCGGTGGAGGCGGCCCAGGAAGCCAACCGGATCCTCGAAAAATATCCTGACCTGCCGGTTTACCCGGCGTTGCCCAACGGCAACCTTTGGGCTTCCTTTTATTTTACGCTAACAGGTATCCACGCGACCCACTTGTTTGCAGGATTGATCCTGATTGCCATTTGCCTAATTCGAGCCATATCAGGGGGCCTTCCACCTGAAAACCTCGATTTTGCCGAAAACACTGCCCTGTATTGGCATTTTGTGGATCTCGTTTGGCTGTTTCTCTTCCCTTTAATTTACCTCATTTGATTTTCATCAGGAAGACCTTACATGAACGATGCCCACCAACCTCTTGAACCTGTGCCATGGATCCTGGGGGGTCTTACCCTGTTGTTGGTTATGTGCGGATTTTTGGCCCAATTATTGGGTGCCCAGAGCGTTTTACAAGCGGACTTGGCTAAAATCATTACCCTTTTCGCCTGGCTTGCCCAGGTGGCTGTATGCCTTTTGGGGTTTTTCCATGCCAAAAAGGACGGTGCCAAGCTCTTTTGGATTTTTACCCCGGTTGCCCTTCTCGCAATCATGCTTGTTTTTACCTTAATCCCTGACTTTTTTCACCAGGCGTAAGACCATGAATCGACGCATTTTCTTGCTATTGGCCCTGTTGGCCATACCTCCCTGGGTATGGTCCCAAAGCAATGAAACCGGGGCAGATTTCGGCAAACCCGGTTCCTTTCAATTGACCGATAGCACAGGGAATTCCTTCCCCTCCCAGAACCTCCAAGGCAAAGTTTGGATTGCCAGTTTCGTCTTTACCCGCTGCACAGGTCCCTGTCCTGCGGTAACGGCGACCATGGCCCGCCTTCAGGAGGAGTTAAAAGATCTTCCCAACCTGAGGTTGGTTACTTTTACCGTCGATCCCGAGCGGGACGATCCAGCGGAATTGACCCGGTATGCAACGAATTTTCGGGCCAATCCTACCCGATGGACTTTCCTGACTGGCACCGAAAAGGAAATTCACAGCTTGATGAAAAACGGCTTCAAATTGGGGATCAGTCGCCCCGATACACCTGTAAAAGGCCAGGAATTTGACCACTCCACCAAAATCGTGCTTGTGGATGAAGAGGGCACCATCCGGGGCTACTTCAATGGGGTGGAAGGAAACCTGCCCGAAGACAAATTCGCCAAACAGGATTTTGAAGACAACCTGATCAATCTCAAAAAAAATGCCAGGAATCTTTCCCATGGGAAGGGAGTGGTTGTTGCCGATAAATTCCCTCCCAAAACAAATTCCTGGTATTATCCCTCCCCCGAATTAAACGCCTCCCTCAATGGACTGGCGGGGATAATTTTGGTTTTGGCCTACATCGCTATCAAAAGGGGCAAGCCCAAATGGCACGGCTTGCTAATGCTCCTTGCCATTTTTACCTCGGCGGTTTTCCTTACCAGCTACCTCGTCTATCACATCCTTATCAAGGAAGGAATCGCCACCAGATTTGGCGATGTGGCCCCCAATGCCCCCGATGCCTTTCGTTACCTTTATTACCTTATCCTTGTCAGCCACACCATCCTTGCCGTTGTGGTTACACCCATGGCCCTTTGGTCCGCCTACTTGGGTGCCAAATCAAGACTTGAGAAGCATCGGAAACTTGCCCGAATTACTTTTCCCATTTGGCTCTATGTTTCCATCACTGGAGTCGTTGTTTATTGGATGCTTTATCACCTTCCCGGCCAAGCCGGATGGAGACCCTGATGAAAAAAATCGGTTGCCTTGTCTTATTGGCAGGCTTTGCTCTCACCCCTGTCCTAAGGTCTTGCCCTTCCTGTTCCGGGTCGGTTCCCTGGACGGATGGAACCGATGGTTCCGAGGAAAGTTTGGCTTACAATAATTCCATTTACTTCATGCTTGGCACCCCAACCGCCCTGGTTTTTGGATTGGCATTCGCATGGCGGCTGCGGCAGCAGAACCGTTAAGGGTTTTCCCTTTTGCCATTCCCCAATGTGCGTCGGTTACGGTAATTCAATAGGGCCAAATATCATTTCTGCCTCAATCTCCCTGAAATTGTCCCCCATTCGCAGTTCAAACCTATAGTCCTCCATTTCGCCACTCCCGGTGCGAAGCCAATCGTAGCGGACAAGGATTCGACCATCTCCTGATTCCAGAATTTGCTGGCCAATTGCAGGTTTCCGTTCTCCACCCGGACCTACCCAAACTGCCAATCCGGTGAGAATCGCTTCCTGATTACTTTCCAAAAAGAATTGGGATGGCCCTGGCCGGATCTCGACCTCAAGGGAAATGCGCTTGGCTGTCTTTTGGGTTGATATTCTTTTGACCTGGGTTTTGCCAACATCTTTAAGAATTCCATCATTGCCTATTACCGGACCCAAATCGAGCCAAAGAAGCTGATTGGGGACTACAGCCCGAAGGGTTCCCTTTACCGATTCCAGGCGATCCACTTTGCGGGGAGGTTTTTCAGTGAAAAACTCTAGCGGCGAAATTAAGGATTCTTCCACGGGTTGCCATGAGGTGGGCCGGGAAACCAGGGATTTGGAATCTTTCACCTTACAATGAAATGGCCCGGCTTGAAAAAGGATAGGATGCAATTGGGGATGCCAGGCAATTTGCATCTCCAACCGCATTTTATGGTCCGTATCCAACCATTTTGTTTCCAATTGCAGGGACTCCATTTCTCCACGCCATTGGATTCCACCGTAAGCAATAGGCCCTGGGGTACCAGATTGAAAATGGGCACTATGGGCTTGGATTCTCAATCTCTTCTTTTGGGAATGAGCGACCTGATCCAATCGTTGCCAAAATCCCAAACCATCCGATGCAATTATCTCATTCGATTCGGGAACGCCGGTTAATTTCAAATTCTGTTTCAAAGCCCAACCAACCCATTCCCGGGAGGAAATGGCCCTGACTTCAGGAGGCTTAATTCGCTCCTCAATGTTTCCCTGGGAAAAAAACAAAATAAGGAATGCTGCGATCATGCTATTGGCTTAATGAAATCGCAAAAGGGGACAAGGAAAAATCGATTTATGAATTTATCCGACCGTTTATTCATGTTACAAAAAAAGCTCTTTCAGCCAAAAAAGGTAAATGCCATGAACTACACCAAGAGTTTCATCGAATTCCTCAGGAAAAAACTAACTACACCCCGCCACATCCAGCTACAAGGTTGGGAAATCCGGGATCCCAACCATTCCAATACTGGTTTAGCTATGAAATACATGAACGCATACGATAAACCGCCACCCATTTCACCAATATTGGCAATATCATGGACCAGTTCATAAATAGGAAATCCAAATTCCTGGTAAGAAAATCCGGGCTTACGCCGAGGATTAGTACAAAATTCTATTGATCCAATTTCAGAGTAATTGGATGATTTAATAGGACGGCTATTTTATTGTAATTTTAAATCCATTGTAATTGAAATAAAAAAACATGATTTCATTGCATTCATCTATGCATGATATTTTAGTGTGGTTCTGAAGTATAACAATAAATAACTTAACCAAATTAAAATCACAAAGACTACCTAACAAAATATGAGAAGGATGCGTTATACGATAATAATGATAATAATAGTCGATTTTATAGAAAATCAAATAGTTCCAAAATAAATATTTAATCGACATAATAACATTGTTTTTTAAAATAACATTTATTATATTTGGATTTTTAATTTGAGAAAGAAGGAAAAACGAATTATCTGAAATTTTATTAATAGATGAAAGATCAATAGCACCAAGGTGACCGGCAAATTTTTTAACACTGATATCATTTAATTCCTCCAAGCCTGAAAGATCAAGAAAGCCAATGTGCCTACTCAAAGCATCCGCCACATTCGGTGTTATTTTTTTTAATCCACTTAAATTCAAATCTCCAATATAATAGGAAAGATATTCAGCGGAAGTTAAATCAATTTCAGTAATTCCTGATAGGTTGAGGCTACCATACCCCATTCCTAGCCAATAAGCAAGATCTGGATTAATGCGCCGCAATCCAGATAGGTTAATGTTGCGAACATTAATCCCGCCAATCATTATTGCAATTTTTTGATTAATGAAATTAGCATGTGGCAAATCGATATTAAGTCCCCGAATTAGTAAGCTTTCAACAAAGACAGGGTCAACCGTTTCCCCAGTTGGAATGATTTTTACACCGCCCCCGGACCCATTTCGATAACCAAATGCCTGCTCCTTGGTCATTTTATTTAGGCCCAGGTGAATCCAGGAATTGCTATTAGTTAGTGTTAAAAAGCAGTCATCACTTATTGAATTAATGTTTAATAGTGAAAATCCGGCTCTTCCGTTTGAAATAATTTTTGACATATTCGAGTCCAATTTCGAAATGCCATTTAACAAAAAATTGCGGGAAGTACCAGATAACCTTTCTAATGAAATTGAGTCAATTTTTTTTATCCCGTTAAGTGAAAATCTGAAACCTTTAAAACCTGACAATACATTTGCAATAACTGGATCCAATATTTCAATTCCATCCAGATTAACTTCATAATAATTCAAAAGTTCCTCTGCTTGCATTTTTGATATATTTTTAATTCCTTTTAAAGATATTTTCCTATCACTTCCAGAAAGAATTGATAAAATTTCTGGAGATATGGATTCTAATCCGTCTAACACAAGCTTTTGATTACCACAAGACAAAATTTTAGCATTTGATTTAGTAATTTTTTTCAATCCGCTAAGGTTCAATTTATTTCCCGATTTTACAAGTATTTTTAAAATATCTTCATTAAATTCACAGATTTGTTTGGCATCTATATCTCCGTTTCTAATCGCCATTTTTTTTGCTTGTTCTTTGTTGATAGTGTTCAAAAATTCGGCAAAACAATTGACTAATACAGCCTCTTTAAAAAAACACAAAATAAAAACCATTATCACGGCCACTTTTATTACCTCTTTTTTGAGCTATTTTTATATTAATGGTTTATTGTTGCTGGTTGCCCAGGTACAAGTCTTTCCTCATAAAATCGCCTAGGATTTATTGGGTCCGTATAGTCAAATTTTGCTGACCATTTCAGGTTAGTAAAATCATAGCTAGGAAGCCCGATAACCGAATCCTTTGTAGCTATTCCAAAATTGATTATACCAATATTATTTGCACCAGTATCAATCACTCCTTTATTAAAAGGAAAAAATGGATATTTTGGATCATTCTCTATTATCAATTTTTTTACATTTTTTATTTTTTCTGCAATAAATTCATCATATTTAATAAAGTGAATTTTCATATTTCTCGTTACAGACCCTTTTGTATTTGTAATGGCATCAAATGTCATCTTGGCTTCACCACTTCCAGTTGTCTTCTCATTATTTGCGCCACCATTTGTTGCTGGCACTCCTCTTACCACTTTAATTATAGTGTACCATGTTGATGACTGAGTATAATTTTCAAATCCATTTCTATTATGTTTTGGAAAATCTACGTTCCATTGCATTGTATTTTGTACAATAATCCATCCATTAATTTTTTTCAAATCCTCATCATTGCCTTTAAATTTATATTTTATCCAATGACCAATTGTTGGGGATAAATTCGATGTAACAGCACCTTTGTCTTCAATGAATAATTTTACATCCGCCAATCCTAATGGATCCAAACCGTTTCCAGATCCATTTCCAACATACCGATAAATATTTACATCCCTTGCTTCGAATTCCAACGGATCATTGGACAACCACCTACCCAAGGTCGGACTATAAACCCGATTCCGGAATTCGTAATCCCCGCCTACGACTTGCTCACCTCCCTGATGGAGGAAGACCCAGTCCTTGGCCGATGCGGACAATGCCGATCCGGAAGCATCCCAGTAGGTGACCACCCCAAAAGGTGTGTAGGTGTCCCGTTCAACCACGGTACCACTTGTGTTAACCAGGGCCGTGGTGTTCCAGTTAGCATCTTGAAGGGGATAAATTCTTTCATCCATCGTCCCATTACTGTCGGTATCACGATCTCTCAGTACCAAGGCATCCACATACGCTGGGCTCCAAACGAGCCTGGTAACCGTATTCGATCCAGCCTTGGTCTCCAATAACTGCCACTCCAAACCAAAGGAACGATCTTTCAGGGAAGTGCCTTCCGTATCGGTCACATGACGATGGAGGGCATCGCGACCCATTGTAACGATTACCACATTCGATGCGTTCCTGACCTGAACCATCATGTTCCAGGCATCCCACACGAACCGGTTATCGTTTTCATCCTTGGTCAGGTTGCCATTGTTGTCATAGGTCGGTGTCGTCGCGCCGCTGACACTGGTGATCTCGTTTTGCCTGTTTGCCCCACGGGTTTGGGTCGCGCTGTTGGTTGTCACCGAATCCCAGTTACCTACCGCATCATAATCCCATGATTGGACCTTGGTGGGCGTTCCGGTGACATCGGTCTTTCCGGTGTTCAGCGTGCCCAGTTTGTAACCGGCGATCTGGTTCAAATCGTCGTAGCTGTAGACCTCGCTCAGGCTGGCGATGACCCCATTTTCCTTGAAGAGCCGATTGCCGTTACGGTCATAGCCGTACTTGAACCGGTCCAAATCGACATTGCTTCCGTTGATCCAGCGGTGATCAACGATCCT
>SYLG01000023.1 GCA_005808665.1 Planctomycetia bacterium | reverse complement strand
GGGTGGTCGGAAAATGGAATTGGGAAAAGTCGGAGGGAACGGCACCCGGTCCCGATGAGGGAGAAGGAGCCACCAGGGGAACGAGGACCGAGTTGGAAGAAAGTGTCGCAACAGAGGCTGGGGGATGCAGCCAGTTATCCCCGTTCCATTGAGGGAGAAGTTGCGAGAATCCTTGGCCATCGGGGACCAGCCGGTTTTCGAGGGATTCCAAGGCAAGCGTTGAACGGTTAAGGATTGGGGAAACCGGACGATAAAACCAACGCAACCAACGGACGAAGAAAACCACTCG
This sequence comes from Planctomycetia bacterium, assembly GCA_005808665.1. Lineage (GTDB taxonomy): Bacteria > Planctomycetota > Planctomycetia > Gemmatales > Gemmataceae > SYLG01. The sequence goes on along the minus strand of SYLG01000023.1, from coordinate 6,023 downwards.
GGAGGACATGGCTAAATCCCGGATTTGTTTAATAGGAATGCCAGAGTCAAGCTAATGGGGAAACAAGTTGGAGGCAAGCTGCTTTGGCAAAAAGGAAAAAAATCGACCCTGACACTCCTAAAAAATCTCAACCCGGAAGATTGCTCCAGGACGACCATTGACTTCACAATAGGAAGGCTCCATTTCCCAGCGGGTTCCGTCCCAATCCCATTCCGAAGCCAAGTGGAGCAAAGGGTGATTCAGGTTGACAATTGTTCTGGCGAATCACACAAAAAACCAGGCAATGGATCCAGGCGTTTGGAGGTCATTATTTGCCACCAATCCGATAGATTCTTCATGAATCCTTGCATTTTTTACCCCACCCCAAAAAACCAACCCCGACCTCCCGTTCAAGGTACCAGGGGGCATTCCATGCTTAAGCCGTTTTGTGATCATTGGGTGTCTGCCTGGGAGAGCGTTCCAATGGGGCAAGGACATACCAGGGTTGGGTAGGTCCTTCTGTAACATAAGATTACTTCCATCGATGAGTGGGATACCTAAACTGATCTTTTTGGAATTGGGCTACGAAGGAAAACAGCATGGCTTTTGTGGAACCGGTTCGCATTGAAAACCTGTTGGTTGGATCCGGGCATTCCCTCCTTTGGATCCTTGGACCCTGCGTTATGGAATCCGAAGATTTCACCCTGATGATGGCGGAAAAGTTAAAAAACCTTGCTGAAAAATACCACCTTCCCATGGTGTTCAAGGCCAGTTTTGACAAAGCCAACCGGACCTCGGGCAAATCCTTTCGTGGGCCAGGGTTGGAAAAAGGCCTCAAAACCTTGGAGAAAGTGCGAAACGAATTCCAACTCCCCGTGACCACCGATGTTCATGAAACCAGCCAGGCAACGGCGGCGGGTGGGGTGGTCGACCTGATTCAGATTCCGGCCTTTTTGGCCCGGCAAACCGACCTGATCCTGGCGGCAGGCCAAACAGGCAAGGCTGTCAATGTTAAAAAAGGGCAATTCATGGCACCCAATGACATGCGCCATGTTCGCTCCAAAATGCTCGAAACGGGCAACAATAACCTTTTGCTAACCGATCGGGGAACCTTTTTCGGCTATGGCAATCTGGTTAACGATATGCGCTGTATTCCGCAAATGCGTGCCCTGGGTTGCCCGGTGGTTTTCGATGCCACCCACAGCGTTCAGGCCCCGGGAATGGCGGGAGATAAAACTGGTGGTGATCGAACCATGGTTCCCCACTTGGCAAGGGCCTCGGTAGCCATAGGGTGCGATGCCCTCTTTCTGGAAACACACCCGGATCCGGATAAAGCCATGAGTGATGGGCCCAATGCGATCCCGCTTGACCAGTTGGATCAACTTGTGGAAACCTGTTTGGCCCTTCGCGCCGCCCTTCCCCAGTCTTTTTGGATGTAGGCACCATGCTTGACGATACGCTTACCGAAAAGGAATCGAGGCCCCTGCCATTATGGCTTTTGGGAGGTGGCCTTGGCTTGGGCGCCTTGGTAGCCCTCTTGGTGGTCCTGAGTTTTCTGCCATCCCAAAAAGAGGCGGAGAAATTCCGGGCCAAGGAAGAAGTGGCGGATAATAGTGGCGAAAGTGCCATGGCATTATTGGCAAACCAGCCGGATTTGGAAAATGGCCGAGCCTTTCTAGCCGCCTTGGCACCCAAAATTGTCCTCCTCCAAAAAGAGGCCAAAGATGGTTCCGCCACGCTAAACCAGGCCTTTTTTGCCAAAACCCTTTCGCTTGCCCAGGTCGAAGAAGTCGCCCAACTCGGCCCAACCAAGCTCGATGGACATCATTTGGTTAGCTCCCTTTTTTGGAGGGAGGTTGCCACCCGGATTACCAATTCCACTGATTTGTGGTCTTCGCTAAAAAAGGACCCGGATCGCAAAGCGGCCATGGCTACCTTTGCCTGGGTTTGTCGGATGGTCGCCTTTTCAGGTAGCGGTTCCGAGGCACCCGATGGCCTGCCCATTGAGCCTCAATTAACCCTGCGAAAAGGTTGGGGAAGTGCCTTGGACCGGGCCCTGATCTATCTTGCCCTTCGCAACCAACAAAAGACCGCCACCAACCAAACGATTCCCCCGGATCTCCTTTTGCAAATGGACACAGGGCAACCCGGGAAAACCCGCATCCTTGTTGGTAGCTGGATCCCTTCGGCAAGGGATTGGTGGATTCTGGATCCGGTATTGGGCTTGCCTCTGGAAGATGCGGATCCGGCTTGGGGTTGGCTGGGAAAGATCCATCTGGGAAACGGACCCATGGGTCTAAAGCCTCTGAAATGGGCCGATATGGAATGGGATGTGCGGCCGGAATGGTGGAACAAATTGGAAGTTTCCCTGGTTACCACCCTCAGTACCCTTTCCCCCCGGATGAGAATTGCAGAAAAAATCCTGGGTCAGTCGGGGTTGGCGGTGACCCTTTTTAACGACTCGGAGGTGCTAATAAACAGCGCTGACAAGGAATTGGCGAGGCTTGGCAAAAACGGTTGGAAGGTCGGGGTATGGAAACCGGGAATTGCCTTGCTCCAGGCCTTTGTTTCTCCCATGGAAGGGGGTACGGATACCAACGACCAGCGGACCCGGTTTCAACAGTTGGGTGCCGTGGCCTGGGATGCATTGCCACCCCTTTTACGCATTGATCTCCAGTTGGGTGCCAACCAATCCGTTCTGAGCCGCACCCAATGGCTTGTTTCTTTCACCCCTTGGACAGCGGGGCTAGTCAACCCGGTTCCGCTTCCGGTGGCCGAAAAAGTGGGGGAAATGTTTGGGTCTCCTTTTTTGGCATCGAGTTTTGGCCCAGGGAAAACCAAGGATTTGTTCCTACGGGGAAAATGGACCCGATTGACCTCCGATCTGGTTGGGGAATGGGATGACCTAAAAAAGAATCAACGATCCTATGATGCCAACCGCGATGCGGTGGACAAGGGTTTGGCCGAATGGGCCCTACGAGCTGAGGGACTGTATGCAAATCTGGGTCGGATCCAAAAACGGGGTTCCGTCGCCGAGGTGAGCGCCATCAATGGTGCGATCGAATCGTTGTGGAAAAATGCAAACCCCGTTTATTCTGTGGTGACCTATGCCCTTAGCCGATCACGGGGAACAGAAATTGCCTTCATTCTGGCCCAAATTCGACAGGAAGAGGCCCAAAGGTTGGCCCGTTCCGGGGGGGACCAGCAGAGGTTGGCCATGGCGTGGGAGGAATCCGCCTCGGCCTGGAAACGATTCAATGAGGAACTAGCCAACGGTTTGGCCGCCCCGGTAGGGATCTCCTCCTGGGCAGAAACTCTGGCCCTTTCTGGGCAAAAGGAAAAGGCGATTGCGGTCCTTGAAAACCCACCCAAAGCCATGGCCCCGATCCTCAGACTTCCCCTTTTGCTTAAGGGAAAGGTCTTATCCAAGGGGCCTGTTTAAGGATTTTGCTTGTTTTTGTCCGAATCAACACCATGGCCTGGGGATTTTGGCATTTTGGGGACTTTGGTTGGCCCTTGGGATTTCTTTTTTGTCTGCGATGAATTCGGGTACTTTCGATGGGGTTTTGAAACGGTCAATTACCGAGCCCATTCCCGATTTTCCTTTGACCCTGGGACGATTTTCTCCTATAAAGAAAGTTCTGATTTCCATTACCCTAACTCCGTGAGCAAGGTGCTGCGGAATTTGATTGGCAATTTCTCGAAAGGAGACGAATAAATGGCGGTTGTTCAAGTCAAGGATCTTATCGATGCGGGCGTGCATTTCGGTCATCGGGCCAGCCGGTGGAACCCCAAGATGCGTCCCTATATTTATGGCAAACGCAACCTGATTCATATCATTGACCTCCGGGAAACCGTCCGAGGTCTCCTTCGCTCCCACAAATATCTCAACAAGCTTGCCAGTCAGGGGAGCCTCATTCTTTTCGTAGGGACGAAACGCCAAGGCAAAGAGGCAATCGAAACCCAAGCCAAGCGTTGCAACATGCCCTTTGTTTCCGAGCGTTGGTTGGGTGGCACGCTCACCAATTACCGAACCATTCGCGACCGCCTCAAGAGACTCCATGAACTGGAGTGTATGTGGCTCGCATCCAACGAAAACCCAAGCAAGGTGGATACAGGCGCTTACATGCGGTTGATGCTAAATGAGAATGGTCGGCTTGACCTGGCCAAAGCACCCGATTCGGCTCTTATTCGCACATTCTCCAAAAAGATGGTAGCTACCCTTTCCCGTGAACTCACCAAGATCCAACGCAACCTGGCCGGTATTCGTGAAATGAACCGGATGCCTGACGCCATCCTGGTGGTTGATCCCAAGAAGGAACATATTGCGGTTGCCGAGGCCAAGCGGATGGGGGTCACGGTGGTTAGCCTCATCGACACGGACTCGGATCCCGACACAGTGGATTTGGCGATTCCTTGTAACGATGATAGTATTCGTTCCATTGAATTGATACTTTCCCGGTTGGCGGATGCGATCATCGAAGGCAAGGCGTCCCATATGGCTGAGGCTCCCAGTGGTCCTCGCCCCAAACCTGCCGTGAGCTTCCTTGCGGCCCAAAAAGAGCGCCAAATCCAAGGCGAATAACTACGGCCCGTTTTCCCATTCCGGACACGGGATCATCCGTGTCCGTTTTTTTATTTTGGCAGAGGTGTATTATGGCAGAAATTCCCGCAACGCTTGTCAAGCAACTTCGTGACCGAACTTTGGCCCCGTTTGGCGACTGCAAAAAAGCTTTGGTCGAAACCGATGGTGACATGGACAAGGCGATTGATATCCTTCGCCGGAAAAACTCGGCCATTCAGGCCAAGGCCGGTGACCGCGAAACGGCGGAAGGCCGTATTGGCGTTTTCGTGGATACCGCAAAGGGGTTGGCCGCCTTGATTGAACTTCGGTGTGAAAGCCCTCCGGTGACCAAAGCGGACCATTTTGTGGCCCTTGCCAATGACCTTGCCAGGCACATTGCCCATACGCCGGTCAAGGATGTCGAGGAACTGCTTACCCAGAAATTCATCGATGGGTCCGGCAAAACGGTCTTTGACCGGATCGGAGATGTGGTGGGCATCATTCGTGAAAACATGAAGCCCGTAAAAATGGTACGGATGGAAGGATCCTGTGGGGTCTACGGGCACCATGACGGCAGCATTGGCGTGATCCTCGAGGTGGAGGGAGCCAATACCCATCCGGAACTTCTGCGCGACATTTGCATGCACATTGTCGCCAAGAAACCATTGGCCCTTACCCGCGAGGATGTGCCGGCCTCTTTGATTGACAAGGAACGGGAAATCGCCAAGGAACAGGCGGAAGTCCAAGGCAAAGGAAAACCGGCAAACATTGTGGAAAAAATTGCCGAGGGCAAGGTAAACTCCTGGCTCAAGGATAATGTGTTGCTCGACCAGCCCTTTGTCAAGGATGAGTCCAAAACGGTGGGTGAACTGTTGAAGTCCGCCGGACTGAAAGCCAAACGCTTTGTTTCGCTTCGGGTGGGCCAGCTTTAGGTTATTTTTGAAAACCTGCCGTTAAAGCCCCTGATGAAAGTCAGGGGCTTTAACGGCATTTGTTGCAAGTTTCCATCCCCGGAATTTCCCCAGTGGAAAGCCCCGTTGGGTTGGGGCTAAAAAAACGCCATCCTCCCTACAAACCCAAATCCTTGAGTTGCTTTGGTTCCACCGGAGTAGGGGCCCCGGTCATCATGTCCCTTGCCCTCTGGTTTTTGGGGAAGGCAATCACATCCCGAATGTTTGCGGTTCCCGCCAGGATCATGGCCCAACGGTCCAGGCCAAGGGCGATACCCCCATGGGGAGGTGCCCCATGCCTGAGGGCGTCCAAAAGAAAGCCGAATTTCTCCTGAGCCTGTTCTGTGGTTAAGCCGAGAACCGAAAAAACCTTGGCCTGAACGGCGGGGTCGTGGATCCCTGACTGACCGGTCGGTCTTTGACGCCATGTTGTCCTTTGTATTCCCGATGTTTCCGCGGGACAGCCCGAGTATTATTACTTTGTTGTCCTTGGGAAAACCCCCTGTGGCGTTTGAGAAAATGAGTGTCTG
>SYLG01000143.1 GCA_005808665.1 Planctomycetia bacterium | reverse complement strand
TCAAAGCGCACAGGGCGACAAACAAACAAGAACTCTATGATCTAACCGAAAAGAAACTGGAAAACATGAGCGATGATCGGAACCTTCTCCTGGGTTTATATTTCCGGTGTTGTGTTGCAGAACTTTTGCGGTAGGCCATACGACAATCTGGGAAATAGAGTGGCCCACATTTCTTAGACACTAAATTAAGGGATTCCGGATTGGGTAAGAATTCAGGGATTCCTGAACCAAACCCTTCTGGATTGCCTTTCGACCACCCAGGAAACTTGCAGCTGCCCCATTATCCCATATTCCCTACTAAAGGTACAATCCCCCTGTGGGTTTTTTTCAGGGGCCACTAAAACAAGGCTGTATCGGGGGGAGAGACCGGAACCCTTCCGCTAAAGACCGGTCATAAGTACATAAAAACCAGCTTTTGGATTGGCGAAGGTACTTTGGGTTCCAATCATTTTTCAGGGAGATTCAATCATGCAACCATCAAACTTCATTCAGCCGGACCGCCGTTTTTTCCTTCGATATGGCAGTCTGGGTGCAGCCGCCCTTTGGGTTCCCGGAGTCTTTGCGGATGAACTCCTTCTGACTCCTGCACAAATCGAAGGCCCTTTTTATCCCGACAAACTGCCCCTCGATACCGACAACGACCTTATCGTCCTGAACAACGCACTGACCCCGGCGGTGGGCACCATCGCCCATGTTTCAGGAAAAGTTTTCGATGCGAAAGGGCGGCCCGTAAAGAATGCCCTGGTGGAGATTTGGCAATGCGATAATGCCGGGGCGTACCTTCATTCTGAATCCGATAACAAAGAAAAGCAGGATAAAAACTTTCAGGGATTTGGCCGTTTCCTTACTGGTTCCACGGGCGAATATTATTTTCGAACGATCCGCCCGGTTAGCTATCCCGGTCGCACTCCCCACATCCATTACAAGGTTCAGGTGGGGAACAAGGTCTCCCTGGTGACGCAATGCTACATAAAAGGTCACCCCGGAAACGAAAAGGACGGTCCATGGAGGAGCCTCAAAAATCCCAAGGATCGTGAGTTGATAACCGTGGCTTTTGACCCACTAAAAGGGTCGAAATGGGGGGAAGTCGCTGCCCGGTTTGACCTTTTTCTCAATCATACTCCCGAACTCCCGGGGTGAGTTTTCCCACCTGCCAACCAAGCATTTTCAGAAATGAGCCTGGTGTCAATTCCGGAAAAAAATTGGGTTACGGTACCAGTGGACATTTCCTTCCCTGGTCAGGATTCCCCCTCCACCGACCTTGTCGCCGAGGAGCAGCCGCTTGAGCTCCGTTTTCATGGAAAACCCGCCTCTGTTCTCATGCGAACTCCCGGCCATGACCGCGAACTTGCCTTGGGGTTTCTTTTTCACGAGGAGATTATCACCTCGGTGGATCAGGTGCAATCGATCGACCGACCAGACAAGGAGGGTTGCCTGGGTGAACCAGCCGATAACATTCTTGAAATCCAGCTTGACACACCTTCCCGCATGAAAGGCCTGGACCGTTTTTTTTTCAGCACCTCAAGTTGTGGGGCCTGTGGCAAAAAAAGCCTTGAATCTGTTACCGTTCATGGTCCCATGGTTCAGGGGGACTTTATGGTTACCTATTCCCTCCTTGGCACTCTTACCGATCGACTTTTGCCGCATCAGGTGCTTTTTCATCAAACAGGAGGCGTTCACGCTTGCGGGCTGTTTACTCCCCAGGGCGATTTGGTTTGCCTTAGGGAGGATGTTGGCCGGCACAACGCCTTCGACAAGCTTGCCGGCTTTGCTTTGATCCACAGGCTCCATCCCCTTTCTGCCAACATCCTGTTACTCTCGGGGCGGGTAGGTTACGAAATGGCCCAAAAAGCCATTGTTTCCGGCATCCCGATGATTGTTGCAGTCGGTGCCCCGACATCCCTTGCGGTGGAGCTATGTGAAAAGTGGGGCATCACCCTTGTGGGTTTTTTGCGGGGGAAAAAGATGAATATTTACACCCATCCCAAACGGGTTAGAACCGGGTGAAGGCGGAGTGTACCCCAATCCATGGGTACTTTTTTTGACCAATCGGCCCTGATTTCAAACCAATACCAGGAAAAGGAATGGTGGTCCCTTGTGTCCCATCCAAGCCATTTCAAACCACCCCTGTTTTTGCCCTGGGAAATAGTTTGCGAAGCAAGAGGTGGGTGGGGGTGTAAACCAAAAGGGGCATTCCCACCATCACCAACCCAAAAAAGACGCTCTCCGGGAGCCACTCCTGGGCCTTTTGTCCACTTGGCCCATAGACAAAATTGATGTTGACGGGCAAGTTCGGATTGTCCTTAGGTGGTGGCGGGGCGGGCATGAAAAAATAGCAAACCACCATCAATATCCAGGCACAAGCGGTCCAGGCGGGAAGGGCCCGTCGATCATACCCCAATCGCCAAGTCACCCATATCAAAAGGATGGGCAACCAGAAATGAAAGAACGAAAGGCCCCGGGTAAATAGGGGCAGATTCGGATCAAACATATAGGTGGTCATTCCCAGAAGGTTGAAACCGAAAACCCCCGCCAAAAAATCGGCCATCCAAATGGTCTGGGGCAAAAGGATTCCAACCGTAGGCATCGAAGCCCAAAGTGGATCTTCGCGCCACAAGGCCACCAGTGTCATAATCAGGGCAACATCACAAAAGTAAAGAAAATTGGTGGGCCCATAATCTTTGAGATAAATGGGCACCAAAACCAGCATGAAGACAGTGAACAGAACTTTCACCGCAATGGCTATTTTGGGTTTTTCAATCGGGGAATGGGCCAACACCTCGCCACTCATGGCAAATCCTTTCCAGGGTGGCAAATCCATACCTTCCAAGCCAACGCATTGAACCTTGTCAACTTCAAGGAACCAATTTGTCACCCTGAAGCGGTTCGCCACCGCCTCGGGTGATCATGGCTTTTAGCACTTTCGGATCGATGGTAGCGTTTAAAAATCGCACCGAGCCATCAGAAAAGGCGGCATTGAAACCACCCGGAAAAAGCCCACCCACAAGGGTGTTCGGTGCAGGGATGACTTTCTCTGAATCAAATGGGATATCGTCCGGTTTGGACCAAACCACCTGATTTTTGCCCTCGACAAACAGGATGGTGTTTGACATGCCATCCAGAACATCCTGGAATTTCAGTTTTTTGCCTTCTTCAAAGAGGGTATCTTTCCCGGTAAAGGCCTGATAGGGGGTAAGGCAATTGCCCTGGGAATCCCGTTTGAGTTGATCCCCAAGGGCATAGACTTTTACCAATCGCTTGGCAAGTTTTATATTATTTTCGCTGTCCCATGGTTCGTCTTGTTTGAACAATTTGTAAAGCTGGTCTTCTTCCAGGTAGGGCAAAATGGCCACCCGCCAGGACAAAAGGGGTTTGCCGGTGTTTTTATCGACGATGTTGGCCGGGAGGTGGCCGTAGGTATCATGGTAATTGTGAACGGCCAGAGCCAATTGTTTCAGGTTATTCATGCTCCTGGTCCGATTGGCGGCTATTCTGGCCTGGGCCATACCGGGAACAGGAAGGGTTCTCACGGACGGTGCGTCCGGCCTAACTGGTTCCGGCAATGGTCCTCGTGGACGGGGGATTTCTAACTCCCTTGGGCCCGGGTTTAACCGGTTAAAATCAATTACTTCGCCATCGGAAGGTGTAATCAGAAGTTTGAGTGTTTTCGCATCGATGTTATCGCTAATGAAGCGCACCGAGCCATCACAAAAGGCAGCATTGAAACCACCCGGAAAAAGGCCACCAAGAATGGTGTTTGTTGCAGGAAGTGCCTTGGCCGGATCAAAGGGGATATCGTCCGGTTTGGACCAGACCACCTGATTTTTGGCTTCGACAATCATGATCGTGTTCGAGGTCCCATCCCGTACATCAGAGAACTTCAGTTTTTTGCCCGGTTCAAGGAGGGTATCTTTCCCGGTAAATGCCTGATAGGGAGTAAGGTAATTCCCCTGGGTATCCCGTTTGAGTTGATCCCCATGGGCATAGACCTTTACCAAGCTCTTTGCGAGTTTGATATTGTTTTCGCTGTCCCAAGGCTCGTCCTGCTTGAAGGAATTGTAAAGTGCCCCTTGATCGATGTAGGGTAAAATGGCAACCCGCCAGGACAAAAGAGGTTTGCCCGTGTTTTTATCGACAATGTTGGCCGGAAAGCGACCGTTGACATCGTGGTAGTTGTGAAAGGCCAGTCCCATTTGCTTGAGATTGTTTGCACTCTGGGTACGCCCGGAAGCGATTTGAACCTTGGAATAGGCAGGAACGGCAAATCCGACCAAACCCAAACCGCCCATTCCCAGCAAGGCGGTCGGAAATCCGGAAGGGGCGGTAATTTCGGCACTCAGGATCGGTCCTTTTTGCTTGAACGGGGGATTTAACAACAGTTTTTCGGCATAGTTGATAGCGGCAAGGCCAAACATCCCGGCCATGGCTTCGGGCAGGTCGGAATAGGTGCCCGGTCGGGGGGTCCCTGGCCTTTCCACCATGGCAATCATCTGTTTGCGGGGTGCTTCCAATTCACTTAATCCCTTGCGAAGCAAATCACGAATGATTTCCTCCGCAATTTTTGCGTCTCTTTCTTCGGCATAACGAACCTCGACCTGCAATTTGGCTTGGCCCTCAATATTGAGATTGGCAGAAACCTGTTTGGCTTTGGCAAGCGAAGGAAAGGGTGGGGGCAAAAAATCGGCAAGCTGCTCAGGAAAAGCCTCAAGGTTGACTACCAGGGAAATATCGTCCCTGGAGATTTTGGACCAGATGGGAGCAATGGGACCGGCTTGGGCTTTGGCCAATGACTCCACCACACCCTTGTCCCCAAAGATAACCAGTCTGGGTTCGGGAACGGCAAGAGCCAAATCCCCATCTTTCCAAAGGGGAAACGCAACCGTTTCATCCTTGACACCCCGGATTTCCAGGTGCTCGGCCAAGCCATCGGTCTTGATGTCGATCAAGGTGGTTACCATGATCGCCACCGGAGGGTGACCCAGTTTGGTCAGGTCGGGCATCATCGCCACAGTGGTGATTCGGTCGATTTGAAAGGGGGTGACCTGAAAGCGATCTTCGAGAATTTGCATTGCCCTCGGGCCCGCCTGGGCAACGAGATCGCGAAAATATTTCAAGGAAGGCCCGGCATACATCGAACCTGCCCGGATATGAAGAACCCCTGCTGCCTTTGGACTAATGCGACCCAGTTCAGGTGCCTGGCCCCAAACCGGGCCAAATCCTAACAGTACGCCTCCCAATAGGCCCAATGATTTCAAGGTTTGCAACATGGCAACCAACCTTTCCATTCGGAATTTGTGTTCTACGCAAATCGTACAGTTGCCCTGTCCGGTTGTCAATGGATTGGCCGGGCTTTTTGGAGTTCCACAATTTCCCGAAGTTTGCGTTGGCTAGCTTCCCTTCGGAACATTAGAACAATGAATACCGCTGGCCTTCCCACCCCGTGTGGCAACCTTTCGCCACCTATTCCGTTTGGAGATCTCCTACATGAAATGCCATTTTGCTTCGGGCCTCATGCTGGTTTGTGCTTTGGGTTTATCCCAAACCCACCTGCTGGCCCAGGATTCCGAAACCGTATTCAATGGGAAAGACCTTGCCGGGTGGTCGGGAGATGCCAAGCTTTGGTCGGTTGAGGACGGGGTCCTTACGGGCAAGACGGACGGCAAGCTGCCTTACAACAAGTTCCTCATCTACCAGGGCAAACCCTTGGAAGATTTTGATCTGACTGTCCAATTCAGGATCACCAAGGGGGGCAACTCGGGTATCCAGTTCCGATCGACCCACCTCAAAGACAAAGGGGAGTTTGTCGTGGGTGGGTATCAGGCGGACATTGCCACCAATCAATATCAGGGAATCTGCTACGAGGAACGGGGGCGCGGAATCCTGGCCGAGCGTGGCCAAAAAGTGGTCATCGGAAAAGACGGCAAAAAGGTGGTTTCCGGGTCCTTGGGTGATCCTGCAAAAATGTTTGAAGGAGTCGATTTTGACCAGTTTCAGAATTACCGGATCGTTGCCAAGGGGAATGTCATTCGCCAATACATTGCCGGCAAACAGACGGTTGAGATTGTCGATCACCAGGCCGATAAGCGGGCCCTGTCCGGGATTTTGGCCTTGCAGATCCATGTCGGCCCGGCCATGGTCATCCAGTTCAAGGATTTCAAACTGACCCGTTTGGCAAAGCAAAAAATCCTCAGTCCCGAGGATCCCCTCCCCTCCCAAGAGGGCGTGGATGCCTCCAAAAAAAATAACAAAAGCTTTGTTTCCAAAGCGCAACCTCCGGTTCGTGTTCCGCAACCCCGCTGGATTTGGAACGGCAATGGCAAGGAAGGCGAAACGGTGTTCCTCGCCAGGGAAGTGACCTTTCCCGATGCCATAAAATCATTGGTGGTGGTAGCCACGGGTGATGATGCGGTCAAAGTCTATTGGGACGGCAAACAAATCCTTGAAAAAGAGGGGTGGAATGACCTTGGCAGGGTCGCCCTCGATAAGGATGCCAAGGGACTGAATGCCGGTAAACATTGGCTGGTAATAGAAGGAAAAAACGGTAATGGCCCCGCAGGAGCCATTCTGCAGGCAATGGCCATCCCGGTTAAGGGAAACCCGGTCAACATTGTCACCGATGGCAGCTGGAAAATTGCCAAAGGGCCAGGTGGCGCCGATGCGGGGGACCCCGTAACTGTTCTTGGAGCTGCCGGTGTTAGCCCCTGGTCGGTCATCACCACCAATGCCCTCAATCGGGCCATGGCGGGAAATCCTCCTGCGGTTCCGGCGGCCCTGGGCATCAAGACTCGCAAGGATTTCAAGGTCGAACACCTTTACACAGTCCCCATGGGCACCGAGGGGTCCTGGGTCAACATGTGTGTGGACCCCAAAGGTCGGCTTATTGTTTCCGATCAATACGGCGGTTTGTTCCGGGTGACCGCTCCTCCCCCCGGTTCAAAGGATCTGGCTGTTATTGAAAAAATCCCCGCTGCCATTGGGGAAGCCCAAGGGTTACTGTGGGCTTTTGATGCCCTTTATGTGGTGGTGAATCGTGGCGGCAAGTATGAATCAGGCCTTTACAAGGTCACCTCGAAAAACAACGATGATATTCTTGACACCGTGGTCCTCCTCAAAAAAATCAATGGTGGTGGCGGGGAACATGGTCCCCATGCGGTCATTTTAAGCCCGGATGGCAAGGACCTTTTTATTGTCTGTGGCAATCAGACTCCGCAAATGGAAACCTCCTCGTCCCGTGTTCCCAAAATTTGGGGCGAGGACCACCTCCTTCCCCGCATGCCTGACGGCCGGGGTTTTATGGCGGGCGTTCTTGGGCCTGGCGGTTCCATCTACCGGGTGAGCCCTGATGGCAAAAAATGGGAACTTCATTGCACCGGTTTTCGCAATCAGTACGATGCGGCTTTTCACAAATCCGGTGACCTTTTTACCTACGATGCGGACATGGAATGGGACATCAATGCCCCATGGTATCGCCCCACCCGCATTTGCATGGCCAACTCTGGCGGGGAATATGGCTGGCGAAACGGTGCAGGCAAATGGCCCGCCTATTATCCCGATTCCCTTCCTGCTGTGGTGGACATTGGCCCCGGTTCTCCCACAGGCGTTTGCTTTGGATATGGGACCAAATTTCCCTCCAAATACCAGAATGCCCTTTTCATCTGTGACTGGTCCTATGGCAAGCTTTATGCCGTGAACCTGAAGCCCCAAGGGTCCGGGTTTGGTGGTTCCTTTGAGGAGTTTGTTACCGGGTCTCCGCTTGCCTTGACCGATGTTGTGGTCAATCCCAAAGATGGAGCCCTCTACTTCACCGTGGGTGGCCGAAAAACCCAATCCGCACTCTACCGGGTGGTCTATACCGGCACGGAATCAACGGAACCCGCGGAAACGGACCTCACCGAAAAGGAAGCCCGTCTCAAGCGTAGCCAAATCGAAGCCCTTCATGGCCGTCGCGATCCTGCTGCCGCCGATTACCTTTGGGAAACCCTGGCTTCGCCAGACCGTTACCTTAGCTTTGCCGCGAGGGTGGGTTTGGAGTTTCAGGATGTGAACGGGTGGCGGGAAAATGCCCTCAAGGAAACGGACCCCGCCATCGCCACCCAGGCCCTTTTGGCCTTGGCCAGGGTGACCGGGGCCGACCCTGCCCACAAACCGATGCGTCCAGACGCATCGCCCGAATTCCGCGACAAATTCTTTGCTTCACTCAACCGGATCGCCTCGGGTTGGGACAAGCTTTCCATCCCCCTGAAGACCGATCTTTTGCGATGTTATGAGGTGGGAATGGTCCGCTTGGGGTCTCCCTCGGAAGAGGGTCGAAAGGCCATCCTGGACCAACTGGATGGCCGATTTCCCGGAGAATCCGCCGCAATCAATGGCGAACTGGCCCAGGTTTTGGTGTTTCTGAAATCACCCACCATTGCCACCAAGGGAACCAGACTGCTCCACACTTCTCCCTCCCAGGAGGAGCAAATGGATGTTGCCAGGTACCTTAGGGTTCTTAAAGAAGGTTGGACCCCTGAAACCCGGAAAGCCCAGTTTGAGTGGGTGGCCAAGGCCATGTCCTACAAAGGCGGAAATAGTTTTGGCGGTTTTGTGGACAACATCCGCAGGGATGCGGTAGCCACCCTTTCACCTTCGGAAAAGAGCGCTTTGGGACCCTTGACAGAGCCCAAAGTTCTGGCAATCTCCCTGCCCCAACCCATCAAACGGGATTTTGTAAAATCCTGGAAAACGGCAGACATTGAGGGCCAATTGGCCGAGGGGTTGGCCAAGGGTCGGAACTTTGAAAGGGGTCGAACCCTGTTCGGACAAACCTCCTGTTTTTCTTGCCACCGGTATGGCAGCGAAGGCGGTGCCCAAGGGCCGGATCTCACCGTGGTTTCTGCCCGTTTTGCCCCAAGGGACTTGCTGGAATCCATCATCAATCCGTCCAAGGAGATCTCCGACCAGTACCAATCCGTGGTCATTACCACCGATGATGCCCGGGTTGTCACCGGCCGCATTGTCAACCTTGGCGGCGATGGCATGTCGGTCCTTACCAACATGCTGGATCCGAACAATCTCACCAGTGTCAACCGGAACCGGATAGAGTCCATCGAACCGTCCAAAGTTTCGATGATGCCAGCGGGATTGTTGGACACCCTGAAAGAAGATGAGATCCTGGATCTCCTGGCCTATACCTTGAGCAAGGGAAATCCCAACGCCCCGGCGTTCGCCAAATAAAGTCAATCCTTCGGGTTCTATCCCGAAGCGATCTGCACCCAAAGGGAGTCCGATCATGAAATGTCCGAAATCCATTTTGTTATTGGCCCTTTTGGGAGCTGTTATGCCTGGTTTTGCTGCCGATCATCCCAGTCCAGGCCAGCTTCCGGAAAGTGCCGTTTTGCCCGACCCCCTCGTGGGTCTGGATGGAAAGAAAGTTACAACCAAAGGTGAGTGGCTCCCTCGCAAGGCCCAACTGCGTGACCTTGTCGAGCACTATATGTACGGTCGGATTCCCGCCAAAGTAGCCGTCAAAGCAACGACTCTTTTTGAAGACAGGGAGGCACTTGGCGGCTTGGCCACCCTTCGGGAGGTAGACCTGCAATTGGGTTCTTGGGAGTCGCCTCGCATTCGCTTGTTGTTAGCCATTCCCAACAAAAGAGCGGGCAAGGTTGCCACCTTTTTGGGAATCAATTTCCATGGCAATTCCGCTGTCCTTGACGATAAACGGATTGCCCTCCCCCTTGGTTACCTCATGGGTTCCGCGGTGGGCCAAAAAGGCAATCGCGCCACCGATGCGGGCCGGGGTAGCCAAACAAAGGATTGGGCCATTGAGCAGACCATCAGGCGTGGCTATGCCGTTTGTGTGTTTCACTGTGCGGATGTCGCCCCGGACAAACCCGGCCTGGACGAGATGTATTTCAAACAAAATCCCAACGGCCAGGATAAGGATGGTGGGGCTTCCGCAACCATCAGCGTTTGGGCATGGGGGATGATGCGGGCCTTGGACCACCTGGAAACCTGCCCGGAAATTGATCCTTTGCGGGTTGCGGCGGTGGGGCATTCGCGTTTGGGCAAAACCGCCATCGTCGCCGGTGCTTTTGATGACCGGTTTGCCCTTTTGATTCCCCATCAGGCAGGCTGCGGGGGGACCGCCCCAAGTCGGGGAACGGTTGGGGAAATGGTCCGCCAGATCAATGACCGGTTTCCCCACTGGTTCTGCAAAAACTTCAAATCATTCAATGAAAACACCAAAAAAATCCCCTTTGACCAACATAGCCTGGTCGCCCTTTGTGCCCCCCGGCCCGTCCTTTTTTCCAATGCATTGGAAGACACCTGGGCCAATCCCGATGGCCAATTCGAGGTGTTGAAGGCGGCGGATGGTGCCTACCGGTTGCTTTCTTCCGGGGGGCTGGACAGTACCAACCTGCCCCCGGTAGGCGAGCTCTCGCCCGGTCTGCTTGGCTACTGGAAGCGCAAAGGCAAACACTCGATGAATGCCGAGGATTGGAAGGTTTTCTGCGATTATGCGGACCGTCATTTGCAAACAAAAACACCCTGACCAGGGGTTACCTGGCAGGGTGCCACGGAAAAGGGCGGATACGATGGGGCCGATTCAATAATCCTCTTTTAGTCCGCCTTGAAATCATCCGCGGTTGGCCTTGCCGTAAACTTCCAGGCAATGCGCCGACCCAAATATTCCAGGAACGAGGCACGGAACTCCGCCGGGCTTTTGTCATTGGGTGTGAAGATCATTTTGGCTTCACGGGGATAGCTGGTTGAAAAGGGTTGGGGAGGTCTGGATTCGTCCGGGTGATTCACATCCACGAGCGAAATGGTAAGGTCGCCTTTTCCCCGGTAAAGGGTTCCTCCCGACCCCTGTTCATAAAGCGATAGGGCATTGACTTCGATGTAGACGACGGAGTCCGCCTTGAAATGTTTGCCGATGTCGGCAACCTCTTTGTCTTGCCAGTCGGGATGTTGGTTTTTGTAGTCTTCCACCTTGCGTGGCGGGACAATGGTAATCTTTTCCTTGTTTGCGGTGGTGAGTTCCTTGAGGTGTTTTTCAAGGTAGAAGGCGATCTCCCGGTCGGCCTGGAGGAATTCGGGCCTGAGGTCGAGTTTCATGTAGGTAAGAATCAGGACTTTGTTGATCTTTTTCTTGTCCGTACTTGCCACCTTGCCCATCTCGGCTTCAATTTTTGGTTCGGGGGCCATGAACAGGAAATAGGGAACAGAAAGCATATTGCAGCCCGCAAGCCCAAATAGCCCGGTACCCATGGCTCCAAGGATCGCGCGCCGGTTGAATTGGTTCATTGCATAGTCTCCATCAGTTTCCATAGATTCGGGGAAAAACCACAAACGCCACCCATCGGATCAAAAGGATCAGGAATACTCCACTGAGAATCAGGACAAGGCGAAATTCCCAAATACGGCTCCAAATGAGCTGCCGATGGAGCATGCACCAGAGACTCCAGATCCACACGGAAAGTGTAACCAACAGGAGGATGGGTCCCGCCGGGTTGGCTCGCAGGGAGGGGATGGGATCCCCATGAACCATGAGCGAAAAACTGGTGGTAAGGCCGCAGCTGGGGCAAGGAATGCCACTGACCACCAAAAAGGTGCAAGGGGGCAGTCCCAATTGGGTGTGGGTGGACAAACGCTTGGGCGTTCCATCGACATCGTAAGGTGTAATCCACCGGGCCAATCCCCAAACCACCGGGATTCCCAAAAACAGCCCTGTAAGGAGCAGCCAGCCATAAAGGCCAGGACGCATACGGACGCCTTTTTTTGGGAATTGCTCAAGTCCGGCGGTGGGATAACCGAACCTCGCTGGGAAAACAAGGGAGATTTGCCACGGCCCGGAGGATTGACCTTGGGTGCAACACCCAAAAGGCTTAATAAACGAAATGTGTTACCCTGCTTTGCGACGAGGCAAAAGCGGTTTGATATATTTCTTTACCTTTTCCCTGGCCCAATGCAGGTTGAGTTTGACCAATTGACGAATCAAAAGCATCGTGGTCGATCCGTCAGCCATGGTGGAAAAGGCTTGGCCATCGGCCTGAGGACGCAAAATGGCACGCAAGGCGCCGCGGTCGATTTCCACCCTGGTGGCAAAAAGACCCGCCGAAAGAAACATCCTTTGGTATTCCTGGGTGGTAAAAACCTGCTCGTTGATCCCGCTTTCCAATTCCTTGAGCAATTTGGAATCGACCGTTTCAGCCATGTAGGTACCTACCGGTTCCGTCCCCATCATCACAAACCCATCAGGCTTCAGGACCCGGCGAAACTCCTTGAGGCAAGCAACCGGATCGGCGAAATGATGAAGCGTGGCAAACAGGACCACCCCATCAAAAGTTCCCGGGTTAAACGGGAGGCGGGCCGCATCGGACGCCAAAAATTGCATGTTGGGATATTTCGACCCAAACCGCAGCCGACCCACTTGCAGCGTCTGGGCATCAATGTCGGAAACATAAATATCCCCGGCAAATCCATGGGTCATCGGGCTGGAACATCCCCCCACCTCCAGGAGGCGGGGACAATCGTTTCCAACAAGTTCTTCCTTCAAAAACGCTACCCCAAGATGGTGATCTTCCACATAATCGTAGCTGGATTGGGGTTTTTTCAGGGTGGCCCAATGCGAGGGAACCTCCAGGAAAAGTCCCACCACACATTGAACCATAATGGGCGCACCACCCGCTCGGGACCAAGTCCCCTCTTCATCCACCAAACCCACTTCCATGAGGTAAAGGCCCGGACGCATGGGGGTGGCTATAAAGAGTGGTAGCGTAAGGGATCGACCCTTGGCCATGTCTACAGGCAGGGTTGTCAGTTGTCCCTCCACAGGGACCAGATTCCCCGTGCCATCCCGCCACCGATGGGCCAGCCGCACCCCGGCCGGTCCTTTGCAAGGAATGGTCCGGCCGTCATTTTTAAGTCGGACATTCCAGGGATGGGTTTGGCCTGCCGGAATGCATTCGGGAATGTAATGTCGTTCAATCTGAAACTCGAAGGGATCACCCCCCCGCATTTCCAAATCGGCTTCCTTCGTTTCTGGAAAGTGCGAGGTGGAGGAAAAATCTCCCAGACCGGGAACCCGTTGAAAATAGTAGTTGTTTTCGGCACAAAGATGCAGTTCAGGCAGGTTGTAATGGTTCGAAAAAATCGTTTGCAATTGATGGATATGTTCGTCCGAGGGACTCAATCCGGCGGAATGGCAAACCGCTTTCCATGATTCTTTGGGCATGGTAAAGGCATTTTCGACCACCTCCAAGCCCGAAAGAAAAAGCGAGACTCCCCCATGAATCGGCCACACTTTGCCGCAGTTTGGGCATGTTTGACCCTGGTCCCCAGGTTCCAGACTACTTTGCCCGCAGTCCAGGCAAAGGTAGGAATGAGGCCGCATGCACAGTCCAGCCAAGGGAAAAGAGGTTTGATTTGGCCATGGCTTGAAAATCAGGCAAAGCTATGCTTTCAACCCGGCCAACACATCCAAGGTATCGGACAAATTGCCGTATAACCCAAGCAGAAGTCAACAATCCATGCAAAGAAACACTTGAATTGGGGAAACGGCCCATTTCCCCGATTTTGACTACATTTTGGGGCGAAAACAACCGAAAGGCCACCCCAACCAATTCCCACAACATCAGGAAAGGGGAGCCAATGGTCCCCCCCCCAAGGGCTCCCCAGAAGCCTAGGCGTGTTCGTGGGGCACAGGGAAGCTTTGGCAAAGGTCCGAAACAGCTCCCCGAATCCTGCCGCATAAAGCCATATCATCGGGAGCGTTCAAAACCTCGATCATCCAACCGGCGATTTGGCGCATTTCGGTTTCCTTCATGCCCCGGGTGGTAAGGGCCTGGGCCCCAACCCGGATTCCCGAGGGATCCAGAGGCGGGCGTTTGTCAAACGGAATCCCATTCCGGTTGACGGTGATCCCTGCCAAATCCAGGGACCGCTCGGCCTGCCTACCCGATAGGCCCTTGGCGTTGACATCCACCAATAGGAGGTGGTTATCCGTTCCCCCCGATACCAGACGATATCCGGCAGAGAGAAATTCGTGGGCCAGGATTTTCGCATTGGCGACTGTTTGGGCAGCGTAAACGGCAAAACCAGGCTGCAAGGCCTCATGAAAGGCTATCGCCTTGGCGGCGATGACATGCATCAGC
>SYLG01000142.1 GCA_005808665.1 Planctomycetia bacterium | reverse complement strand
CTCCTCCCTGGCACATCTGAGTAAAGTCTCGAGATCGTGTACCGTTTCCAAAAGTATGTCGGGTGACTGCATGCCAGCTGGTATCGCTGGAAAGACCCATTCGTGTCAACTAAAATCTCAAAATCCCGTGAACGCATACGACAAATAAGTATCAATCTGAATTAATGTATTGATTAATCACAAATGTGCGTTATAAACCGAAATAGAAAAAAATAAGGTTTATGTGATATTGAATTTGGATTTGAAATTGTTTTTTAAATAACCAGTATTTTTTTCGAATAAATAATACAAAATATAAGAAATAACAATGACAAATAAAAATTTATAGCAGACAATAAATATAGAATAAGTGTTTACAACATTCACTTTTTCAGACGAGAAGAAACCAATCTTGTTTAAAAAATATAAAATAGGAAGGTGGCATAAATAAAGAGTATAAGAAAAAGAAGCAGCAAAAACCCCGATTTTTTCAATATATCTGGTAAAATATGAATTAGGGGTAAACAAAGAAGCAGATTTTATCACTATGCAAATTAACACACACAGAATAATAGTAATAGTGTTTTTATCAGGACAATATAGTTTTAAACTGTTTAAATCAATTGATATTGATTCACTTGCTAATTGACTGATGGCGCACATTGAGAAGCATGCGATAGATGACAGTATAAGAATTGCCAATTTATGAATACGACATACCTTTAAAAAATGTAAAATTGACGATACAAAAAAACATAGCAAATATACCATTTCTAGTTTTAAATAAATGGAAGCGGCTAATATTAAAACAATTAAAAACAGAATGGTTTTGAATATAGATTTTCTTGGAAAAATAAAAGAAGCGGTTGAACCTGCTAGAATGTAAAACCAAATTTCATAAGAAAGGGACCAAAGGGAGTTATTTCCGACAAAAACCCCTCCGTAAACTCCCTGAAGGCCAGCAAGATTAACAAGGAAAATTTGCCCGTCAAAATTTTGACCTGAAATAAGGCCAGAAATCATAAGGATTGGAAAGTATGGAACATAGATTCTAAATAAACGATCAATAAAAAAATTTGTTAAAATTAAATTACCAGAAATAACTTTCTCAATTAGTTTGCCGCCAACAAGCATTCCGCTAAGTGAAAAAAACATTATGACTGATTCGTGGCCAAGTCTAGATGCCGAAAAAAACAGAATAGTGAAAATGTTTTGGGAACCCGGATCAAGCGATCCGTATTCAACAAAATGTCCTCCCCTGATATGGCAAAAAACAACTACAAAAGCAGCCAAGAACCGCAACCAATCAATCCAAAACAATCGGTTGGTTTCTATATGGGACGCCTTTGTTTCGGTCATAAAACGGATTTAGCCAACCATGGTTCAATTGGATTTTTAGACTTAACTTTTTTTATGAAACAACCTCAACCGGTTCAATGGTCAAGCTCATAATTCTGAATATTTTCAATTAGACCTGGACTTTTGCAAAATTGGAAATGGCCTTGGAAAAATAGGTAGTTTGGGGTTTAATCAGCTGAGAGAAAGCAGTTGGTTGGAAGACCAAGGAGGGTCACCCCATGCCAGGCATCGTGGATTTTCCGGAGGTGGTTCAGGCTGCGCTTAAGGAATTTGGCGACCTGTTTTCCTGTGAGCCTTAGCGGCGGCATTTCGGTGAATATCTGACAGGGTTGATGATTGCCGAGCGTAAGAGCGTATCGGGGATCAACCGGGAATTTGCTGAAACCACGGATCAATCCTGCCTGAACCGTTTTCTTACGGCGGCGGAATGGGATGTGACCCTGTTGAACGAACGACGGCTTGAATGGCTTCAGAAAGAACCTTCGACCCGTTACAGCCAACAGGGTGTCATTGCGATTGATGATGTGCTGATTGACCATGAAGGCCAATTCATCAAGGATGTGGGATGGTTTTGGGACCATTCCGAACAACGGAGCAAGATTGCCCACGATTACCTGATTGCCAATTATGTATGTGCTAGTGGCAAGCATTATCCGCTGGAATTCAAGCGTTTCAAAAAGCGGGAGCAATGTGAGGCGACGGGGGAGAAATTCGAGGACCATACGGTCCTGTTTTGCCAATTGGTGGACTGGGTGTACGAGAGGGGGATTCCGGGAGACTTTGCGTTCGACAGCTATTTCACGAATGCGGAGAATCTGAACCATATTCATTCCAGGGAGGACGGAACCGGACGGTCCAGGGGGTATGTGGGTGACCTGAAGCTGAACCGCAAGCTGGAGTTGAAAGGAAAGTGTTTGAAGGCGGAGGAGTTGGCGGCCCAAATTCCTGCGGAGGATCGCAAAGAAATCCCGCACGGGGACAAGCGGCAGTGGTATTTCACCTGCACGGTTCGGATTCCCAAGGTAAATCACAAGGTTCGCATTCTTGTATTGTGGCGCCACAAGCGGGATGCAAGTCCGTGCAAGGTGCTGGTGACGAATCGGATAACCTGGGAAGTGAGCCGGATATTGGGTGTTTACAGGGAGCGTTGGACGGGAACGGAGACCTTTCATCGGGACGGCAAGCAGGAACTTGGGATGGGAGACTGTCAGCTACGGGATGGCCAGGGCCAGACAAGGCACATGTACCTGGTCATGATGGCGTACAGCCTTCTGATGCGCCAACTCAGGCAGGGCCGTGCGCATGATTGGGCATTCCAAAAGCTGACGACCATCGGCGAGGCCTGTCTGGCAATGTTACGGGAAACCCTAAGTGACACCATCAAATGGGCCATTAGACAGGCTACCGTTTTCTCAAAGCCATATGATCAGGTCATCCAAAACCTTGGACTAACATGACTTTGCAAAAGTCCAGTTAGACAAAAGTCCTGGAAACACTAGATTTCCTCCGTGCCTTCAATTTGTATTTTTCCTCTTTTTTGGAGCCATTCCCCATGTCACCTACGATTTTGTCTGGTAATATTTTGGCCTTAATAATATTATTTTTGTTTTCCTCCAGTCTGGCAAGTGCACAAAATCCTGCTTCAGGCCCCAAAGTCCCGGAAAATGTCCTTTTTGAAACCGGTATCGAATATGCCAAACCCCCGGGTGCCGATCCACTGCACCTGAACATGGCCCGACCCAAAAAATCCGAGGGTCCCCTTCCCGCAATCCTTTGCATCCACGGAGGTGGATTTCGGGCTGGAAAGCGGGAAGGCTATGATGGCCTTTGCATTAAACTAGCCTCGGAAGGATTTGTCGCCGTGACCATGACCTATCGCCTTGCTCCCAAGCACAAGTTTCCCGCTGCCGTCGAAGACTCCAAGGCGGCGGTTCGCTGGTTACGGGCCAACGCAACCAAGTATGGAATCGACCCGAACAGGATAGGCGTGACAGGAGGATCGGCGGGTGGTCACCTCGCCCAATTCCTCGGGGTGACCGCGGATGTTCGGAGTTTTGAAGGTGATGGAGGCAATCCCGACCAATCGTCCAAAGTCAACTGTGTCGTCAATGTCTATGGCCCGAGCGATTTCACCAAATCGTACGGCAAAAGTGTTGACGCTGCCGAGGTGTTGCCCCTTTTCCTTGGCGGAAACCTTCAAACGGCCCTTCCCGCCCATTTGCGCTCCAGTCCCCTCTATTGGGTGACACCGAATGCCGCACCGACCCTTTGCATCCATGGGACGGAGGACAAGTATGTCGCCCATGAACAGGCCGTTTGGATTGTGGATCGAATGAAAGCGGCCGGGGTGAATGCGGATCTTCTCACCCTGGAAGGGGCAGGCCACGGATTCAAAGGCGAAAATGCCCAAAAGGCCGACAAGGCCCTGTTGGATTTCTTCAGGAAACATTTGCAAACCACCAAGCCTTAACCTGCCGGGTTTGGTTTATCCATTCGGTACTTCAAGGTAAAAGGAGTTAACCCAAAACTTGGGTTTACCTTGCCCAGTCCTTCCCTGGAATTGGGTTTCGATCCGGAGTAATCCTTTATTCCGGATCGACCAGCTTGCCTCCATTGGCAAGGATATCGGTCAGCATTGGTGCGGGATTGCCAAATTGGGTTTGGAATTCCTCCCTTGAGGGGACAAGTCGCACCTGGACTTTCTGGTCATGGTGCAAGGAAATGTCGGCCAATTTATGATCGAGAAACGGATTGCGAAAACGGTCCAGTACTTCGTGGGCAAATTCCCGGGGCTTTTCGACCCGCCCTTCCAGCACAGGAACAACTTCGGTTTCCAACAATCTTGCCACCCAGGGACCGAGATTCGAATCATTAACGGCATCGCGGACAATCTTGAAACCCTTGGGCCATGCCTTGATCAAAAGTGCGGTGTGGGCCCCATTCAATAGCCTGACTTTCCGCAAGAAATAGGGCAGGACATCCGGGGTCCAGATAATCGAGGGGTGCTCAATCCACCTGGGTGAACCGGGTATTTCTTCGATCGCAAAAAGGGCATAGGGTTCACAGGCAATCAGCATCGGATCCTGTTCCAGAAGAGGGTGCCCGGCCGGAGTGCCGGTTACAATGCGATCCACCAAGGTGTTGTGCCAAGTACACTTGTTGGCGACAAAATCAGACAAAGGGCCATCCAGTTTCCATCTTTCCATTAGTTCGATAACAATGGTCCTGAGGACTTTGGCATTATTCTCGCGGAGTTCACAGGGAACAATCGCAACCGGACCTTCGCCTGCCTCAAAACGGGAACGAAGCACGGCGAGGAGCTTTGCCGGAAACGATTTTGGCGGCACATCAGCCGAATTGTCCTGGGGAAAGACCTCATAGCCAGCCTCGGTAGTGTTGGACAGGATCACCTTGAGGTTTGGGCTTTGGGCAACCTGGAGGATTTCTTCCCATTGGGTTTGGGCCAACAAAGCCCGGGAGATGCTTTCGCATTCCTCCAACCGTTCGATTACCTGGCCTTTTTCAAATCCCCGGATAAGGACATGATACCTTCCCTGATTTTTGGTCAACCCTTCGGCACGGGCGCCACCTGTGGATTGAACCAGTACCACCTTTCCCACATTTTGACCAGCCAGGTTAGCTTGGTGAATAAAAAGATCGGCAAAGGCGCGAAGGAACCGGCCCGTACCAAATTGCAGGATCGTTTCGGGGAGGCTCATTATGCTTTCCTCAGGCTGATCAGGAGGGGATGTCCTTCAATTTTGACATCGGCCTGGTGCCCCGCCTCACCATGGGGTCCATTTGCCCAGGAGATAGTCAGGGTTTCGCCTCCAATGGTTTCGCCATGAATGTGAATGGCCTCTTTTAGCTCGGGTGAGGTGCTAAAAAGGTGCAGGTCGATCCGATCCTCAAGTTGGAGCCCTACCTTTTTCCGAAGCTCCTGAATGTTTCGGACGATGTCACGACTTTGGCCTTCCAGGGCCAGGTCGCGGGTGATCCGTCCATCCAGGGCAACCTGGGTGTCCCTGTCACCCACCCCTCCAAACCCATCAGGGCTTTTCAGTTCCACCAGCAAATCTTCCGGGGAAAGCTCCAAGGATTCTCCTTCAACCTCAAACGCAAAGGGGGCCCCACCGGATGCTTTGGCCGAAAGGGCTTGCGGATTGGCTTCAAGAATCGCCCGTTGGGTTGCGGCGAGCTTTGCTCCCAATTTGGGGCCAAGCGTCCGCATATTGGCCTTTACCGTAGCAACCAAAAGGGATCCCTCCTTTTGGTCATGGATGGTTATCTTTTTGACATTGAGTTCCTCGGTGATTTGGTCGGCAAAGCGAAGCACTGCTGCCCGTTCGGTGTCATTGGCACATTGTACCCGGAATTCGGCCAGAGGTTGGCGGACCTTGATTTTCAGGCCATTTCTGGCGGACAAGCCTAACGAAACGATCTTTAATAGGGCGTTGATTTGGGCCGAAAGCTCTTCGTCGATAAGCCTGGCATCGGGTTGGGGAAACGGTTCAAGGTGAATGCTTGACTTGCCCTTGGGGCAGAGGTTTTGGTGCAAGGCATCGGTAAAAAACGGAATGATTGGGGCGCACAACCGGGTTACCGTTACCAAAACCTGATGAAGGGTTTGATACGCCGCGGATTTGTCAGCACCCGCCCCGGCCTTCCAAAAACGCCTGCGATTGCGCCTTACATACCAATTCGAAACCTTATCATCAACGAACGATTCCACCTCGGTGCAAAGGCTTGCCAAATCGTATCCCAAATAGGCATCATTGGCCGTTTGCACCAACCTTTGCAAATCGGAGAGAATCCATTTGTCCAGGTCGGTGAGGTTTTCCCTGGCAATGGTGATTGTTTGGGGATCATAGCCATCCAGCCTGGCATAGTTACAGAAAAACGAATAGGTGTTCCAGAGTTTGAGGAAGAAGCGGGCCCGCACTTCTTCGGCTACGGTGGGACCAAAATTGATGTTCTGGGCGGGGTTTTGCCGGCAATACATCCACCGCACCAAGTCCGCACCCATGGGAGGGTGATTTTCCATCTTGCCTTGTTTTCCGGCAATGGCGTAACCGTTGTCCGAGGCACCCTCAAAAGGGATCGAATTGCCTTTGGACTTGTGCATTTCCTCGCCGTTTTGATCGCGGACAAGGGCGTGACCCAACAAAGTTTTGAAGGGAGCCCGCCCCACCATCATGGTGGACATCGCCAATAAGGCATAAAACCAGTTGCGAAACTGGCCTGGAAAACATTCGGTGATAAGGTCGGCGGGAAACCAGCTTTCCCATTCTTTGGGATCGGCATTGTACCCCATGGTGGAGAAGGGGACAATTCCTGCATCGAGCCACGGATTTCCCACATCAGGGATCCGCGACATCAGGTTTCCCGTTTTGGGATTTCTGATCTTGACCATGTCGATCCATGGTTTGTGAAGCGACCGACCCCGAATATGTTCAAGCCCATGAACGGCCCTTGCCTCCAACTCTTCCCGGCTGCCGATAACCTCAAAGTCATCCGTCACTTCGTCAATCCAAACGGGAAGTGCCAATCCCCAAAAGCGTTTCTTGGAGATCATCCAATCTCCCATGTTCTTGAGCCAATCGAGTTCGCGTTGATGGCCAAAGCCGGGAATCCACCGGATGTCGCCACAGACCTTCATGATCTCATCGCGCCAGGACATGCCAATAAACCACTCTTCGACCAGGCGAAAGAGGACCTCGGTTTTGCAGCGCCAGCAATGGGGATATTTGTGGGGGTATTTTTCTGTGGCAAAAAGTACGCCTTTGGTGGCAAGGGCATCCAGGATGAAGTCTGTCGTGGTCGATTCTGAGGCGTTTTTCCCCTCCAGTACCCCAAATCCCTGAAGGAAACAACCAAATTCATCCAGGGGGGCAATGCCCGGAAGCTTTTCCCCCTGGCCAAGGAGGAAATCTTCCCGGCCGCAACCGGGGGCGATGTGGACAATTCCTGTCCCCTCGGTCTCGCCGACCTCTTTCCAGGCGATAACCCGATGGGCTTCCCTGGCGGATTGGGGGGTGGAATAGCCTCTTTGGGTGGAGACCCGGACGAGTTCATTGGGAAAACCACCCGCCGTGGATTGGGCGGGCAATTCATCCCATGGCCCATCATAGGCCCAACCCAACATTTCCGATCCTTTTAGTTCGGCGAGAATCTCCGCTCCCCCTTTTTCCTTGAACATCTGTTCGAGGGTTTTGAGACGGGGAACCCCATCGAGCCACTCCTTGCGTTTGAACTCTTCGTCAAGTCTTTTGGCGGTGTAGGCCCCCTTGGCAAGATAATAGATCTGGTCTCTGTGTTTGAGCTTCAGATAGGTCAGCTCCGGGTTGACTGCTGCCGCAACATTGCTTGAAAGGGTCCAGGGCGTAGTCGTCCAAACGAGGAGGAAAGCATTTTCCTCGTTTCGGAGCGCAAACCTGACAAATGGGGCACGATGTGCCACCATCTGGTACCCTTCGGCCATCTCCATCTGGCTTAGGCCAACCGAACACCGGGGACACCAGGGCATGGCATCATAACCCCGATAGACCAAACCCCGGTCGTGACACTTATTGAGGAAACTCCAAATCGTGGTGTTGTTCACCTCCGACATGGTGAAATAGCTGCGGCGATCATCCGGCTTTTTCGCCCAATCCTCTTCCCTGTCCCAATCCATCCAGTAGCCCAAGCGAATGGATTGCTCGGTTTGTACTTTGGCGAAGCGGTCCACCCGTTCCTTGCACAGGTTGACGAACTTGTCGATGGAAGCGAATTTGTCTCCCGGAA
The DNA here is from genome assembly GCA_005808665.1 of Planctomycetia bacterium. GTDB lineage: Bacteria > Planctomycetota > Planctomycetia > Gemmatales > Gemmataceae > SYLG01. The sequence continues at coordinate 8,312 of SYLG01000142.1, read as the reverse complement.
CGAGGTTTTCGATGTCCCGTTTCGACCGCAGTTGCAGTTCCTTTTCCACTTCCACTTCGACCCAAAGCCCCTGGCAATCGAAGCCGTTTTGGTACCGCAAATGGCATCCGCGCATGGCGTGGTACCGTTGGAAGGCGTCTTTATAAGTACGACCCCAGGCGTGATGCACCCCCATGGGGTTGTTGGCAGTGATCGGCCCGTCGAGGAAGGACCATTGGGGGCCGTTTGCATTTTGTTTGCGGAGCGTTTCAAAGGCGTCGGTATCTTTCCAATGTTTCAGGATAGCCCGTTCCAACGCTGGAAAATCGACCTGGGAATCAACCTTGGCAAATGTCATAAAGCAACCCGCCATCCGCACAAACAGTCAAAAAGGGTCATAAAACCGTGCCCAATGGCCGGATCTCGTCCAAGGTAGATTCTAGCCGCTGCCTTGCATGGTTCGACTCAACGCAGGGTATTTCCATGAATTAGGCAAAGGAAAGCAATAAAAGGTTGGTTTTTGCCTGTTTTTGGCACGGTTTTTATCCCTTGGCCAGAGTAAAGACAGGTACTTCGCAGGGGTTGGTTCAGGAAAAGGGTAGAAGAGTCCAAAGAGTATCAAAACGATTGGCATTAACGAGTCGTTTGGGTAAATGGTTGAGGTTCTCCTTTTTTGGCCACTTCCTTGGGAGGGCAAAGCAGGAGGCCAAACGGGCCACCGGAAGGAGCATGGGTGCGAATAGGCGCTTCCTTATGCCACCCTTTTGAGTGGAAGCTTTTCCAATACAGCAGATACAGCCCTTTTGTTGGTTTCCGGATAACCAGCCAATCCCCAATTTGACTTCTACAATTAAAACAGGTGGCACCCTGGATCAAATTGCCAACGGAGGGGAAGGGGTAGCCAAACCAAGGCAACACCCAAATTCACCAGGGGTTTCAACCGGGTTTCATGTCGACCACCAAACCGGCCCATGGGGGCAAAATCAGACTGGCCGTTCTCTTGTCAGGTTCGGGTACCACCCTGCAAAACCTGCTCGACCGAATCGTCCATGGCAATCTCGCCGCATCGGTCGTGTTGGTCGTGGCCGATCGGCCCGGGGTTTTTGGGCTCCAACGCGCAGCCAAGGCCAACCTGCCCCATGAAGTCATGGACCGAAAAGCGTTCGCCTCTGCCCGGGAGTTCTCTGAAAATGTCTTTGCCTCCCTACGCAAAGTGGAGGCGGACCTTGTGATCATGGCCGGGTTTTTGCGGTTGCTGCCCATACCCGAGGACTTTAACAACAAAGTCATGAACATCCACCCTTCCCTTATTCCGTCCTATTGTGGCAAGGGTTTTCATGGAAATCATGTACATCAGGCCGTGCTTGAGGGAGGCAATAAAATCACCGGATGTACTGTGCATTTTGTCGACAACGAATACGACCATGGCCCGATTTTAGTGCAAAAAGCCACCGAGGTATTCCAGGATGACACCGTTGAATCCCTGGCAAAACGGGTGTTTGCTATGGAATGCGAAGCCTACCCGGAAGCGATCGAAGCATTCGCCGAAGGGCGCATCCGGATAGATGGTCGCCTTGCCCACATTCTGGACAATGGTGATTTTGCCGGATGGGACGGCTGATGGAAAACTCCATTGCTGACCTTCCTTTTGAGGCCGCAGGCCTCTGCCTGGCAACTTTTGCCGCAGGGATGATAAATGCCCTTGCCGGGGGAGGGACGCTTCTCACCTTTCCGGCCCTATTGGCGTTTACCTCTAGTGTTGGAGCCAACTGCACCAGCACCCTGGCCTTACTCCCCGCCGCCATGTCCAGCTCACTGGCCTATCGCAAGGAAATAAAGGAAGATCGCGCTTGGCTTACCTGGTTGGCGCCAGTCAGTTTGGTCGGGGCGGCTCTTGGTGGCCTCCTGGTGATATTACCTAATCCGGAACATTTTGATCGCATTGTTCCTTATTTGGCTCTGATCGCCTCTGTCCTTTTTACCCTGCAACCCCTGCTTTCCCCCAGGATTGCCCTTCCCGAGGGGGCCTCGCATAAACCTCCCTTTTGGGTCTTGTTTAGTCAATTCCTGATTGCTATTTATGGTGCCTATTTTGGTGCGGGCATAGGGATCATGATGTTGGCTTTGTTGGGGCTTTTGCCCCTCGGGGGAATGATCCGGGCCAACGCACTCAAGATTTTTTTTGCAGGGCTCATCAATCTGGTTGCCTCGATCATTTTCCTTTTCGGAGGCAACATCCGTTGGGATCTTTTGGCTCTCATGGTTCCGGTGGCCATTTTGGGAGGTTATCTAGGGGGAATTTTTGGCCGAAAAATCCCAAAGATATGGCTTAGGGTTTTTGTTATTGTGGTTGGCTTTGGTCAAACCATCTGGTTTTTTATGCGCATGAGTTAGCCGTATTGACTCCTGCCCGACAATAGTTGGCACCCCCTCGAAACCAATGGCCCGGGGTATTCCAATTCTGGTCAGGGCCCAAAAAGCTTGATCTGTTCGGAAAATAACGCAGCCCGGGAGGAACGAATTCCTGCCCGGGCTGCGCCGTCCCCCGACTTGCCGGTAAAAGGTTTGATTTTTCCTATTTGCGATGTATATAGGGTTTATTGAACAAAGACCTCGATTTTTGCCGCCTTGCGAAGTCCCCCCAGGAGCGTCTGGAACGCCTCCTCGTTGTGAAACTCCCGAACATCATCATGGATCCGTTTGTATTCGTTGGGTTTGCCCGCCCGGCGGTCGTTTACCTTGATGAGTTGGATGGCAAATTCGGTCACCACCGGCTGGGAAATCTCCCCTGCCTTCATGGAGAATGCTGCCTTGGCAAAGGTCTCATCCACCGCCCATTTGCGGGGAATGAAACCAAGGTCTCCTCCCTGTTGGCCGCTGGCTTCCTGGGAATATTTCTTCGCTGCAGAGGCAAAATCAATCTGCCCTGATTGAATCATCTGCCTCAAATGGGCCATCCGCTTGAACAGGTCTTCCCGTTCCTTGGGAGCCATTCCCGGAGGGGTTCTAAGGGCAATGTGACTGACATGAACCATCACCCCATCGAAAAAGTCGCGATTCGTATCCCAATATTTCTTGAGATCCGCTTCGTTGTATTTCGAGCTTGCGTAGGCAAGCCACTGCAATTTTGTCCGTAGGTTTGTCCGGATTTGTTCCACCGTGAAACCGTTTTCCTTGTACATGTCCTCAAGGGTTTTGTTGGTTTTTTTCAGCTCGCTCACCAAGTCCGCCATCTTTTTGTCGATGTCGGTTTCCTTGACCTCCGGAGCGTTCTTTTTGAGAAATTGCTTCATGAGAATATCGTCTATCATCATCGAAAGGGCTTCGAGTTGCTGTTGGCGAACCCGATTGGTCCCCAGTTGGATCGGGCTTGGCCCCAATTGTTTAAGCGCAAGGTCAAGCTCGGCCTGGGTGATGTTTTCGCCATTGACCATGGCGACTACCCGCGTTCCGGGAGCCCCTGCGGGTTGTTGTTGGCCTTGCGGTTGTCCCAGGGCGGTGGGATTACCAACCGGGCCTGAGTCCTGACCAGACAATATACCACCGGTGGAAAGCCCAAGGCAGGCGGCCAAGGATAACTTTCCAACCGGATTCCAAACGCTGTTTAACTTTTTCATTTTGTTCACTCCCCATCGGGATCCAACCCTCCGCCTCCTTTTAGCCAAGGAACGGGTCACCTTTGGGGAGCGAATACTCTTTTGCCCTAACGAAAGAAAGGCCAACCTTGGCCCTTTGGCAGAGTTGGCCCGGTTGTTGGTGGGTCATTTTGTAGAATTTTCCTATTCACCCTTTCCTATCTTGCCAGCCGGGAGTTTCATGTCCTACCTCATTCGACCGGTGGAACCCGCCGACATCCCAATGATTATCCTTTTGACCAGTCAAACCGCCATGTTCAAACCTCTTGAGGTGGAAGCCCTCCAGGAAGTCCTCGATGACTATTTTGCGGTGACCAGGGATTTTGGACACAAGGCTTCTGTCCTGGTAGAAGAGGGAAAGATCACCGGCTATGCGTATTGGGCCCCTGCGGCCATGACCGACCGGACTTGGTACCTCTATTGGATTGCGATTTCCAATCTTGTCCAGGGCAAGGGAAGAGGTGGGCACCTGTTGCGGCATGCCGAGGACGATTCCTTTAAGGAGGGAGCCCGGTTGTTTTTGATCGAGACCTCGGGCACCCCCCATTACGACCGGACCCGGCAATTTTACCTCAAATACGACTATTCCCTTTCCGCTTGTGTGCCTGACTATTACGCCGATGGCGATGACCTTTGCATTTTTTCAAAACGATTGGCTGCAAAAAAGTAGGGAGGATCGGAAAGCGGAGAAATCCCGATCCCTAAACCAACCGGTAGAACTCCTCATGAGGAACAGGATTTGAGCGGGCTAACCCATGTCGAAAAATGCCAGTCGTTTGCCCAAAAAGCATCGGATGGGGAGCTATTGGATCAATACTGTTTTTTCTCGACGGGAATGGAGCCTTGGGCCCTTTTGCTATTGAGGGAGGAACTGGGCCAAAGGGGCCTTCGGGAAGATTCCTTTTTGGAACACCGCAAAAACCATGGAAACCGGGTCACCTACGCTTCAGATGGTTATCCCAAGTTATGTAAAGATTGCCGAAGGGCTGCCACCGGCCATAACACCGTCTGGGCCAAGTTTTTCGGCCTCCTACCCCTATATCCAAGGCGTGTTTTCACTTGTGATGATCATCAAGGATAGGGCTAGGTAGAAAACCATCTTTCCAGGATTCTCCCAAGCAATTGAGCCCATTTCTCCAAGTCCTTCCCCCATGATCCACCGAACCGATTATTCCGATCAGGACGAATGGGGCAAATCGGGGAATCAGGGAGATATGTTGGCCCTTCGGTTGACTTTCCGAACGAGGAATTCTCCCGGGTCTCAAGTGAGGGGCCCACTTTTCCCGAAGACTCTCTCCGGGAGGACCCGAGGATTGGCTCGGGTCGAATCGTTTGGCTGGAGATCGACCGTGACGGAGTGTTCCTCAATCACCACGCAAATCACCCCAGAAGTTGTACCCACCCGCCCCAAAGGCAAAGGGCTTGTGTTGGGTTTTTTTACCCTGTTGCAGGATGGGCCTGTGGGCTGGATAGCCGGTTACCTGCTTACCAATTCCCAAGGCAGGCCGCTTGAGTTTCGCCTCACCAGCCCGGTGCAGCCAACCAAGGTTCAACAGATTCTTTATGGTCCCACCCTCGACGCCTACTTGGTGGGGGAATTGATGGGGAAAAATCTCATTGAGAAAGCCTCCTACTCGGCAGATATTGTGGTAACGGACCTTGGGCTTGGCCTGGAAGTTCGCCGCCATGTAGAGGCCCCGGTGTTGCAATTGGGTGTTTTGGGCAAACCGATCGACCTTCCGATTCAGGCAAGTTGTTCCATTCATCCGGACTATCCGCAAGACGAATTGCCGATTTTCCAACTTCTGGAGGGGGCGGGAATGCGCCTGGATTTGACGGAGCCATTTTCCCGAATCCGGGAAGCGATCACCGAAACCAGGCGGATGGGTTTAAGCAACCGCTCGGTGGCTTAGGGGTTTCGTCCATTCTGCTTGAAAAGGGGTTTGGCCAAAGCAATTGCGATCCCATCCATTACTGCGTCAACTGTTGATTCCGTTCAAGGGCCTTTTAAAATTAAATTTTATATTAAAGTAAAATAAAGATAATATATTATACATTAAATTTTATTTAATGAGCGAATTATAAAATCGATCCAAAAAATGATTTGATTTAAAACGACTATTGTAATGAAATTGTATCTTTTCGCTCATATTTTGATCAAGTTTTAAAAGAGACCTTGAAATCTCTGTGGGCCAAACTTCCCTATCTTTATAACTTAGTACGCTAGAAAATTCATCAATAATTTCTCGCCCTGCATCACAATCACTGACCAGACAGGGCCTTCCCATTCGCATGGCTTCCAGATAAACCAATCCAAATCCCTCATTCCTGCTGGGCATGGCAAAGCATCGGCATCGCTTCAGGAGTTCCTGTTTTTTTTCTTCGGTTACTTTGCCAAAAAAGACAATCCCCTCGGACCCCTTTGCCAACCTTTCCAGTTCAGGCTTGAGGTCTCCCCCTCCAACGATCCAAAGTTGGGCATTGGGAACCTGAAGCCGCACCTGGGGCCAAAGGGCAATGAGTTCCCTGTGCCCTTTGTAATCCTCGAATTGCGACATCCGGCCAATAATCAGGGCAGCAGGCAGATCGGGATCCGGAGGAAAATACCCGGTCTGCTGACCCAATCCCAGATGCACCACATCGTGTCTCTTGTTCCCGAATCCGGGGTTAAAATGGAGGAACCGATCCCAGGTAAATTGCGAATTGGACAAAAAGTGATCCACTCGTTGGAGAAGGAATTGGTGCCATGCGGGCAGTTTTTTCCAGGCTTCGATGCCATGCAAAAAGACTTTTAGGGAACCCTTGGGTCGACCCAAAAGCAAAAATTTCGTCAAGCCCAGGTGCATGAAGATGGTATGCTTGATGTCCCTGTCCAAGCATCCGCGCAAATAGCCTAAAACAGAGGTTAAATTTTTAGTAGGCTGAAACGGGTAAATTTTGGTATTTGAAACCGTTTCCCATCCTTGCAAAATATCATAATTAACGCGTTCGATTCCTCCCAGATCCATGCCGGAGCCCGAATGAATCAACCAACTTGATGGGCCATTATTTTTCATTTCTAAAATCTTGATCCTGCTCTTTGGAATGGGCTTGGATATTTCCCTGGGTGGTTTTTAATCAAAAATTGACTTTTCGAAACCTACACGGGATGATCAGATTTTAGTTGGCAAGGCAGGATCTTGCCAGCCAGGCAGAAGGGTCGGCGGTCATCGTCAACACCCTTCAAAACAGAAGTGTTCGAGTTCATTGAAGGATATTACAACCCGCCCAGGCTCCCTTCGACACTTGGGGTTGCGTCCCCATGGATTAGGAAAACCAAATCATGGAAAAGGACCCGCCATACAAACGCGCAAAGGTAAATGGGTAACCCTTGGGGCCATTTCAAAAATCCAGGCCAGTTTATACTATAGCCCTTCCTTTTTTGGTTCGGGAAAAATGTCAATTACCTGACCGGGCCTCGCCAATGTTTCCACCCTTGACTCATCCCAAGGCAATCCCGTTTGCGGATGGGAAAAATGCGTCTGGCGATTCACAGTAACCCGGGTGGAAACCGTTCCAGTCAAAAGCGAAACCACCACCTGGATCAAAAAGACGACACCAAAAATCACCAACCCTAAAAACACCAAACCAAGGATAAAAATCAAAATCAGGGGCGCCAAAAAAATCAGTAACAGCCGCATCGTCCAGGGGAGATTTCCCAACGAAAACGACCGGTTGACAAACACTCGGGTAAAACCAAACATCGGCTCGGGAGTAGCAGACATATAGGAAAGCACTCCTTCAATCGCCCAGCCCGAACGGATCGGCTGGGGCCGGACCAGCTAACCCACTGGATGTGTTAACCGGTTTCTACGATTTTAGGTGGCACAGAGGGATGCGTCCAGCAATACAAACGGATCGCACCTACTGGTAATACCTGCCAAAAAGGAACACACTCTTTAGCCCAAGTTACGCAGATGGAGTGGTTTTTACGATTTTTTGGTCAAATTTGGGACAAGGATGGTGGTTTTTCCAGAGATTTTGGAGTATGTCGAGTTCAAAACAGCCCGTAGTCCCGACCAAAGGACTTGAAATTAGCCGCTCCAGGTGCGATTTTGACAACGGGGTTTGCAATAGTTCGCAGGTACTCCGGACGGAAGCAAACCATTTGCCTTGGTTTGAAGGGTTGAATTTCGGTGGGGAACAAGAGGCCCAGGTTTCAATCTCTCGCCTACATTGGGTTCGTGGTCCAATGGATCGGGCTTTCAGCCCTCAAATAATTGGGGGATCCGAAACCCGGGCCGTTGGCCCAGGCTGGTATAGATCGGGCCTTTGGCCCTCAGAACCAAAACGGCAAGGGTATGATTCGACCGGATCGTAATTGTCAGGCCACAGACATGGATTGGCATGCCACCATCCTGTTCTCATTGGCGAATGTTTTCAACGCCAACGGCGTGGCACCATGCCCAATGGATCGGGCTTTCAGCCCTCCAATATTTGGGGGGTCCGAAACCTGGGCCGTTGGCCCAGGCTGGTATAGATCGGGCCTTTGGCCCGCAGAACCAAAACGGCAAGGGTAGGATTCGACCGGATCGTATTTGTCAGGCCACAGACATGGATTGGCATGCCACCTTCCTGCTCTCACCGGCGTATGTTTTCAACGCCAACGGCGTGGCACCATGCCCAATGGATCGGGCTTTCAGCCCTCAAATAATTGGG